>CAMLFP010000298.1 GCA_946479335.1 uncultured Archangium sp.
TTCGCGCCCACATGGCGACACGTAAGAAGAAGCCGGTCGTGAAGAAGAAGCCGGTGGCGAAGAAGAAACCCGTCGCGAAGAAGAAGCCCGTCGCGAAGAAGAAGCCCGCCGCGAAGAAACGCGCGCCCCTCACCCCGACCCTCTCCCCACGGGAGAGGGGGTTTGACCCTGAGCGAACCCAGCAGCTCTCGTTCTCCGAGATCATCGGTGACATCGAAGAACGTCAGGCCCTCGACAAACTCCAGGAGTCACCATGAGCGACGACATCAAGGAGTATTCGAACGGCGAGGTCACCGTCGTCTGGAAGCCCGGCCTCTGCACGCACTCCGCGAACTGCGCGCGCGGGCTGCGCGAGGTCTTCAACCCGAAGGCCCGCCCGTGGATCAACATGCAGGGCGCGTCGACGCAGCAGATCCGCGAGCAGGTCGCGAAGTGCCCGTCGGGTGCGCTGTCATTGAAGTGACCCGCTAACCTTTTGCTGCCTCGCTGATCCCGTGGTTGTTTGCCGCCGGTGATCCGCGAGGCCATTCAAGATCTCAATCGTGTCCGGCAGATCTCGGTGATCGCCGGCCGCTATGGCTTCGCCGACATGCTGGAGCGCTCCGGGCTGCGCAAGCCGAGCGACTCGAAAGAAGAGGTCTCCCCGGAGGCGAACTCGTCGACGGTCGCGCGGCGCTTTCGCCTCGCGCTCGCGGAGCTGGGCCCGACGTTCGTGAAGCTGGGGCAGGTGCTCTCCACGCGCGGCGACATGCTGCCGCCGGAGTTCATCGAGGAGCTCTCGACGCTGCAGGACCAGGTGCCGCCCTTCCCCATCGAGCAGGTGCGCGCGCAGATCAAGGCCGCCTTCGGCAAGGAGATCGAAGAGCTCTACGTCGAGTTCAACCCCGAGCCGCTCGCCGCGGCGTCGATGGCGCAGGTGCACCGCGCGCGGCTGAAGACCGGCGAGCAGGTCATCGTCAAGGTGCAGCGCCCGGGCATCGCCGAGCAGGTGCGCGCAGATCTCTCGGTGCTGCACTACATCGCGCGCGCGCTCGAGGCGGTCATCGAGGAGGTCGGCGTCTACACGCCCACCGGCGTCATCGCGGAGTTCGACCGCGCGGTGCAGGAGGAGCTCAACTTCATGCACGAGGCGGGCAACCTGCGCGCCTTTCATCGCAACTACGAGGGCGTCACCGACACGCGCATCCCCAGGGTCTACGACGCGCTGTGCTCGTCGACGGTGTTGACGATGGAGTTCATCGACGCGCCGAAGCTGTCGAGCGCCGACCTCGACGCCGCCGGCAAGCGGGAGCTCGCGCAGATCATCCTCCGGGGTGCGTTCAAGCAGCTCTTCGAAGACGGGCTGTTCCACGGCGACCCGCACCCGGGGAACATGCTGGTGCTGCCCGGCCCGGTGATGGTGCTCATCGACTTCGGCCTCGTGGGCCGCGTGTCGCGCCACATGCAAGACACGCTGGTGCAGCTCATCCTCTCCATCGGGCTGCGCGACGCAGACACGGTGGCGCGCACGCTGTACCGGCTCGGCGCGCCCGATCGCCGCACCAACCTCAACGAGTTCCGCCTCGACATCGACGCGCTCTTCGGCCGCTACTACCTGACCGCGCTGCAGGACATCGACAGCAAGCACATGCTGGCCGACCTCCTGAACCTGCTGGCGAAGTACCGGATCCGCGTGCCGCGCGAGTTCGCGATCCTCACGCGCGCGGCGATCTCCACCGAGGGCATCTTGCGCAGCCTCTACCCGGAGATGCCCATCGGGGAGATCTTCCTGCCCTACGCGAAGAAGCTGCTCACCGAGCGCTACGACCTCGCGAACATCCAGGGTGACGGGCTGCGCATGCTGCTGCGGCTCCAGGGCGCGGCGACCGACATCCCCAACCAGCTGCAGCAGATCCTCGTCGATCTCGAGGCCGGCAAGTTCGTCATCAACATGCGCTCGGAGCAGGCCGAGGAGCTGAACAACTCGGTGCGCGCCTTCGCGGTGGTGACGTTCTCGGGGTTGCTGGCCGGCGCGTTCATCATCGGCGCCTTCATCTCGTTCTCGCACAGCCAGCCGGAGCTCTGGGGCGTGCCCGTGCTGGGCCTCGTCGGCGTCGCGGGCGCGATCATGCTGTCGAGCACCGCCGTGGTGCGTCAGATGTGGCGCGGCTTCCGGAAGATCTCCATCAAGCGCTTCATGGGGAAGAAGTAGGCTTGCGCGCACTTTGCGGCTGGCGGCCCACCACCTGAGCCTGCGCTTCGGCGCGGTGAACGCGCTGACGCAGATCTCCCAGGAGTTCCCCGAGGGTTCTCGCACCGTGCTCTGGGGTCCCGCCGGCGGCGGCAAGACCTCGCTCCTGAAATGTCTCGCCGGGTTGATCATGCCCACCGCTGGCGAGGTGCAGTGGAACGGCGCCTCCACGGCGTCGCGCACGCCCGAGGAGAAGCGCGCCGCGCAGGTGAACTTCGGCATGGTCTTCCAGACCGACGCGCTGTTCGACTCGCTCACCGTGATGGACAACGTGCTCCTGCCGCTGCGCAAACGGAACGTGCCGGCGGGTGAAGCCGATCGCCGCGCGCGCGAGGCGCTGGAGCGCGTGGGCCTGAGTCACGCCCTGGAGCGGCGCCCGGAGAACCTCTCGGGCGGCATGAAGAAGCGCTGCGGCGTGGCGCGCGCCATCGTCGCGAGGCCCGCGGTGCTGCTCGCCGATGACCCCTTCGCGGGGTTGGACCCGAAGACCGAGAAGTCCATCGCCGACCTGCTGCTCGAGGTCTCGGAAGGCCGCACGTTGATCGTCGCGCTGCCCGACCCGGTCGACTCGCTGCCCATCGAGCGCACGCTGCGCCTCGTCGCGGGCGAGGTGGTGCGCGCATGATCCGCGCCGCGGGCCGGCTGACGATGTGGTTCTTGCGGCTCATCGGCGCCAACGCGTTGGTGCTGGGGCGCACGCTCTTCTACCTGCCGCGCCTCGACCCCGGAGAGCTCGGCCGCGCGATGGTGCTGTTCGGCTACCGCTCGCTGCCGCTCACCTTCGGCGCGGCGACGGTCATCGGCGCGACCGTGGTGATGCAGACCGGCGTCTACGCCACGCGCTTCGGCGCGCGCCTGTACACGGGCTGGGCCTCCGGCTTCGCGCTGATGTGGGAGATCGGCCCGCTGCTCCTCGGGTTGGTGATGGGCGCGCGCATCGGGGCCCGCAACGCCGCCGAGCTCGCGCTGTTGACGGTGAACGGGCAGATCGAAGGGCTGCGCGGCATCTCGCTCGATCCGTTCCGCATCCTCGTGGCGCCGCGCGTGGTGGCGAGCCTGCTGTCGGTGGTGATGCTCACCAGCATCACCTTCCTCGTGGCGATCCTCTGGGAGTGCGTGGCCGCGTACTTCTCGCTCGGGCTGCCCACGCGCGTGTTCTTCGGCGCGTTCGCCGACATCCTCTATTGGGGCGACCTGCTGCTGGGCCTCATCAAGTCGTCGGCGTACGGGCTGGCCATCGCCGTGGTGTCGACGGCGGCGGGCCTCAAGGCGACGGGCGGCGCGGAGGGCGTGGGGCGCGCGGCGGCGACGGCGGTGGTGAGCAGCTGCGCGGCGATCTTCCTGCTCGATCTCTTCCTCACGCCGTGGCTGGCGCAGGTGCTGGCGCGATGAACGAGAGCCCGGTGCACATCTTCGGCGCGCAACTGGTGCTGCTGTGGCGCACCCTCAAGGCCGCGCGGCGCGAAGGCATCGTGTGGAAGGAGGTGCTGCGCCACATGGCGGAGCTGGGCACCTCGTCGGCGTCGCTCATCTTCATGGGCCTGTTCTTCTTCGGCGTGGTGCTGGTCACCATCGCCTGGGCGCAGGTGCGCAAGTACTTCGGGAACATCGCGATCATCGGGCCGCCGTACTTCCAGCTGATCCTCCGGGAGTTCTCGCCGATCATGGCCGCCATCCTCGCGGCGTCGCGGCAGGGCGCGTCGACCGCCGCGGAGCTGGGCGCGATGTCGGTGAACGAGCAGGTCGAAGCGCTGGAGCTCTCGGCCGCCGACCCGCTGGCGGAGCTGGTCGCGCCGCGCGTCATCGCGTCGGTGCTGGTGTTGCCGCTGCTCACCACCATCGGCGTCATCGCGGCGACGACCTCCGCGGCGGCCACGGTGACCTTCGGGTTCCAGAACAACGGCATGGCCTTCCTCGACCCGGCGTTGGTCACCAAGGCAGATCTCCTCTCGGTGTTGGTGAAGACCGTGGTGTGCGGCGCCTTCATCCCCATCGCGGCGGCGCTGCGCGGGCTGCGCGCGAAGGGCGGCGCGGCGGCGGTCGGAGAAGCGGTGACGGTCGGCGTCGTCGAGGCCTGCATGGGCTGTCTGGTCATCGACTTCGTGATCGCGGCCGCGTACTTCGTCATCACCGCGCACACCTCGTGAGCGCTCTTATGAAATGAGAGCCGGGGCACGCTGCGCCTCGACATTCCGAGCGCCACGCGGTCGGTTCGCGCTCCCCACCTTGCAGGAGTCAGTCTTCATGAAGTCACGCGCCCTCACCTTCGCTCTCGTGGCGTCTCTCTTCGGCTGCGGCAACACCGGCACGCCGTGCAACACCACCGCTGACTGCGCCGACGGGCAGATCTGCGTGCAGGGCCAGTGCCGCGGCGGCAGCACCACGTCGGGCGGCGGCACCGGCAGCACCACGGGCGGGAGCGGCGGCACCACCGGCGGCGGCAGCGGCGGTGGCAGCGCGAACTCCGGGGGCGGGAGCGGCAACACCGGCGGCGGCACGGGCGTGGTGATTCCTCCCGACGCGGGCCTGACGGAGCCCGACGCGGGCCAGCCGATCCTCGATGGCGGCTGCGGCGTGCCCGACGCGGGCAACCCCACCATCAAGCGCCTGTGTGCGCCGGCCACCACCAGCGAGTGCGATGGCGTCACCGACACGCTGCTCTCCACGCAAGGCGGCGTGCCCAGCGAGCGCCTCAACGGCGGCAGCGGCAACGGCTTCGACGACGACTGCGATGGCCAGGTCGACGAGGGCTGCACCTGCCCGTCGAACGGCGTGACGAGAGACTGCTACCTCGTGCCCGCGACGCAGGTCGGCGCAGCGAGTGGCCTGCCCGTGGGCTGGTGCACCAACAACGCGAAGGGCAGCCTCGACTGCGTGGGCAGCGAGTTCTCCGTGTGGTCGGGCGTGTGCCGTGGCGCGCAGGCGCCGGCGCTGAACGACACCTGCTCGTCGGGCGACTTCAACTGCGACGGCCTCGACGCGAACAACCGCCTCCAGGGCTGCGCGTGCGGCACCGACGACGTGCAGTGCCCGACGGCGTCGATCACCGCGGCGCCCTACCCGGCGCCCACCGCGATCCCCGGCATCAACGGCGGCGCGTGGGTGAAGAACGGCACCGCGACGAACTGGACGTGGACCGTCATCGGCGGCGACTGCGACAACGTGCTGCCGCACCCCAGCTACGCGGTGTACGGCGGCGCCAACTCGAACACCGCCTCGCGCCTCGGCTCGCGCACCGCGGTCAGCCTCGACGGCAACAACCACTACGTGCCCGACGCCAACTCGAAGCTCATCAGCATCCGCGCGACGGGCGCGTCGTCGACCATCTACCCGGCGTTCGGCCTCTCCGGTGACTACATCGTGCAGGGCGAGTTCGACGTGAACGGCACGCACTACACCTGCACGCAGAAGGTCGAAGTGCGCGCGCCGGGCATCCGCGCGGAGCTCTGCTGGGACACCGTCGGCGGCATGTCGGTCTCCGAGGGCAACGACATCGACCTCCACTTCGCGGAGCTGCAGAACGTGTTGGGCTGCAGCACGCAGGGCTGGTTCAACACCTGCAACGACAGCCAGTTCACCGCGCAAGACTGCTACTACGCCGACTGCGCGCGAGACACGCTCGACTGGGGCTACGCCGACAGCGCGAGCAGCGCGTGCCACGGCTGGTCGAGCAAGCGCTCCAGCACGTACGCCTGCAGCAACCCGCGCCTCGATCGCGACAACGTGCAGTGTGACCGGTCGATCGACGACCCCACCAACGCCAACTTCTGCGGCCCGGAGAACATCAACATCGACAACCCCGGCAACAACGACGCCTTCGCGGTCGGCGTGGAGTTCTATGACAACTGGAAGGCCAACGGCTCCGCGGGCACCTCGGGCACCGCGCACCCGCACGTCAACCTGTACTGCAACGGGCAGCGCGTGCTCTCGGCCGGCTACAACCCGGCGACGGGCCAGACCGCGTTCCCGCTGATGAACACCCCGGGCCAGACGGGCTCCGGCGACTTCTGGAACGTGGCGACCATCAAGGCGAACGTCTCCGGGAGCACGCTGAGCTCCTGCACGGTCACCACGCTGCCCTCACGCGTCGCCAACACCACGCGCGATGGCTCCACCAACATCTGCGTCGATCACGCGTACGCGAACCACAACTTCATCGAGAGCGGCACGGGTCAGGGCGGTACAGTCGGTGGCCAGCCGTCGTCGGCCACCCAATGGTGCAAGCACTGAACACGCTGACGCTGACCGGCATCCACAAGAGCTTCGGGTCAGCGACCATCTTGAAGGGCCTGTCGCTCGAGCTGCCGCTCCACGGCATCACCTTCATCGTCGGCCAGTCGGGGAGCGGTAAGTCGGTGCTGTGCCGGCTCGCGGTGGGGCTGCTCAAGCCCGACGCCGGCGAAGTGCACCTCTTCGGTGAGCGCGTCGACACGCTGCCGGAGCGCCGCCTCGCGAAGCTGCGCGCGCGCGCGCCGTACCTCGTGCAGGGCCCGGCGCTGCTCGACTGGCTCACCCTGCGCGACAACGTGGCGATGACCGACCCGCCGTCGAAGCACGACGGCCGCGCCGACGCCGCGCTGGAGCGGCTGGGGTTGCAGGCCTTCGCGCAGCGCCGCCCGCCGGAGGTGGGCCCCGGTATCCGCAAGCGCGCCGCCATCGCCCGCGCGCTGGTGCTGGGCCCGGAGGTGCTGCTGCTCGATGAACCCACCACCGGGTTGGACCGCGAGGCCGCGGGGCAGGTGAACGAGGCGTCCGGGCCAGCGCCGAAGGCAAGGAAGGCGTCCAGTCCTTCCTGCACAAGCGCTC
>CAMLFP010000299.1 GCA_946479335.1 uncultured Archangium sp.
GCGTTGGGCTCGCCGTAGATCACCACCAGCGCGTTCTCGTCGAGCAACAGCTGGCTCGCGTCGCGCAGCGTCAGCTCCGCGCCGGCGTGGCGCAGGGTGTTCACCTCGTTGAGCCGGAAGAGGCCCATGCCCAGGGTCGCGGGCTCCCACACCGTGCGGGTGCGCGCGCGCACCGCGGGCTTGAGGAACGTGAGGGTCGCGTCGGGCTCGTTGCTGAGCGGTGGCCGGAGTCGCAGCACCTGCCCCGCCACCAGCGTGTGCGGGGTCGGCCCGAGGTTGTTGTACCGGTGCAGCGCTTCGACCTTCGCGGTGGGGCCCCAGAAGCGCGCCGTCACGCTGCTGCAGGTGTCGCCCGCCACCACGGTGTACGTCTCTGGCCGCTCCGCGGGCGCGGGCTCGGCCGACAACAACATCAACACCACCAACGCCGTCATCGACTCACCTCGAACACGCGGATCGACTGCGTCCGGCCACGCAGCTGCCGCTCTCCCAGCGGGGTCACCCGCCGTGCCCCACTCAACGCCAGCCGGGTCGCTTCACTCAAAAGAATCTGACCGGGGGCGGCCGATGCCTCCAGGCGCGCCGCGACGTTCACCGTGTCGCCGATGACCGTGTACTCGAGGCGGCGCTCGCTCCCGACGTTGCCCGCGACCACCAGGCCGGTGTTGAGGCCCATCGCCAGCTGCAGGCGCACGCCGTAACGCGCGCTCCAGCGCCGGGCGCAGGCGTCGCTCCACCGCGAGAGCGCCTCCGCCGCCGCCAGCGCGCGGGCCGCGTCGTCGGGCCGCTCCTCGGGGAGCCCCCACACCGCCATCACGCAGTCGCCGATGAACTTGTCGACGAAGCCGCCGTGCGCGTGGACGATCTCCGTGGCCAACGTGAAGTACTCGTTGAGCATCGCGACGATGCGCTCGGGCTCGAGGTGCTCCGACATCTGCGTGAAGCCCACGACGTCGGCGAAGAGCACGGTGATCAACCGCCGCTCGCCGCCGAGGCGCAGCCGCGTGGGGTCGGCCACCACTTGATCGACCACGTCGGCCGGGAGGTAACGCGCCAACGCCGCGCGCGCCTGCGTCTCCTGCACCAGCTGGCCGATGCTCTGCTCGAGCGACGTGCTCATCGAGTCGATCGCGCGGCCGAGTTGCCCGACCTCGTCGCGGCGCGCGCGCACCTCGGGCTCCACGCGCGTCCATTCCCTCCGGGCGATGCGCCGGGTCGCGGCCACCAACGCGCGCAGCGGCCGCACCACCCAGCGCCCTCCGAGCAACCCGATGACGAGCGCGAGGAGCCCCGCCAGGCCGATGCTGACCCCGATGGCGATGAGCAGCGAGTTGAGGCTGGCGTACGCGGTCGCGCGCGGCTGCCGCACCGTCACCGCCCACCCGAGCTGCGGCACGGTCGCCAGCGCCGCCAGCAGCTCGTCGTCACCGTCGAGGTAGTCGGTCACCACCGTCATCGACTGGTGGAACTTCGCGTCGCCCGCGAACGCCGAGAACAGCGGGTGCGACGCCAGCGAACGCCCGACCTGCGCGGGGTCGCTCGCCAACACCAGCGTGTGCGCGTCGTCGACGGCGAAGAGCGCGTCGCGATCCCTCAACGGGGGCGCCTCCCCGAGCGCGGCGAGCTGGGCGCACAACGGCGCGAGCTCCAGCTCCGCCAACAACCAGAAGCGCAGCTCGCCGGACGGCGCGCGCACCGGCACCGAGAGCGGCACCACCGGGCCCCCGGCGCCCTGCTTCACCGCGCCGACGAGGAACCCCTCGCCGCGCAGCGCCGGCGCCAACGACTCCGGGCCGCGCGCGTCGGCGCCCTGGAGACGGATCGACCCACGCCGTACGCCCGAAGCGTCGAACAGCGTCACGAAGCGGCTCCGGCCCCACGCCTCCAGCTGCCTCGCGGCCACCTGCGACTGCAGCGCCTCGGTGCTGGCGTCGGCGCTCCCCAGCGTCGCGGCGATCGCCTCGAGGGCCGCGCGCGCGGTGTCGAACTCCCGCTGCACGTCCCCGGCGGCGCGCTCCGCGAGCACCCGCTCGAAGTGCTGGGTGTCAACTGTCAACGTGGCGCGGATTCGCTGGGTTGCCTGCCACCCGAGGACCCCCATCGGGAGCACCGTCACCGCCACCAGAAGCAACGAGAACCGCCCGTAGATCGAAAAGCTGCGTGTTGCCTCGTGCGGTTCCACGTAGGGCACGCTCATACCAGACACCTGTTGCACGCACCCACCCGCGCATGACCCCCCTGGTTCCGCCGTACAAAATCCTCCGCCGCATCGCCGACGGGAGTTCGGGCAGCGTGTACGAAGCCGAGCACCCGACGCTCGAGCGACACGTGGCGCTCAAGGTGCTCCACCAGCACGTGCGGGAAAACCCGGAGGTGCTGTCGCGTTTCGCCAACGAGGCGCGGCTGATGGCGCGGCTCGAGCACCCGCACGTGGTGCGCGTGCACCAGGTCGAGCTGGGCGGCGACTCCCCCTTCATCGCGATGGAGCTGGTGCAGGGAGAGTCACTCGACCAGCGCCTCGCGCGCGCCGGCCCGCTGGGGTTCGACGAGGTCTTCGAGATCGCGCAGCAGGTGTTGAGCGTGCTCGAGAGCGCCCACGCGCAGAGCATCATCCACCGCGATCTCAAGCCGGCGAACCTGATGCTCGACGCGGCGCACGAGCGGCCCTTCGTGCGAGTGGTCGACTTCGGCATCGCGCAGTTGCTCACGGCGCAGCTCGCGCCCGACGGGCACCAGCCGGGGACGGCGGCGTACATGTCGCCGGAGCAGGTCTCCGGCGAGGCGCTCGACGCGCGCAGCGATCTCTACTCGCTGGCCTGCGTGCTCTTCGAGCTCCTCACCGGGCGGCCGCCCTTCTTCTCGACGCAGCCGGTGCACGTGCTCTCGGCGCACCTCTTCCGCGAGCCGCCGACGCTCGCGGAGCGCGGGGTCACCCACGTGCCGCGCGCCTTCGAGAGCGTGCTGCGCCGCGCGTTGTCGAAGCCCCGCGACGCGCGCTTCGCCGAGGCCGCGGAGATGCGCGCCGCGCTCCACGCGATGAAGACCGACGGCCACGCGCGCGACGTCGACTTCCGCAGCGTGGCGCACGAGTTCATCGCGGTGGAGGTCGACGCCCCGGCGGTGAAGCTGATGCTCGACGGCGCGCCCGAGGCGCTGCGCCGGGAGCTCCGCGAGGCCCTGGTGAGCGTCGGCGCGCGCGAGGCGCAGGAGGGGGAGCTGGCCGGCATCGCGCTCGTCGCCGCCGAGAGCAACGCCCGCGCGCTCGATCGCTGCGCCCGCGCGCGCGCCGAAGACCCCAGCCGCCTCGTCTTGCTGTGCGGCACCGACGACGACCTGATGTTCATCGCCCACGCCATCGGCCGCGGCGCGTTCGACTTCGTCGCGCTCCCGCTCGACCCGCTCGATCTCGGCCGCCGCGCCGTGCGCGCGCTCCGAGCGGTCCAAGAGGGCATGGGGTAGCCCACGACCCTGATGTTGCAAGAGCCCCGGGAGATGCAGGATGCCACACGCAAACGCGAAAGAGACGAGGCTAATCAGCTGAAATCAGGGCGAGTTGGAGGTGGCGATGCAATTGCAATTCACGACGTCGTGCAACCGACGTTGGCGGGCATGGTGCCCACGCAGGACCTGGAGGACATCGTGGCGTTGGGGGTGGCGTTGGTGCCGGGAGCAGCGGTGGGGCTGGTGAGCGTGAGCGACGCGAGCTGGGCGCTCGTCGCGGGTGCGCTCCCGGGCGGCGGCGCGCCGTTCGTCGACGCCGCGCTGCAGACCCAGAAGCCGCGGCGCGACGAGGCGATGACCTGGCTGCCGGTGTTGGACATCAACGCCGAGGTGTTGGGCGGGCTCGTGGTGAGCGGCGCGGCGCTCGACGCCCGGCAGGAAGAGGCGCTGCAGCGGCTGGCGCGGCACGCGGCGAACCAGCTGGCGCTGCGGCGCGCGGCGAGCAACACGCTCTCGGAGCTGCGCCGCGCCGATCGCCTCGCGACGGTGGGCAAGCTGGCCGCGGGCATCGCGCACGAGCTGGGCACGCCGCTGTCCATCGTCGGAGGCCGCGCGCGGCAGATCGCGACCGGCACCGTGCCGGCTGATCAGGTCGCGCCGACCGCGCGCACCATCGCTGATCAGGCCGACCGCATGGCGGCCATCATCCGCCAGTTGCTCGACTTCGCGCGGCGCCGGGAGCCGCGCCTGGGGCGCTTCGACATCCGCACGTTGGTGCGGCAGGCGGTGGCGCTGTTGGAGCCGGTCTCCGCGCGCAAGGGCGTGAAGCTGACCGCCGCCGGGCTCGACGAGGCGCGCGTGGTGGAGTTCGACGGCAGCCAGATGATGCAGGTGATGATCAACGTCATCTCCAACGCCATCCACGCCACGCCGGCGGGCGGCGCGGTGACGTTGTCGCTCACGCAGACCTCGCGGCCCCCGGCCGACAGCGGGCTGCCGGCGCGCGACTACGTGGGCGTGGTGGTGAGCGACACCGGCTCGGGCATCGCCGACGAGCAGCGCCGGCGCATCTTCGAGCCCTTCTTTACGACCAAGGACACCGGCGAAGGCACCGGCCTCGGTCTGTCAGTCGCGCAAGGCATCGTGCGCGACCATCGCGGTTGGATCTCAGTGGAGAGCGAACTTGGACACGGCAGCCAATTCTTCATCTACCTCCCAGCGTGAGCGCCAGAAGGTGCTGCTGGTCGATGATGACCCCAACATGTGCGAGATGCTCGCGCATGACCTCGAGACCCGCGGGTACTCGGTGGAGTGGGTCACCTCCGCGCGCACCGCGTTGGCGAAGTTCGACGGCAGCGAGAACTTCGCGGCGGTCGTCAGCGATCTGAACATCGGCGACGAGAGCGGGCTGGAGCTGTGCCGCGAGCTGGTGGCGCACGACCCGACGCTGCCGGTGGTGCTGATCACCGGCTTCGGCAGCATCGAGGCCGCGGTGCGCGCCATCCGCCTCGGGGCGTACGACTTCATCACCAAGCCCTTCGAGTTCGACACGCTGTCGCTGACGTTGGAGCGCGCCATCAAGCACCGCTCGCTGCAGCAGGAGGTCGGGCGGTTGAAGCGGCAGCTGGCCGAGGGGCCGCCCCGCTTCGGCGAGCTGCTGGGCAAGAGCCAGCCGATGCGCGAGCTGTTCCGCCTGCTGCACCGGGTGGCCGACACCACCACCACCGCGCTCATCACCGGCGAGAGCGGCGTGGGCAAGGAGCTGGTGGCGCGCGCGCTCCACCAGGAGAGCCGCCGGAAGGACGCGCCCTTCGTCGCGGTGAACTGCGGCGCGCTGCCGGAGACGCTGCTGGAGAGCGAGCTGTTCGGCCACGTGAAGGGCGCGTTCACCGACGCGCGGAACGATCGCGCCGGCGTGTTCCGCGAGGCGGCCGGGGGCACGTTGTTCCTCGATGAGATCGGTGAGCTCCCCGTCGCGCTGCAACCGAAGCTGCTGCGCGTGCTGCAGGAGCGCACCGTGCGCCCGCTGGGGGGGAACCGCGAGATCCCCGTCGACGTGCGCATCGTGTGCGCGACCAACGTCGACCTGCGCGAGGCCGTGAAGCAGGGGAAGTTCCGCGAAGACCTGTACTACCGGCTCGACGTGGTGCACCTGCAGGTGCCGCCGCTGCGGCAGCGTGGCACCGACGTGCTGTTGCTGGCCGAGAACTTCCTCGCGCGGCTCGGAGAGCGTGAAGGCCGGCCGGCGCCGACCCTGAGCCCCGAGGTGGCCGAGCGCCTGCTGTCGTACGAGTGGCCGGGCAACGTGCGCGAGCTCTACAACCTGCTGGAGCGCATCATGGCGCTCGGGGTCGAGCCGGCGATGCGCCTGCAAGACCTGCCGGAGCGCATGCGGCAGTCGACGCGCGCGCTGCCGCCCGACGCCGAGGAGCCGGCGACGTTGCTCCCGCTGGCGGAGATCGAGAAGCGCTACATCTTGCGCGTGATGGCGGCGCTCAAAGGCAACAAGCGCCAGGCCGCGGAGACGCTGGGGCTCGATCGCAGCACGCTCTACCGCAAGCTGCAGATCTACGGGCCCGAGGCCCTCGCCAAACAGTAGCCGCGCGAGAGGATGCCACGAGGGCCCGGCACTTCGACGCGTGGCTGGCGCTAGGCTCCTTCGCATGCGCTTGCCGAGCTCATCCTTCACTGCGCTGTGCTGCGGGCTGCTCTTCAGCGGCTGCTTCCCCTTCGAGTACTCCGTGCGGGAGCCGGCGCTGGTGAAGGGCATCGACATGGACCAGTCGCTCCGCGTCGCCGCGGATCAGATGGAGAAGACCAACGTCGAGCAGGGCCTGAGCATCTGGGTGCTGCGCGATCAGTTCGTGACCGTCGACCAGGCGCGGGCGATCGCCGACCTCTACCTCTCGCACATCGACGGCATGAAGAGTGACTTCAACATCTGGCACACGTCGTGGGCCATTGCGAACCTGTACCGGCTCGGTGATGCGGCCATCAAGGCGGTGCTCGAGGCCGCGTACCAGAAGGCCATCAAGCAGCCGGAGCGCCTGACGGGCATCATCAAGAACTCCGCCAACAACCACATCAACGGCGAGAAGCTCACGACCGGCTTCATCCACCTCGGCGGCGACTACTACGCGCACCGCTTTCTCGTGGTGCCGGGCGACAAGCACTACCTGCAGTCGTACGAGGAGTACCGGGCGAAGGAACGTCGTTAGCGATCAGTTCGCCAGCTCGAGGAGGATCTCGTTGGTGCGCAGGAACCACGGCTTGAACGGCGGGTCGTAGCGCGCCCAGATCGGCTCGCCGCGGGTCGCCAGCCCACGGCGGGCGAGGCTGTCTTGCAGGGCGTCGAGGTGCTCGCGGTAGTTGGCCTGCGACCAGGTGCCCGAGTAGCGCAGCGCCGCGACGCGCTTCGGCGGCACGAAGCGCAGGTGCACGCGCGAGTCGAGGGGCTCGGGGAGCGTGTCGAGCGTCCACTCCCCGGGCATCATGAACTGCACCACCCACGAGCGCTGCCCGGTCGACTGCTGCGTCACCGGCGCGGTCAT
>CAMLFP010000300.1 GCA_946479335.1 uncultured Archangium sp.
GCGGCGGCGCCGCGAAGACGGTGTTCATCGCGATGGCCATCGGCGTGCCGCTCTTCGCCGTCGGCTACTACGTCATCGGCCAGCAGCGCGCGGCCGCCATCCGCGACGCGAACAAGGCCATCCGCGAGGCGACCGCGGAGCTGAAGAAGGACAACTTCAAGGCCTACCAGGACACCATCGACAAGGCCGAGTCAGCGCTGGCGCTCAACGGCAACTCCGAGACGAACCGCAACGCGCGCGGCCTGCTGGCGTACGCGTACACGATTCGCTGGGGCGAGCACGTGCACGACGAGGCGAACCGCGAGAACGCCGAGAAGAACATCCAGACCGGCCTCGCGAACAAGGAAGAGTCTGCGTACCTCCACGCCGCGGAGGCGATGTTCGCCTTCTACAACGGCAAGGCGGCCGACGGCCTGAAGGCCATCGAAGACCGCATCGCCACGGCCGAGTCGCAGAAGAAGAACGTCAGCCTCTACTACCTCACGCGCGGCATCCTCCTGATGAACTCCGGCGACCTCGAGACCGCGAAGGACGCGCTCGAGAAGGCGCAGGGCATCGCGCCTGACGACCCGCGCGTGTACGCGGCGCTGGGGCAGCTCAACCGCCGCCGTGGCGCGGCGGAGGCGGCGCTCCAGGCGTTCAGCAACGCGGTCCGCTACGGCAACAACAAGCACCCCGACGGGCTGCTCGGAGCGGCGAGCCTGATGCTCGACCAGGAGAACCCGGGCAACGGCTACTGCCTCGCGGCGAAGAACGTGAAGGACCTCGCGGCGATGACCGACCTCACGTCTCCGCGTCAGCAGGCGACGAACGACTTCATCAAGGCGCTGCTCTACAGCCGCGTGTCGCGCGACATCCCCCAGTACACCGACAAGAACTTCCAGAAGACGCTCACCGAGTGCACCGGCGTGCCGGCTGACGCGGCGGCGGTGGCCAAGGAGATCAGCGACGCCGAGAAGGCCGGCCTCTCGCTCGACGCCAACAACCCGGAGCTCCTGCTGATCCGCGGGCGCCGGCTGGCGTGGGAGGGCAAGGTCGACGAGGGCGCGGCGGAGATCAAGAAGGCCATCGCGATGAGCCCGCAGGCCTCGCAGTTCCACGTCGAGCTGGCCAAGGTGCTCTCGCGCAAGGAAGGCGGCGAGGCGGCGGCCGAAGAGGCGCTCAAGAACGCGCTGACGCTGGTGCCCAACAGCCCCAAGCTGCTCTCGATGCTCGGCCAGGCCCAGTTCAAGCAGAAGAAGTTCGACGCGGCCCGCGACACGCTCGAGAAGGCGCTCACCGACGCGAAGACCAAGAACCCGGAGGCGCGGTACCTCCTGGGCAAGATCTATCGCGACGAGAAGAAGGACTACGCGAAGGCCGCCGACCTCCTGAAGAAGGCCGCCGAGGAGTACTTCACCGACCCGACGATGGCCTCGGTGGCGTTCGACGACCTCGCGCAGACCTACGAGCTCAAGGGCGACAAAGACAGCGCGCTGTCGACCTACGAGAAGGCGCTCAACGCCGACAAGGACAACGCGATGCCGTACTGCCACTACGCCCGCCTCCTCGCGAAGGACCCCAAGGAGAAGGACAAGGCGAAGACCATCGCGCAGGCGTTCCTCAAGATGGCCCCGCAGGATTCGTGCGCGGCCGACATGAAGAACCTCTGAAGCACCCGGCATCTGGCGCGCCCTGACGGAAAGCGTTAGGTGCGGCGGGTCGTGAATGCCGAGCCGCTCACCGCTGCGCAAGACACGCCTCCGCGCTCGCTCGCGGCGCTGGCTGGTGACTTCCTCACCCTCACCAAACCGCGGCTGTCGCTGCAGGTGTTGATCACCGCGGCGGGCGGCCTGTGGTTCGCCGGCGGCTCCGCCACGCGCGACCCGCGCACCTGGGCGCTGACCCTGCTGGGCACCGCCGGCACCGTGGCGGCGGCCAACGCGATGAACTGCGTCTTCGAGCGCGAGTCAGACCGCTTCATGGCGCGCACCGCCCAGCGCCCGCTGCCGCAGGGCCGGCTCTCGGCGCAGGCGGTGGTGATGTTCTCCGCGCTGCTCACCGGCGTGTCGCTGCCGATGCTGTGGTGGGTGAACCCGCTGACCTGCGGGCTCGGGCTGCTGGCGCTGCTCAGCTACGTCTTCGTCTACACGCCGCTGAAGCCGCGCACGCACTGGGCGATGCAAGTGGGCGCGCTGCCGGGCGCCCTGCCGCCGCTCATGGGGTGGACGGCAGCCACCAACGCCATCGAGCCCGGCGGCCTCTCGCTCTTCGCCATCCTCTTCTGCTGGCAGCTCCCGCACTTCATCGCCATCGCGCTGTTCCGCGCGCGCGAGTACCGCGCCGCCGGCCTGCGCACCGTCGTCTCGGAGAAGGGTGAAGACACCGCGCGGTTGCACGCCGTCGTCTACGCGGTGCTGCAGGGCGCGGCGGCCGTCACGCCGTACTTCGCGGGCCTCGCGGGGCGCTCGTACCTCTTCGTCGCCGCGGGCTTCAGCCTCATCTACCTGGGCTTCGCCCTCGAAGGCTGGCGCACCAGGGCCGACGCGGTCTGGGCGCGGCAGCTCTTCATGAGCAGCAACATCTACCTGCTGGCGCTCTTCGTGGCCCTCGGAGCCGCGGCGTGGGCGCGCTGACGCTCGACTCCGTGCCCCGCGTGCACCCGGAGGCCGCGGTGCAGAAGGTGGGCGGGCGCTGGGTGGCGGCGACGGCCGATGAGCGGCTCCACAGCTTCGAGGGTGACGACGGCGCCGTGTCGGAGGTCGGTGAGCGGGTGATGGAGCTCGTCGACGGCCGCCGCACCGTGCGCGACATCATCGACGTGCTCGTGCAGGAGTTCGACGTCACGCGTGCCGTGGCCGAGCGCGAAGTGTTAGACTTCATTGCACTTCTGGCCGGAAAACAGGTGCTCGCGCTTTGAATGCGGAAGGCGGGGGCGGACACAGTAGGAGCGACACCCATGTTTCGACGCACTGTCTCGCAGTTGATGCTGCTGCTGGCCGTGTCGGCGCTCGCCGGCTGTGACTGCGGCAAGCCGCAGCCGACCTGCACCGACGCGACGCTGGTCTTCACGCTCCCCGACGAGGGCGCGACCGTGCCGGGCACCTTCGACGCCGCCATCGCGGCCACGCTGAACGGTGAACCCTTCGCCTTCGACGCCGCGACCTTGACCGTGCAGGGGCACACCTTCACCGGGGCCATCTCGAATGGCACCGCCAGCTTCACCGGCGTCACCGCGACGGCGGGCAGCGCGGAGCTGAAGGCCTCCATCGCCGCGGGCAGCTGCTCGAAGACGGTGACGCGCACGGTGACGGTGCGTGAAGACCTGTGCACCGCGCCGACGGTGCTGGGCGTCTCGTTCCCGCAAGACACCACCGCGCCGCTGGGCGTGTTGAACGCCGCCGAGCTTCCCGCGGGCACGCCGCTGCAGGTGCGCGTGGAGGCGGGCTGCGTGTCGGGGGTGCAGGTGCGCATCAAGCGCGGCGTCACCGTGGTGGGCGAGCTGACCGACTTCGTCAACGGCGTGGCGACCATCACCCTGCCGACGCTGCCCGACGCCGACGCCGCGCAGTACGACCTCTTCGCCGAGCTGGTGCGCGACGGCGCGGCCGTCAACCAGCCGGTGGGCGCGGCGCTGGGCAGCATCCGCGTGCAGCGCAGCAACCCTTCGTGCGCGCTGAGCGCCACCACCGTCGTCGGCCCGGCGCAAGACGCGCAGCCCGCGGTGACCGGCTTCCAGGCGCGGGTGAGCGGCACCATGGCGGCCGACTCCACGGGCACCCTCGAGGTGGTGAACGTGGGCGACGCGCCGGTGACGCCCAACGCCGATGGCGACGTGTCGGCGGACTTCACGCTCCCCGCGCAGACGGCGTCGTATGCGCTGCGGCTCACCTGCGTCGACTCGGCGGGCAACACCACCACCGCCAACGGCACGCTGCAGACCGACTTCGACGCGCCGACGGTGACGGTGCTCTCGCCGGCCAACAACGCGACGGTGACGGAGTCTCCGCTGACGCTGGACGTCTCGGTGGGGCAGGGCGAAGCCGGCGGGCTGGTGCAGGTGCTGGTGAACGGCCAGTCGGTCGACGCGGTGACGGTCGATGACACCGGCGTGGTGCACCCGTCGGTCTCGTTCTCGGCTGACGGCACGTACAGCATCACCGTGCGCGCCACCGACGTCGCCGGCAACACCGACGAGACGACCGTGACGGTGACGGTGCAGCTCGCGGGCTGTGGCATCGCGTTCACCCGGCCGGCCTCTTCGCCGGCGCTGCTGACGCCCGCGCAACTGCAGGCGGGGAACTACAGCTTCCAGACCACCAGCAAGCCGGCGTGCGCCGGGCAGTCGGCGACCTTGTTCCGCACCGCGGTGCAGGCCGACGGTGGCCTGTCGGCGGAGGAGCAGGTGGGCACTGCGACGCTGACCAGCGCGGGCCTGGCGGCGTTCTCGCCGTTGATGATGAGCACCGGCGCGTTTCGCTTCCGCGGCGCGGTGGTGAACCCCGGTGACGCGGGCGTGAGCAGCGCCACGGTGCAGGTGACGGTCGACCTCGACGGCCCCTCCATCACCAACCCCATCGTGCCCACCGGCCAGACGTTCGCGACGCTCTCCGCCGCGCAAGACACGCAGCCCAACACGCCGGGTGTGCAGCGCACGTTGGACTTCTCGGCCACGGTGCCGGTGGGCGCGCGCGTCGACGTGTGCACCACGCAGGGCGTCGACCCGGTGTCTGGCGCGCAACGGCCGACGTCGACGGAGTGCGGCAGTGGTTGGTTCCTCCTGCAGCAGGGCGTGGTGAGCCCGTCGCCGGCGTTCACGTTCCCCGAGGGGAGCTACTCCCTCAAGATTGTCGTGGTGGGCAGCGGCGTGACGCCCGCCCCGGAATCGACCGCGGTGGGCATCTTCGCCGACGGCACCCGGCCGTGCGTGCAGGCCAACTCCATCGCCCTGCCGCAAGACGCCAATGGCGACGGGCGGCTCAACCTCGCGGAGCTCAACGGCGCGCAGCCGGTGCTGGTCTTCACGCCGGGCTGTGGTGATACCGCGGCGACGTTGTCGGCGGTGACGGTGCGCGACCTCATCGCGGGCATGGTGGGCGGCGTGCGCGCGTCGTCGTCGGTCTACGCCGGCGGGCAATACACGGTGACGCTGACGGGGACGTACACCACCGAGACCGACCTCAACCTCTTCGTGCAGTTGACGGACCTCGCCTACAACCAGAACGCGTGGGCCGGCGCGGGCGACCCGGCGGTGCTCTCCTTCCGCGTCGACCCGGTGGCGCCGTCGTGCAGCGTCGCTTCTCCTTCAGCGGCAGTGCTGGGCTTGGCGCAGGTGCCAGGCGGAGCGCTGGACGTCACCGTCAACACCGCTACTGACGTGGCGAGCGGCGGCGTGCACCTCACCTTCACCGGGCAGGCCGCGCGCGACCTCACGCCGTCGCAGGGCACGGTGACGACGCAGTACACCGGGCTCACCGGCGACACGGCGGTGACCATCGGCGCGACCTGCACCGACGCCTCCGGCAACGCCTCGACGGCCGCGCCTGTCACCACGCGCATCGACCTGAGCGCGCCCACCTGTGACCTCACGGCGCCCGCGGCCGGCAGCACCGTGACGGCCAACGAGGTGCAGACCACGGTGGCGCTGACCGGCGTCGCCGATGGCGAGGTGGTGTTCATCACCTCGTCGCTCAGCGGCATCGCCAACAACCAGCTGACGGTGACCGGCGGCGCGGCGACACGGCTGGTGCGCTACCCGAAGGGCGCGCAGACGGTGACCGCGAGCTACGCCGACGAGGCCGGCAACGAGTGCGTCGCGCCGTCGGGCGGGCACAAGTCCATCTCGCTCACCGTGAACAACGCGTCGTGCAACCTCGACTTCACCGCGAGCGGGCCCATCTCCACCAACACCTACGGGAGTTGGCTCAACCGCGCCGGCGCCGGGCTGCCGGTGAGCGGCTCGACGCCGACGAGCGCGAGCGTGGCGGTGGGAGCGGTGACCTCCGACTGTGGCGCGGGCAAGAACGTGTACCTGTACGCGGGCGCGGCTTCGACCACGCCGTCGGGCACGCCGCAGGTGACCGACGCGACGGGCGCGGTGACGTTCCCCTCACAGGCGTTCACCGAGGGAGGCGAGTACACGGTGACCATCGATGACGGCACCGGCCTGCTGACGCACCGGGGCTTCATCGTCAGCTTGAAGGCTCCGACGGTGGGCGGCATCGCGCTGCAGCGCTCGGCGAGCAACGTCACGCTGGTGACGGTGGCGAAAGACGCCGCGCTGACCTTCGGCGCGTTCACCGGCAACCACCGCGTCGACTCCGCGCTCGCGAGCGACATGGTGTTCGGCGACCTCAACGCGTCGGTCGACGGCGCAGAGCTGCGTCTGGCGCTGACCAACATCGATGGCGCGCGGGTGACGCCGTTCGACTCGAAGCTGGAGGTGCTGGGCGTGACCTCGCCGGCGTCGGTGACGGTCGACGCGGAGGGGTTCGGCTCGACGCTGGACCTCAAGCTCCCGCACCAGGTGGGAACCTCGACGACGAACATGGTGGTTCGCGTCACCAGCCCGGCGGGCAACACGTACACCAGCACGCACGTCTCGCAGGTCGATGTGGTGGCGCCGGCCGCGATCTCGGTGACGCAGACGCTCGCGAACGCACGCAACGCGACGGTGAACCTGTCGTGGGGCGCGGTGAATGACGACGGCACCAACTCCGCCAGCGGCGCTGCCAGCTACGACGTGCGGTGGACGACCTCGTCGGTGCCGGGCAACAACTCGATGTCGCTCGAGGCCGATTTCTTCGGGTCGTCATCGAAGCCCGATGGCGTCGACACCAACACGAGCCGCTCGCTCACGCTGCCTCCGCTGAACACGTATTACATCGCGGCCCGCGCGGTCGACGAGGTGGGCAACTACTCGACGTTCGCCGCGCC
>CAMLFP010000301.1 GCA_946479335.1 uncultured Archangium sp.
CGGTGTCGGGGTGCGAGACGCCCTCAATCTGGAAGCCGAAGTGGAGGTGCGCGTCTTTGAGTTCGTCCTCCGTCAGCTTCACGCGGACGTTGGTGAAGTCAGGCTCGCGCACGCGCGGGTTGAACGGAGCGCTTGCGACGAGCGGCGCCGACGGCGTGCCGAACAGCGCTTCAACCTGCTTCCGCAGCTCGGCTTCATCGAAGTCGCCCACCGCCGAGAGCACCATGTTCTCCGGGCGGTAGTGCTTCTTGTAGAACGACAGCACGCGCTCGCGCGTGTGCGCGCGCACGTTGGCCTCGAAGCCGATGACCGGCCGGCCGTACGGGTGCGTGGTGAAGGCCTCCTGGAAGAGCGCCTTCGACGCGCGGCGCGAGGGCATGTCGAGGCTGCGCTTGATCTCCTCGCACACCACCTCGATTTCACGGCTCAGCTCACCCGCGTCGAACGCGGAGTGCTGCACGGCGTCGGCCAGCACGTCCAACCCCTGCCACGCGTGCCGGCTGGCCATCACCACGTGGTAGACGGTCTGGTCGAAGCTGGTCCACGCGTTGATTTCACCGCCGTGCGCCTCGACGCTGCGGGCGATTTCACCGAGCCCGCGCTTCGCGGTCCCCTTGAACAGCATGTGCTCGTGGAGGTGCGCCAGGCCCACCTCGTCGGGCGTCTCGTCAGCGCTGCCGACCTTCACCCAGACCTGGAAGGCCACCACCGGCGCCTGACGCTGCTGCTCGAAGACCACCGTGAGGCCGTTGGAGAGTCGGTAACGCGTCGCCATGTGCGTCTCCCTACCATCATTCTTCGCGCCCCTCGGAGAACGCGGGTAGGCTCCCACGCGCTCCCCGATGCCTCCGAACGAAGACCCCCTCGCGAGCCTGCGCGATGCGCTGAGCGACGATGACGAGCCGCTCTTCGGGAGCGCGCCGCCGCCGCGTTCGCCCGCGCCGCCCCCTGCCCCCGCGCGCGCCGCACCGCCGCCGACGTCTGCGCCGGTGAGGCCGCCGACGGGCTCGATGCCGTCGGTGCCGCCGCCGAAGGCCGCCGGTGGGCCGCCACCGCTTCCTCCTCCGCTCCCGCCCAAGCCGAAGACCGGCGCCACGCCCGCCGCGTCACCGGGCTCGACGCCCGGGCGAGGCACCGCGCCGGTCGCGGCGGTCTCCGGGTTGCCGCCGATGGTGCAGCGGCCGACCACCTCCGACCCCTTCGCCGAGCCCGCGGAGCCGCGCATCCCCCCCGGCAGCGACGCGGAGGGCAAGCTCAAGGTCTTCCGCGAGACCTTGAAGGGGAAGGACGCAGCCCTCGCCCGCGGGCGCGCGCTGTACCAGGCCGTCGACACCGAGGCGCAGCAGCTGCGCGCGCTCGCCACGCAGATGAAGAGCCAGCTGGAGGCCGCGCTCGCCGAGGTGCAGCGCAACGCGGAGCTCCCGCAGCAGCTGGCCTCGCTGCGCGACATGCTCGAGAAGGACACCGAGCGCGCCGACGCCGCCGAGAAGAAGATGGAGCAGCTCGTCGGCCGCTACGCGGAGGCCGACTCCGAGCGCAGAGACCTCACCAACGCCGTGGTGGAGGTCGAGCAGCAGTTCCGCGAGGCCAGCAACCGCCTCGAAGAAGAGCGCCGCGCGCGCCAGCAGCTCGCCGAGGAGCTGGTGGGCGTGAAGGAGGCGCTGAGCCACTCGCAGGAGCGCTTGTCGGAGCTGGCCTCCCGCCTCACCGCCGCGAAAGAGGCCTACGACCAGAGCCAGGCGCAGGCCGCGAAGTTCGCCGGCGAGGCCTCGCAGCAGTCGCTGGAGATCGACCGCCTCAAGAGCGAGCTCGAGAGCGCCACCGCCGGCGGCGAGAGCGACAAGCAGCGCGTCGGCGAGCTGGAGCTCAAGCTCTCCGCGCTGGAGAGCGAGCAGGAGTGGGCCAAGTCGTCGCTGGACCAGGCGCAGGCCCGCGTCAGCGAGCTGGAGCAGGAGCTGGGGTCGCTGCGCGGCGAGAAGGACGCGTTGGAGACCGAGGTCGGTGGCCGGCAGGAGGCCGCGACCGCGCTCGAGAGCCAGCTCGGTGAGCTGCGCGGCGAGAAGGAAGCGCTCGAGGCCGAGCTCGCCAGCCGTCAGGAAGCGCTCAACGCCGCCGAGCGCCAGTTGGCCGCGCAGGAGCAGGAGCTCGCCAGCCGGCAGGAGGCGCTCTCCGCCGCCGAGAACGAGCTGGGCATGTTGCGCGGAGAGAAAGAGGCGCTCGAGAGCGAGCTCGCCGCGCGCCAGGCCGAACTCGAGGGCGCGCAAGCCGAGACGCAGTCGCGGGCGCAGTCGCTCGAAGCGCAGGTCCGCGAGACGCAGAACCTCGCCCGCACGCAGTTGAGCCAGCTCCAGAGCGAGCTGACGCAGGCGCGCGCGCAGCTCGAAGAGCTCCAGGCCGCCGAGGCGGAGCACCACCGCGAGCTGACCTCGCTCAAGAGCGAGCACGCGCAGCTGCAGCTCTCGCATCAACGCACCACCGCCGAGCTGCAGCGGCTCACGAACGAAGCCGAGCTCTCGGAGCAGAAGGCGTCGATGGCGCAGGCCGAGCTCGCGGAGCTCCAGGGCACGCTCGACGCGGTGTCGGCGCAGCAGACCGGCTCGGCGCAGGAGACCGACGCGCTGCGCACGCAGGCCGCGCAGGCACAGGCGCGCGCGACGCAGGCCGAGGCGAAGGTGAAGGAGCTCAGCGACCGCGCCAAGGCCGCCGAGACGAAGGCCGTGCAGCAGGAAGCGCGCGCGGTGCAGGCCGAGGCGCGCGCCAACGCGTTCGCGGCGAAGGGCGCGGCGTCGAGCACCGACGCGAAGAAGGTCGCCGAGCTGGAGACGAAGCTGCGGCAGCTCCAGGGCATCGAGCAGGAGTACCGCGAGATGCAGGCCAGCGAGATTCAGTTGAAGCACCGCATCGCCGAGCTGGAGTCGAAGCCCGCGCCCGCGGCGCCGACCGCCGAGCTCGACAAGCTGAAGGCGGAGGTCGCCACGCTGAAGAAGAAGCTGGCGGCGACGCCTGCTTCGGCGCCCGCTCCGGCCGGTGGCGCGTCGAGCGAGGAGCTGGAGAAGCTCAAGAGTGACAACGCCGCGATGAAGAAGAAGCTCGCCGCCGCCGAGAGCGCGATGGAGGCCGCCGCGTCGCTCAAGACGAAGGTGGCCAAGCTCGAAGCGCAGCTGAAGCTCAAGAAGCCTTAAGGAGGACGCTGCGTGCAGGTCGCCACGGTGCTCGTCACGCACAGGCCCTCCAGTTTCGGGCCAACGCCGTGAGGCTGACCCTCCGTTGGGGGAAAAGTTGCGCTTGGCGCTACTTTCGTCCCAGTCGTGCATTGGCTTGGCGCGAGTGTGCTCGAAGCGAGGCGCCAGCCGGCTTCTCGCGGTGGCGCTCGACTCCTGAACACCGGCTCCCCTTCAGGCTGGTCGCGGGCCACTCGGAAGCGGCTATACGGCGCGCGTGCAGCCCGAAGCCCCCATCGACGCGTTGACCGGCCTCGAGGCCGCGCGCCTGGGCGTCTACATCCACTTCCCGTATTGCCTCTCGAAGTGCCCGTACTGCGACTTCGCGTCGACGGCGGCGAAGACCATCGACGATGAGCGCTACACGCGCGCGGTGCTGTGGGAGCTCGAACAACGCGTCGAACAGCTCGGCCTGCGCGGGCGCGAGGTGACCTCCATCTTCATCGGGGGCGGCACGCCGTCGCTGTGGAAACCGGCGTCGGTGGCGCGCGTGCTGCAGTCGCTCTCGTCGTTACTCACCGTCGCCGCGCGCTGCGAAATCACGCTCGAAGCGAACCCCGGCGCGGCCGATGCGGAGCGCTTCTCCGAGTTCCGCGCGGCGGGCATCAACCGGCTCTCGATGGGCGTGCAGAGCTTTGCGGCGGAGACGCTGGCGACGCTGGGCCGCGCGCACGACGGCGCCACCGCCCTCAAGGCCTACGACGCCGCGCGCGCCGCGGGCTTCGACAACGTCTCGATGGACTTCATCTACGGCGTGCACGGTCAGACCGAGGCGCAGGTCGAGGCCGACGCGCGGCGCGCGGTGTCGCTGGGGAGCGAGCACCTCTCGGCGTACGCGCTCACCCTCGACAAGGCGTCACTCGCCGAAGAAGTGCCACTCGCGAAGCAGTTGGCGCGCGGCGAGGTGCACCTGCCTCCCGATGAGACGGTGGTGCGCATGCAGCGCACGGTGCGCGACGTGTTCCGCGGCGGCGGCCTGCAGCGCTACGAAATCTCAAACTATGCAAAGCCCGGCTGGCACTCGCGCCACAACGCTTTGTATTGGACTGGCGGCGAGTACCTCTCCGTCGGGACCGGCGCGACAGGTTATATCAATACAAACCGGTACACGAACCAGCGCAGCGCCGAGAAGTATTTGTATCAAATTGAAGCCGGGCAGCTCCCGGAGTCGTCGCGCGAGGCGTTGACCACCGAGGAGCGCTTCGAAGAGCGTGTGGCGATGGGCCTGCGGCTCACCAACGGCGTCGACCTCGAGGCGGTCTGCGCGCAGTTCGGCCAGGACGCACGGAAGCGTGACATCACCGTGCGGCACCTGTTGAGTGCCGGCATGGCGCTGATGCGCGAGGGGCGACTGGTGTTGACCGACGAGGGAATGGACGTGCACTCCGCCATCGCGGCGCGGGTGATGTGACGACATGAGCGGCTACCTGCAGTGGATCATCCTCACCGCCATCACCGGCAGCCCGCTGGGCTCCGCGGTGGGGTTGTTGCTGTTCTGGTTCGTCTTCGACCGCTTCACCTTCGGTGTGCTGCCCGACCCGGTGCGCTGGGTGATGCGCTGGCGCCGCGCCGGCACGCTGGAGCGCTTGCTGCGCGTCAACCCGCACGACGGCCGCGCACGCCTGGAGCTCGCGCAGCTCTACGTGCAGCGGGGCAAGGGGCGCGCGGCGGTCGACGTGCTGCGGCCCAACCTCGAGCGCGGCGACGACGACGTGCAGACCGTGGTGACGATGGGCGAGGCGTGCCTGCAGGCGGGCTTTTCGGAGCAGGGCGAGAAGCTGCTCGAGCGCGCCGAAGAGATGAGCCCCGAGTTCCGCGTCGGCGAGGTCTTCTTGATTCGCGGCAAGTACCGCCTGCAGCGCGGTGACTTCGCGGGCGCGAAGGAGGCGCTCACGAAGCTCGTCTCCATCCGCAAGGGCACGGTGATGGGCCGCGTGCTGCTGGCGCGCGCGCAGTTGAAGCTGGGCGATGACGCGTCGGCGGCGCTGCTGCGTGACGACGCGTGGAATGAGTTCGCCAGCGCGCCCGTTTTCCAACGCAGACAGGAGCGCTTCTGGGCCTGGCGCGCGCGGCCCTCGCGCCCGTTGATGTACCTGGCGGTCATCGTCTTCGCGCTCTTCATGTTCGCGAAGGTGGTGGCGCCGAAGCTGTCAGAGCTCGCCGGGCACTACCGCGACCCCATGAGCGACTACGAGGAGTAGGCGTGCACGTGACGGAGCTGCAGCGTGATTGATGCGTGGCTCCAGGCGCTGGGCGCGTGGGGCTACGCGTTGCTCGGCGTCGTCGCCTTCCTTGAGTATGTGATTCCGCCGATTCCGGGCGACGTGGTGGGCGTGGCCGGCGGCGCGTGGGTTGCGCTGGAGAGCCGCTCGCCGGTGGTGCTGCTGCTGGTGATGACCGTCGGCAGCATGCTGGGCATCGCCGTGATGTGGAGCATCGGGCGCGCCTTCGAACAGCGGCTCGCGGCGCTCGACCCACAGCGGAAGCTGCTCTGGGTTTCGGTGGAGCAGATTCACCGCACCCAGGCCGCGCTGCGACGTCGCTCCACCTCGCTGCTGCTGCTCAACCGCTTCCTCCCGGGGTTTCGCGCGGTGGTCTTCTTCGCGGCGGGGGCGTCGAACGTGCCGCTCTCGAAGAGCGTCGTGCTCGGCGGCATCTCCGCGACGATGCTCAACGGCCTGCTGCTCTTCGTCGGCGTCAGCATCGGCCACAACGAAGAGGCGCTGGCGGCGTTCTTCAAGCGCTTCCAGACCCTCAGTTTTCTGTTGCTCGGCGTGGTGCTGCTCGCGTTTCTCGCGCGATGGCTCTGGCGCCGCCGGGCGCGTTGAAGGCACAGTCGCGCGCATGCGGGCACTCGCCGTCATGCTGCTGCTGGTCACCGTCGTGGGCTGCAAGTGCAAGCCGGAGGTCGTCGGCCCCGTGGAACTCGGCTTCCGCGTGCAGCCTTCGTCGCTCGACTTCGGCCGCGTGCTGGAGGGCGACCGCAAGACGCTCTCCGTGACGTTGAGCGCCACCACCACCGTCACCGAGACCATCACCGTCACCACCACCACCGCGTTCTCGTCGGTGAGCGAGGTGGAGCTCCCGGGCGGCGGGCAGGTGCCGCTCGAGGTGTCCTTCTTCGCGGGCAACGTGGAGGTCGACGGAACGCTGAAGCTCACCGTCGGCGACCAGTCGACGGAGATTCCGCTCCACGGCATCGGCGTGCGCCCGCCGGTGTGCACGCCCTCGAAGGAGTGCGTCAGCAGCATGTACGACCTCGAGAGCGACCGGTGCATCGAGACGCCGCTGCCCGATGGCTCTGATTGTCAGCCCTCGAGCGTGTGCCTCACCGGCGGGCAGTGTCACGGCGGTGAGTGCCTCGGCGTGCCGCGCAGCTGCGACGACGGCAACCCCTGCACCGACGACGCCTGCCAGGAAGACGCCGGGTGTTACAACCCGCCGCATGTCTGCCCCGCGCCGAGCGAGCCCTGCCAGGTCGCCACCTGTGACGTGCACACCGGCTGCGGGCAGGGGCCGGCGACCAACGGCGTGTTCTGCGGGCCCTTCGACTGCGTGCAGTTCAGCGCGTGTCTGCAGGGCGCGTGTGTGGTGCAGGAGACGCCGGATGGCACGCCGTGCGGCGCGGCCATCGCGTGCCTCC
>CAMLFP010000302.1 GCA_946479335.1 uncultured Archangium sp.
GATATCCGGTTAATGTGCTGTCCGCTTGTCGGTCTTGCCGATATCGTCGTTTGCGTCACCTCGCGCAGCGTGGTGAGCGCGCGCTCGGAGACGTCGGCGAGGTTGCCGATGGGCGTGGCGACGATGAACAGGCGGCCGGGCATCGCTTCAGAGGAAGAGCTTCGCGAAGCCCTGGTACATGCCGGTGAAGATGCGCGAGGGCGACACCAGGCTGGTGGGGAAGTCGAAGTAGTCGCGCAGGTCGTAGATCAGCCCGTCGGGCCGCGCGCGCGCGATGCTGGCCATCGGCTGGGCGAACGCCGGGCCCACCGCCCCCTTGAGGTTCATCACGTAGGTCAAGGTGAAGGCCTTGCTGTCACCGAACGACTCGAACTCCGTGAACCACACCTTCGGCCACTTCTTGAAGAGGCTCGTGAAGAGCTTCTCGAAGTCAGCCATGTTCGACGTGGCGCGGAACGGGTCGCGGTACACGATGTCTTGCGAGAAGACCTGCCCGACGTACTTCATGGCGTCCTCACGGGCCCGCCCCATCTCTTCGTAGAACCACTGCAACCGCTCCGGAGGAGCTGCACTGACACTCACAAAACAATCCTTTCGTGTGTTCGGGGAGACAACTGGGGGATATTGCAGCAGCTCCAAGGAAGCACGCATTCATGAATGAACAGTTGTGGTTCGACTTCACCGTCGAAGGAATCTTCGTCAAAGGGCTCGGTCAGCGCCTCACCCCCGAGCTGCGGAGCGACCTGAAGACCCTCGGCATCGACCTCGATCGGCTCGGCCCCGCCTACCCGGTGGCCACCGCGCGCAAGGGCCTCGAGGCCGCGTGGCAGCGCGTCTTCCCCGAGCTGTCGAAGACCGACGCCTTCCGCGAGCTGGGCCGGCTCTCGGTGCAGGGCTACCTCGACACGATGGTGGGCAAGGCGGTGCTGGGCCTGGTGCGCATCATGGGCGTGAAGCGCTCGCTGCTGCGCCTTCACCAGTCGCTCTCCGGCGGGAGCAACTACGTGAAGGCGAGCTCCGAGTTGGTGGGGCCGAACACCATCGAGATCACCATTCAAGACGCCAGCAACATGCCCACCTTCTGGGAGGGCGTGCTGCTGGGCGGCGCGCAGATCGCCCACGCCAAGAACCTGCGCATGACGATCATCGACCGGCCCGCGCCCGCCTGCGGCTACCGCGTCGAGTGGGACGACTGAGGTCACCCGAGAGCCTCGAACGCGTGGGGGATCAGCTCCACCCGCGCGTCGGGCCCGCGGCCCACCACCGACGCCACATCGAAGCGGATGGCGCGCGCGTGGAGCCGCCGCTGCTGCACGTACTGCATCGCGGCCAGCACCACCTTGCGCTGCTTGGCGCGGCTCACCGTCGCCGCCGGGTCGCCCCACACGCCCGACGAGCGCATCCGCACCTCCACGAACGCCAGCACCTCGCCCTTCTCCGCCACCACGTCGAGCTCTCCGAGCCGGTACGTGATGTTGCGATCACGAATCACCCACCCGTCGCGCTCGAGCTGCTCCACCACCTGCTGCTCCGCCTCGTCGCCGCTGCTCCGCCGCTCCGTCTTCGCCATGGAGCCGGTGTACCAACAGGGTCTGACAAGTAACCCCGGGCCCGGCGGGCGTCAGATGGCGATGGCGGCGTCGGCGAGGCTCGCGGTGTGCCCCGCGCCGCCCACGTGGATCACCTGGGTCAGCGAACCGAGGTGCTTCACCATGCGCCCGAACAGCGGCTGCTTGGGCGCATCGAACACCACGTGGAAGGTGTCTTCGATCACCACCGGCAGCTTGTGGTGCGCCGCCGCCTTCTCGATGATCGTCAGGCGCAGCGCGAGGAACACGAGGTCCAGGTCCTTCCCCGGGAGCTCGGAGCCCTTCAGCGTGCGCCCCGGCGCCTCGACCGTGAGGTGACCGTCTTTGTCGACCGAGAGGCCGTGGTAGCGGCGGTCGGTGAGCGCGCTGACGTACTGCACGGCGCGGTCCTTCAGCACCGCCCACAACGTGGGGATGTCGGCGCTGAACACGTCGGTGGCCAGCAGCAGCATCGCGGGCGTCGGGTCTTCGAACTTCTCGCCCTCGGTGGCCACGGCTTCGAACTCGGCGGCGGGGGCCGCCGGCTTGGCTGGCTTCGGCGCGGGCGGGTTCTTGATCTTCGCGATCTCGCGCTCGATGTCGCGCACGTCGCGCATGAAGCCGCCCGACATGCCGAGCAGCTCCTGGTTCAGCTTCTCCTGCTCGCGCTTGAGGGTGTCGTACTTGCCCTGCACGCCGCTGGTGCGCAGCACCTCGCGCGCGCTGGCCTCGCGGGCCTCCAATTCGCCGAGCCGCGCCTTCGCGCCCGCCCTCGACTCCATCGCCGACAGGAACTCGTCGAGCGACGAGACGCCGATGCTCTCGAACACCTTCTGCACCGCGGCCTGGTGCATCGCGTAGTCGTCGGTGAGCTTCTTCTCGCGGCTGAACAGCACCTCGCTCTTGCCGCTGCCGCGCGAGAGGCGCTGCAGATCTTCGATGAAGCGCAGCGCCAGCAGGGCCGCGAAGCTGAACGGCACCAGCGAGAGCACCGCGAGGTAGCGCACCGGGCCCTCGCCGAACATCGCGCCGATGAAGAGCCCGAGGCCCGCCACCACCGCCGCGAGGAAGCGCTGATCTTTCTGCAACGGGTCGGGCGCGACGGGAGCCGACTCCGCCATCACGCGCTGCTCTTCCTGCAGGCGGGCGATCTGCTCGTCGACCCGGCGCTTCTCGTCGGGCAGCTTGTGGGCCTGGGCGATGAACTCCTCGGTCAGCTCCGGCTTGTCATAGCGGGTGGCCTCGCTCCGCGCCGCGCGCAGCTCGTCGGCCAGCGCGTCGACCGCCTTCACCTTCGCCTCCACCTCGTAGAGCTCGCCGGTGATCGCGTCGACGCGGAACTGGAGCTCCGCCGCGCGCTTGGCGTTCACCAGCTCCTGCTCCAATTCTGGCAGGCGCGAGGGGTCGACCTCTTCTCCGCCGGCGTCGGCGTTGGCGTCGAAGTCGCCCCACTTCGACATCATGCGGGGCGTGGCGCCCTTCGTAGCCCCCGCGGCGGCCGGCTTCGCGGGGCCCTTCGGTCGCCGCGTCGGCAGTTGCGTGGCGTTGAGCGTGAAGAGCTGCTCCCAGGTGGTGCGCGCGGGGAACCCCGCCGAGCCGCGCAGCGTCTGGCCCATCTCGCCCGCGTCCTGGGTGACGATCTCGAAGGTGTTGGTGCTGCGGTTGAGCTTGTGCAGGCCGCCCGAGCCGCCCAGGTCGCGCACCAGGCGCCACACCGAGCCGTCATTGCCCTGAATCGACAACCCCGCGCGACCGGCCTTGGCGCCCGGCGCGAGAAACGCACCGTCGCCGCCACGCCCATCGGGGAACGCAAGCGCGACCACCAGCCCGCTGACTGGAGCCGGGAGCTCCACGGGGCTGGTGAGCGCGTTGTAGCCGGGTTTCAGGGTGACGCGGACCGAGGGCGAAAACCCGCGGACCGATTGTGCCGCCAACTCGAGAAAGAGCATCGCTTTCTCGAGTATCGCCTTACTTCGCGCGCGGGGCAGCAGCTTCCGACTTGTCGTCTTCGATCGCGTCGAGGCGGGCGGCCTTGCCGCGCAGCCCACGGAGGTAGAAGAGGCGGCCACGGCGCACCTCGCCACGGCTCAGCACCTCGATCGACTCGTAGCGGGGCGAGTGCAGCGGGAAGATGCGCTCCACGCCGACGCCGAACGACATCTTGCGCACGGTGAACGTCGCGTCGACGCTGCCACCCGTCTTGCGGATGACGACGCCCTCGAACGCCTGGCTGCGCTCCTTCTCGCCTTCCTTCACCTTCCACCACACCTTGATGGTGTCGCCCGAACGGAAGGCGGGGATGTTCTTGCGCTCGTTGAGCGAGTCCACGAACTGGATGGCAGCGTTACGCATGATTCAGAACCTCAAAAATTGGTGGGAACTTCGAAGAAAGGACGGCGCGCCTACCACCTTGACCCCGGGTGTGCAAGCGGCGTAAGGGCGGCCCGCTTTCAAACACCCTCCTACGGGGCGCTCCAATAGGGGAGCGATGCCGTGGAGCCAACGCAAAAAGGAAGTCCCTCATGTCGATCATCTCCGCCACCATCGAAGCCAAGAGCCGCAGCCTGTCCGGCAAGGGCCCTGCCCGCCGCACCCGCGCCGAAGGCCTCGTGCCCGGCACCGTCTACGGCAAGCACCTCGACAAGCCGTTCAACATCGCCGTCAACGGCAAGGAGCTCCGCGCGGCCATCAACACGCCCAAGAAGCTCAACACCGTGCTGGGCCTCAAGGTCGACGGCAAGGAGCACGCGGTGCTGGTGAAGGACTACCAGCTCGAGCCCGTGACCAAGGAGCTGCTGCACGCCGACTTCATCGCCGTGCGCGAGAACGAGCAGGTCAAGGTGAAGCTCCCGCTGGTGCTGACCGGCAAGTCGGTCGGCGTCGCCGAGGGCGGCATCCTCTCGCAGATGCGCCGCGAGCTCGAGGTGTGGTCGCTGCCCGGCGCCATCCCCCTCAACATCGAGGTCGACGTGACCCCGATGAAGATCGCCAGCGCGCTCCACATCAACGACGTGAAGCTCCCCGCGGGCATCACCGTGAAGACCCACGTGAACTTCACCATCGCGGTCGTCACCGCGCCTGAAGTCGAGAAGGCGGCCGAGCCCACCACGGCGGCGGCGGCGGCTCCTGCGGCCGACGGCAAGGCGGCTCCGGCGGCGGCGGGCGACGCGAAGGCGGCGGCTCCTGCGGCTGGCGCCAAGGCGGCGGCTCCCGCGGCGAAGAAGTAATCGCCCCGAGGTTCGCAACGCGAAGGGTGGGAGACTGTTCGTCTCTCACCCTTTTCTTTTTTCGCCATGAAGATCATCTGCGGGCTGGGCAACCCCGGCCGTCAGTACGAAAACAACCGCCACAACATCGGCTTCCTGGTGTTGGACGTGCTCGCCCAGCGCTGGCGCGCGCCCTTCTCAGCCGCGAAGTTCGACGCGGAGCTCGCCACCGCCACCGTCGCCGGCGACAAGGTGCTGCTCCTCAAGCCCCAGACGTTCATGAACCTCTCGGGCACCTCGCTGGGCGCCGCGGCGCGCTTCTACAAGGTGCCCGCGCACGACGTGCTGGTGGTGCACGACGAGTTGGACTTCCCCTTCGCGAAGCTGCAGCTGCGCGCGGGCGGCGGCTCCGGCGGGCACAACGGGCTCAAGTCGATCCACGAGGCGTGGGGCGAAGAGCAGTACGCGCGGCTGCGCTTCGGCATCGGCAAGCCGACGGGCCCGGGCGCCCGGGAGCGCGTCATCGGCCACGTGCTGGGTGACTTCTCGAAGGACGAGCGCGACGCGCTGCCGGAGTTCATCGGAAAGTCGGTCGACATCTGTGAGGCGTGGGCGCGCGAGGGGCTGGCGAAGGCGATGAACCGCTTCAACGGCAAGTGACCCCGCCGCGGCCGCGCAAAGTGCGCTAGAGGCGCCCGCACACCCGGGGAGCTCCGCGGCACAGGGAGCTGAGAGGGCCTGTATCGGCCGACCCGCTGAACCTGATCCGGCTCATACCGGCGCGAGGGAGAGCACATGGCGAAGACCCGACTCACCGTTGACGACGCGGCCCTGCAGGCCATCACCCGCACCCCGTTCCCCCAGAGCGCGAAGGTTTACGTGGGCGGCGTGCTGCACCCGCAGCTGCGCGTGCCGATGCGCGAGATCACGCTGTCTGACACGACGCACGCCGACGGCCGCGTCACGCACAACCCGTCGATGACCGTCTACGACACCAGCGGGCCCTTCTCCGACCCCACGGTGGAGCTGGATCTCAAGGCCGGCCTCCCCGCCGTGCGCACCTGGTTGGCGAACGACGCGCGCCTCACCACGCTCGACGCGCTCTCGTCAGACTACGGCCGCCAGCGCCTCGCCGACCCGCGCCTCGAGAAGCTGCGCTTCCACACCCGGCGCCAGCCGCTGCGCGCGAAGTCGGGCGCGTACACGCAGCTGGCCGCCGCGCGCGCGGGCGTGATCACTCCGGAGATGGAGTACGTCGCCATCCGCGAGACGCAGCGCCGCGAGGCCGCGTACGACGGGCAGCACCCCGGCGAGAACTACGGCGCGGCGACGCCGCAGGTGATCACGCCCGAGTTCGTGCGCGACGAGATCGCGAAGGGGCGCGCCATCATCCCCGCCAACATCAACCACCCCGAGCTGGAGCCGATGATCATCGGCCGCAACTTCCTGGTGAAGGTGAACGCCAACCTCGGCAACTCCGCGGTGTCGAGCTCGATCGAAGAAGAGGTCGAGAAGCTGGTGTGGGCCATCCGCTGGGGCGCCGACACGGTGATGGATCTGTCGACGGGCCCCAACATCCACGAGACGCGCGAGTGGATTCTGCGCAACGCCCCGGTGCCCATCGGCACGGTGCCCATCTACCAGGCGCTCGAGAAGGTGAACGGCAAGGCCGAAGACCTCACCTGGGAGCTGTTCCGCGACACGCTCATCGAGCAGGCGGAGCAAGGCGTCGACTACTTCACCATCCACGCCGGAGTGCGGCTGGCCTTCGTGCCGCTCACCGCGAAGCGCGTCACCGGCATCGTCTCGCGCGGCGGCAGCATCATGGCGCGCTGGTGCCTCGCGCATCACCAGGAGAACTTCCTCCACACGCACTTCGAAGAGATCTGCGAGATCATGAAGGCGTACGACGTGAGCTTCTCGCTGGGCGACGGCCTGCGCCCGGGCTCCATCGCCGACGCGAATGACGAAGCGCAGATGGCGGAGCTCAAGACGCTGGGCGAGCTGACGCAGCTGGCGTGGAAGCACGACGTGCAGACCATGATCGAGGGCCCCGGCCACGTGCCGATGCAGC
>CAMLFP010000303.1 GCA_946479335.1 uncultured Archangium sp.
TGGGCCCGCACGCAGACGCTGCCGGAGCTGCCCTCGCTGGGCCTCGGCGCGCCCGCTCCGGCGATGGTGAAGCGGTAAAGAAAAAACCTCCCCCCGCTGTTCGCGAGGGGAGGTTCAAAGAACGTCAGGCGACGTTCAACCTTCGCTTACGGGCACACGCCGACGGCCGCGTTGACCGGCTCGCACGTCCCCGAGCCACACGACGGAGCGCCCGCGTCGGGGTTGCAGAAGGTGTGGCAGGTAGCGCCGCCGTCCTGCTCCGGCACGCAGCCCGTGCCGGGCACGCAGTCGTTGCTGGCCGCGCAGGTGGAGCCCGCGGGGACCGCGCCGGCCGTGGTGCAGCCGAAGTTCAGCGTCGTGCCGCTGACGTTGACGATGTAGCAGCCGTCGCCCGAGGCACAGGTCGGGGCGAGCGGGTCGCACGCGGTGGGGAAGCTGCACGCGAAGGCGCCGTGGCCAAGCTGCGTGGCGAGCGTCACGTAGATATTGCAGAAGCCGCCCTGGCCGCAGTCGGAGTCCTGGTAGCACCACTGGGTGCACGAGCCGCTGGTGCCGTTGCCGAGGCACGCGAGGCCCGGGCGGCAGGCGGTCGCGCCCGCGCACGCCTCGCCGACGCCCGCGTCACCGACCGCGGTGCACGTCGTGCCGAAGCTGCTCGGGCCGGTCTGCGCGAACACACACCCCTGACCCGCCGTGGTGCAGTTCGAGGGCACGATGGTGCACGCGCCGGGGAAGCACTGGGCGTCGCCGTTGCTGTTGATGGGGAAGCACGACGAGCCCGTCGCGCAGGTGCTCTGCTCGGAGGTCGGCGCGCAGGTGGTGCTGCCCGTGCCGCCGCACGTGGAGCCCGTGCCGCCGCCCGTCGTGCCGCCGGTGCCGCCGCCCGTCGTGCCGCCGGTGCCGCCGCCCGTCGTACCGCCAGTGCCGCCGCCCGTCGTACCGCCAGTGCCGCCACCCGACGAGCCGGAGCCGCCGCCGGTGATCGCCGTGCCGCCGCCCGTGGTGCCGGAGCCACCGCCGGTTCCGCCGCCTCCCCCGCCGCCGCAAGAGGGAACAACCGCCAGAGAGAGACCGATGACACACCCGAAGGTGAGAGCGCGAAGGTTCATGAGCGCGCGACTCAACACGCACACTTCACCACGTCAAGCCGGTGGCCCGTGGCGCTTTGTCGCGTGAGAAAAATGGGCTCAGTGCGTGCCCGCGTCGGCAGCGCCGGTGACGATCTTCACCGCGCTCCCCGCGTGGATGTTGCAGACCTCGACGGCCTTCGTCGGGTCGACGGCGTCGCCGCCTTCCTGCACCGCCAGCACCTTGCGACCAGCGCCGATGACGAAGGTGACGCGCTTGGCGATGGGGAAGAGGAACCCCTTCACGTCGTACGTCTTGATGAGGTCGAGGTTGCGGTCGCCCACGAACGGATAGGCAGCCTTCAGCGAGTCCCTGAACTTGCGCTCCGTGGGCTCGTCATCGGCGGAGACCACGATAACCTCGCCGCCCGCCTTCTTGATCTCGTCGTAGTGCTTCACGTACGCGGTGAGCTCCGCCGTGCAGCCCGGCGTGAAGGCCTTGGGGAAGAACGCGAGGATGACCACGCCCTTCTCGGTCAGCGCCGAGAGCTTGAGTTCCACGCCGTCGACGGACTTCACGGTGAAGTCGGGCGCCACGTCGCCCACTGCGGGTTGCGCGGCCAGCGACAGCGTCAGCACGAGGGAGAGCATGCGTCTTCCTTAGCGGCGGCCTCCGCGGCGCGCCATCAACAGCGACGGGTATGCGAGAGTGAAAATCGTGAGCACTGAATTCCCCATCTACCGCGTGACGATGACGGGCTCGGTCGAACGACTGGGCTCGTGGCATCACGACACGCGCACGTTGGTGCTCGAACACGAGGGCTACCCGTTGCTCCGCCCGGGGACGCATCGCATCGACGGCGATCTCCCGTGGCTCTTCTGGGACATGACGCCCTCGGGCTTTCTGGGGAACCGATTTTCAGCCAGGCAGCCACAGCTCGCCCTCCCGTCTGATCCGCGCACGTGGTCGCGAGATCAGGTGATTCGCGTCCTCTCCGAGGCTGGGAGCGAACTGTCAGGGAACCTCCTCATTGGCGAAGAATCTCGCGAGCGATTCGAGCGTTGGTCCTTCAGTAAGTCCGATTTTTTCGCCGAACTCGACGCCGCACTCCGAAGCGAACTGCGCGCCGGCGCCTCTTCCTCGCTCGGCGGAGAGCGCCCCAAAGTGGTGCTCCAGGCAGCCCAGGACCAACCCGAACTCCTGATCAAGTTCAGTCCGCCCGTGACGACGACCGCCGGGCGCCGTTGGGCTGATCTCCTCTTCTGCGAGGCGATCTGCTCACAGACATTGAACGATCATGGCGTCGTCACAGTGAAGGCATCCACTCAAGACCAGCCGCTGCCTGAGCGAGTACTCCTCATGTCTCGACGGTTCGATCGCCAACCCCAGCGCGGCCGAGTCGGCGCGGGTGCGCTCTACTGGCTCGCGATGGAGCGCTGGGGAGACGTGCAGCTGCCCGCGCCGGAGGTAACTCGGCGGCTCGTTGAGTCAGGCGAACTCGCCTCACAGGACGCCGAGACCTGCGCGACGGTGCATGCGTTCTCTGCAGCCATCGGGAACAACGACGCGCACCTCGGCAACTACGGCCTGCTTTTCGATGACCACGGCAAGGCACGGCTCGCGCCGATCTACGACGTGCTGCCGATGGTCTTCGCGCCACGTCACGATGAGTTGCCTGATCAGTACGTGAAGCCGCGCAGCGAGAGGCCGGCGCCGAAGATCCAGGTGATGGTCGAAGACCTCGCAACGCGCATCCAGAACGACGAGCAGATCAGCACGCCGTTCAAGGAACTCTGGCTCCGGTACGTCGGGCGCTGATCAGCCGCGCATCTTCGCCCACAGCGAGTGCGCGGCCTCGCGGGCCTTGCGCGCGACTTCATTCACGTCGAGCGCGAGCGCCTTCCGCTTCCACAGCCGCCACAGGCCATCGACCATCACCGACTCCACCGCGCGCGACGAGAAGCCCGCCAGCACGTGCGCCGCCAGCGTCGAGGCGTCGAGCGGCGTCGGCGAGTGGTAGTCGAGCACCAGCAGGTCAGCGGCAGAGCCCGGCTGCAGCGACCCGATGGGGAACCCGAAGGCCTCGCTGGCGAGCCGGTGCCCGTTGGCGATGAAGCGCAGCACGTCGATGGGCTGGCCCGCGTCGGCGGTGCGCAGACACGCGGTCTGCGCTTCGGCGAAGACGTCGAGCGGCAGCGTGTCGGTGCCGAAGCAGCCGCGCACCCCGAACTTCGACACCGTCGCGCGGCCGGTCTGCGAGAACATGTTCGAACGCGCGGAGTGCACCAGCCACGTGCCCTGCGTGATGAGCGCCGACAGCTCCGGCCAGGTGAGGTGCACGCCGTGCGAGAGCACCGCGCGGGCGCCGGTGAGGCCCGCCGCGACCAGGCGCTCCGCGGCGCTGGCGCCGAAGCGTTTGCGGCTCTCGTCTTCTTCCCGCGCGTCTTCTGCCAGGCGCGCCAGCAACAACAGGTCGTGCTTCGCGCGCGCGTCCTTCACGCCGCTCAGCGCGTCCTCCGACAGGCCGCCGAGCGCGCCGAGGGCGATCGCCCCGCGATACCGGCCGCGCGCCCGGGTCGCGTAGCCGACGCACTCCTCGAGCGCCTCCTCGCGCGCCATCGCGCCGCCGCGGTCGCTCACCTCACACGCCAGCACCGCGCGCATGCCGACGTGGTTGAGCCCGTGCGCCACGCGCGAGAGCGAGCCGGTCAGCGCGGTGCGCGCGAAGCTGGTGTCGAACACCGTGGTGGTGCCGGCGACGAGGCCCTCGAGCCCGCCGACCTCCGCGGCCGCCTCGAGCTCGTGTTGCTCCATCACGTCTTCCAGCCGCTGCCGCGCCTGCAGCTCACCTTCGAAGCCGGCGGCGGGCCGCGGGTAGCCGCGCAACAGCGTGGTGTGGAGGTGGTGCTGCGCGGAGACCAACCCGGGGAAGAGCAGCTTGCCCTTGAGGTCGATGATCTCGTCGCCGGGGAGCGGGTCGATGGCGCCGCGGGCGGTGATGCGCTCTCCCTCGATGCGGAGGTCCGCCGCCTCGACCTGCGCGGGTTCGACATCAACCACGGTCGCGCCTTTGAGCACCGTTGCCACTGAGGCGCGACGGTACGCCATTCTCGAAAAATGGGGCCATAACTCTTTGCCCGGCTTCCCACCCGCGCGCACACGCTGTTAAGCGCCGCGTGTGCCTCGCGCGGAGTGTTCGATGAAGTGGTTCGCGGTTGTCCTCCTCGTGGCGGGCGCTGCGTGTGGCCCTTCGACGCCCGACGCCGCGCGCGCCACCAGCCAACGCCAGGACATCGTCGGCGGCACGCTGGCGCTCGGCGACCCGGCGGTGGTGGCCATCATGGAGCCGTACCACGGCGGTTGGTTCGAGTTCTGCACCGGCACCCTCATCGCGCCGCGCACGGTGCTGACCGCCGCGCACTGCGTCGCCGACTTCCCCAGCACCGCGGCCATCGGCATCGGCTCCGACAACAACGCGCCTGATCAGCTCGTGTACGTGGCGCAGGCCATCGGCGACCCGGCGTACGACGGCAACAAGTACGACTTCGCGGTGCTGCGGCTCCAGCAGGCGGTGACCGACGTGGCGCCGTTGCCGCTGAATGATCAGCCGCTCTCCGCCGCGAACGTGGGCCGGCCGGTGCGACACGTGGGCTTCGGGCTGACCTCCGCCACGTCGCAGAGCACCGATGGCCTCAAGCGCGAGGTCACGTACAACATCCGCAGCGTGCAGTCGTACACCTTCGAGTCGGGCGCGAGCGGCAAGCAGACCTGCTCCGGCGACTCGGGCGGGCCCGCGCTGGCGGTGCTGCCCGGCGGCACGCAGGAGGTCGTCATCGGCGTCGTCAGCTACGGCGACCAGTACTGCACGCAGCAGGGCTACGACGGGCGCGTCGACGTCGGCCTCTCGTGGATCCGCTCCACCATGGCCGCGTGGGAGACGCCGACGTGCGAAGCGGGCGACGCGTGCCTCTCGGGCTGCACGCCCATCGACCAGGACTGCGCGTGCGTCGGCGATGGCGTGTGCAGCGTCGACTGCGCGACCCCCGCCAACGACCCCGACTGCCCGGTGCACTGCGGCGCCGACGGCGTCTGCGCGGCGACCGGCTGCGCGACGCCCGACCCCGACTGTCTCTCGGCGGGCCAGAACTGCACCTCGGTCGCGCAGTGCCAGTCGAACCGCTGCATCACCAGCGCGCAGCACTCCGCCGCGTACTGCACGCAGGCGTGCGCGGCCGACCCCGACTGCCCCTCGACGATGGTGTGCACCAACGGGCTGTGCGAGTTCCCCCTCAAGCCGGAGAAGCAGTTGGGCGACGCGTGCACCGCGGGCGCCGACTACTGCGCTGGCGGGATCTGCACCGGGCCGGTGAACGGCCTCACCCGCTGCGTCACCAGCTGCACCTCCTCGGCGAACTGCGCGAGCGGCTCTACGTGCGAAGGCGGCGCCGACTCGCGGCGGTACTGCCGCCCGGCGAACCTCTCGTTCTCCGCCGAGGTCACGCTGCCGGAAGCCCCTGCTGAAATCGGTGAGAAGACCAACCCGGGCTGTTCCACCACCGGCGCGGGAGCGCTGTGGGCTGCCTGCCTGCTGTGGTGCCGCCGCCGGAGCCGCGCCTCGAGAGCCTCATGAAGAAACTCCTGCTGCTGTTGTCGCTGGCCGCGTGCGGCCCGCAGTTCACGTCCGCGCCGGCGAAGACGCGCTCCGCCATCGTCGGAGGCGTCAACGCGCCCGACGATGACAACGTGTTCATGATGTACCTGCACGGCAACAACGGGGAGGTGTCGAGCTGCTCGGCGACGCTCATCGCGCCGCGCACGCTGCTGACGGCCTCGCACTGCGTCGACCCGAGCATCATCGGCGCCACCAGCGTCTTCATCTTCGTCACCAACGCCGACGACGAGAGCCAGATCCAGTGGAACGTGAACACGGTGAAGGTGACGCAGACGCGCACCCACCCTGATTGGAACCCGGCGACGTTGACCGGCGACATCGCGCTCGCGCTCCTCGAGGAGCCGCAGACCATCGCGCCCAAACAATGGAACCACGCCGCGCTCGAAGGCCGCGTGGGCGCCGCGCTGCGCGCGGTCGGCTACGGCACCACGGGAGCTGATCAGGGCTCCGGGACGCGCCGCCAGGTGGCGCTGACGCTGCGCGAGCTGAACGCCACCAACTTCTACCTCGGCGACCAGTCGGCCCACGGCGTGTGCCACGGCGACTCCGGCGGCCCGTCGTTCATGACCTTCGAAGACGGCATCGAGCGCGTCATCGGCGTGCACAGCTACACGTTGACCGAAGACTGCACCTACGGCGCCGACAGCCGCGTCGACGCGAACGAGGCGTTCATCTCGGAGTGGCTCTCGGAGTTCGAGGACACCTGCGGCGCCGACGGCATCTGCTCCGGGGTGGCCTGCGCGACGCCCGACCCCGACTGCGTGCCCGCCGGTCAGGCGTGCGACGTCGACAGCCAGTGCGAGGGCCGCGTGTGCCACACCGACTCGCAGCGCGAGACGCCGTACTGCTCCGCGCACTGCACGAGCGACACCGACTGCGCGGGCATCGGCATGACGTGCGACACGGCGAGCAGCCGCTGCCACCTGCCGCTGCTGCCTGTCGTGGCGCCCGGCGGCGCGTGCACGCCCGGGGAGACGTTCTGCAGCGACAGCAGCGTCTGCAACGGGCCGAGCAGCGACAACCTGCGGTGCGCGTGGAGCTGCGGTTCGAGCGCCGACTGCCCCGCGCCGATGACCTGCGAGAGCGGCGTCAC
>CAMLFP010000304.1 GCA_946479335.1 uncultured Archangium sp.
CTCCACAGACGGGCACGACGGCGCAGACCGGCACGACGACGCAGACCGGGACGACGGCGCAGACCGGGACGACGGCGCAGACCGGAACGACGGCGCAGACCGGAACGACGGCGCATCCGGGAACGACGTCGCAGACGGGAACGACGACGCAGGCCGGAACGACGACGCAGGCCGGAACGACGACGCAGGCTGGAGCGACGACGCAGGCTGGAGCGACGACGCAGGCTGGAGCGACGGTGCAGATCGGGACGACGGCACAGAACGGAACCGGCGCACAGAACGGAACCGGCGCGCAGAACGGGACGACGGCGCAGACCGGAACGACCGCGAAGCCCGGTGCCACGACGCAGACGGGAACGGTGCAGCAGGGAGGGGCGAAGCCGCCGGCGACCACATCATCCGGAGTCGACTCCGGCCCGCGCGTGGCCAGCGTGACGCCTCCGCCTGCTTCGGGCACGTATGTCGGAGGCCCCACCGCGGAGCGCGAGCGCGCGCTCGCCTCGAGCATGGTGGAGAAGTGGCGGTACTTCCTCTCCGAGCAGCAGAAGATCGAGGGCGACGCAGACTGGACGTCGGGGTTCCTCGCGTCGCGTGAGCTGCGTGACTGTCGCTGTCCGTTGCCGCGGCCGGTTCCCGGCGACTTCGTGCGGCGGTTGTCGAACAACGACCGCGTCTCGCAGCTGGAGCAGGACGACGAGCGCAACACGCGCTGCGAGCTGTGCCTCCTCGACTCGTACCCGAAGTGGAAGGCGCGCGCGCAGAAGCAGTGCGCGCTGCTCAAGGAACTCACGCCGTACGAGATCGAGGTGCTGCAGCGGAGCGACGACGGCAACGGGTTGCCTCCGCGCTGCATCGACGCGGTGAAGACGCAGAAACCCGAGTTGCAGACGACGTCGCGCACCGGGGTGGTGCGCCTGGGCAACGACGGCGCGCCGGAGCCGCAGAAGCCGGTGAGCGGTGGTCACTTCGTCATCCTGCAGGTCGATGCGGGCTCGCCGGAGGTCGCGGCGCCGCCTCCGCAGACGCCGTCGCCCACGACTGCGCAGCCGCAGGTCGCGACACCGCCCGCGGGGCAGCCGCAGCGCGAGGCGGGCCGCGTGTACCTGCGCGTGTCGATGAGCCGCGCGTGCATGGCGGAGGTGTTGATGCCCCAGGCGATCGCGGTACACGACGGTGACGTGTTGCCCGTCCCCACCAGTGCGCGAGAGCTGGTCGTTCGCGGCGCGTGCGGCGGCATCGCCGAGCTGTTTTATGGGCGTGACGAGACCCCAAAAGTCTCCAAGCCGTTCTCGTCGGAGACCCCTGTGCGCTTCAAGTTCCAGTGATGAGTGAGCTGCCGGGAAAACTGTTTCAGGGCGTCTTCGGACGCGTGTTGCAGGCGGAGATCACGCCTGAGCTCAGGCACGCGCTGGGCGAGGCGGGGCTCGATCTCGCCGCGCTCGAGGCGAGCTACCCCAGGGCGCTGTGGTTCACCGCGGTGGCGCTGACGTCGCGCGCGCTCTTCCCCGATGACGCGCCCCCGGAGCAGCTGCGGCGTCTCGGCGAGCACCTCGTGGCGGCGCTGCAGAGCCGGGGCATCGTGAAGGGCCCGTGGCTGACGATGGCGCGGTTGGCGGGGCCGCGGCGCGCGCTCCGGCAGGCGATGGACTTCCTCGGTCGCAGCCCGGTGAAGGTGACCATCACCGAGCGCTCGAAGACCGAGTTCGAGCTCTTCGTCGACGCGGCCGAGCAGCCGGAGTTCTTCGAGGGCCTGTTCTCCGCGTCACTGCTGACGCTGGGGGCGAAAAAGCCGGTGGTGCGCGCGCTGGGCGAACCGGGCCGCTTCCTGGCGAGCTGGAGCTGACGTGTCTGACTTCGAGAACCGGCTGAGGAAGAACGCGAAGCCCCGCTTCGCGTGGGCGGCGAAGGAGAAGACCGACGCCTTCCGCGTGTACGACCTCGACATCCCCGAGTGGCCGTTCGCGGTCGACTGGTACGCGGGCTACGCGCACGTGATGGAGTACCCGCGGCGCAAGCAGCTCCGTGATGGCTCGCTGGCCGACGCGCGCGAAGAGGTGGTGCGCGCGGTGGGCGCGGTGCTCTCGCTGCCGCGTGAGAAGATCTTCAGCAAGACGCACGAGCGCGGAGGCGAGCAGTACGAGCGCGTCGGCGCGGAGTCGCGGACGGTGGTGGTCACCGAGCACGGGCTCAAGTTCGAGTGCAACCTCTCTGACTACCTCGACACCGGCTTGTTCCTCGATCATCGCGTGACGCGCGCGCGCGTGCGCAGCGAGGCGAAGGGCCGGCGGTTCCTCAACCTCTTCGCGTACACCGGCTCGTTCACCGTGCACGCGCTGGCGGGCGGCGCGGCGGAGACGACGACCGTCGACCTCTCGAACACCTACTGCGAGTGGGCCGAGCGCAACTTCGCGCTCAACGGCTTCACCACCGGGCCGAAGCACCGCGTGGTTCGTGACGACGTGCTGGCGTGGCTCGACAACTGCCGCGCGGAGTTCGACCTCATCGTGTGCGACCCGCCGACGTTCTCGTCATCGAAGAAGATGGGGCGGCGCTTCGAGGTGCAGAGAGATCACCGCTGGCTCGTCGACACCGCGCGCGCGCGGCTCTCGAAGCAGGGCGTGCTGTATTTCTCGACGAACTTCCTGGGCTTTGAGCTCGACCCGCGCATCACCGGCGCGGTGGAGCAGAAGTCACTGCCGGCCGACTTCCGCCGCGCGGTGCAGCGCACGTGGCGTCTCACCGCGCCGTGAGCCCGTTGGCCTCAACGCTTCGGCTTCGGAGCCGGCTGCGTGTCGGCGGGCGCGTCGGGCTCCGCGGTCGCGCGCAACACGACGACGGTGCGCCACGACGCGTAGAGCGTGACGAGAAAGACGGCGAGCGCCAGCAGCCAACGCACGTTGCGCGTGTCTTCATCGAGCGGCTTCGCCAGCGTCGACAGGCCGAGCGCCTCGCTGACGCCTCCGTACTCGCCGGCGTAGCGCGCCATGCGGAGGTACTCGTCGTGCGTCGCCGAGAAGTTGGCGTGCGTCGCGAGCTCGCCGCGCTGCGGGTCGGTCAGCTTCGCTTCGCTCACCGCCGCGACGTCGATCAGCACCTTCACCACCGCGTCGAGGAGGTCGGTGGTGTCGCGGAAGGGCACGCGCACGTCGACGCCGGTGATCTGGCCGTCTTCCTTCAGCGGCTCCACGTCGACCTTGCCTTGCGGCAGCGAAAGCACGCCGCGGCCCTCGGCTGACAACTCCGCGCCACGGCCGCTGAGCGCGACCAGCAATTGGTCGAGCGGGCCCTGCAACGTGAAGTCGTACGATTTCAGCACGCGAGCGAGTGTAGTCTCGATCTCGATGAGTTCAGCGCTGCAACTCGGAGAGATGACCGTGGAGCCGCTGGTCGAAGCGCGCTTCGCACTCGATGGCGGCGCCTTCTTCGGCGTGGTGCCGCGCCCGCTGTGGGAGCGGAAGTTCCCTCCCGACGAGCGCAACCGCATCTCGCTGGTGACGCGCGCGATGCTGGTGCGCGTGGGCACGCGGAAGATCCTCGTCGACACCGGCATCGGCGATCGGTGGGACGGGAAGAACCGCGCCATCTACGGCATCGATCATTCGAGCGGCGGCCTCGACGGCGCGCTCCAGCGTGTCGGGCTCTCGCGCGCTGATCTCACCGACGTGGTGTTGAGCCACCTGCACTTCGATGTCGCCGGAGCGCTGACGCGCGAAGAGGGCGCGCAGCCGAAGCTCGCGTTCCCCAACGCGACGATTCACCTCCAGCGCCGGCACTGGAAGTGGGCGCATCAACCTTCAGAGAAGGACCGCGGCAGCTTCCGCGAGCAGGACTTCTCGGTGCTCGAGCGGAGCGGTCAGCTGCACCTCCTCGAGGGCGCGACCGAGCTCTACGCGGGCGTGAACCTGGTCGTCAGCGAGGGCCACACCGTCGGCATGCAGCTCGTGCGGCTCGAGCACGATTCGCACACGCTGATGTTCTGCGGAGATCTCATCCCCACCACGGGACACCTCCACGCGCCGTGGGTCAGCGCGTTCGACCTCTACCCGCTGACCTCGATTGAAGAGAAGCGGCAGCTCCTCGCGCAGGCCGTCGAGGAGAACTGGCGGCTGTTCCTCACGCGCGACCCCGGCGTCGCGGTGTGCACCGTGAAAGACGACGGCGCCGGGCAGGTGATCGTCGATCAGGTGATCTCGACCTGAGGGCGCTTCGCGTCGGGCCAGTCGACGTGGAAGAACCGGCCGCGCGGCGCATCGACGCGCTCGAAGGTGTGGGCGCCGAAGAAGTCGCGCTGCGCCTGAATGAGGTTCGCGGGCAGCTTCTCGCTGCGGTACCCGTCGAAGTACGCCAGCGCTGATGCGAACGCCGGCGCCGGCACGCCCTCGAGCGCGCACGCGGCGACCACCTTGCGCCAGCCGTGCTCCGAGGCCTTCACCGCGCCTGCGAAGTACGAGTCGAGCAACAGGTTCTGCAGCGACGGCGCGCGCTGGTACGCCTCGGTGATCTTCTGGAGGAACCGCGCGCGGATGATGCAGCCCCCGCGGAAGATCTGCGCGATGGCTCCGAAGTCGAGCGACCAGCCGTGCTCCTTCGCGGCGGCCGCCATCAACTGAAAGCCCTGCGCGTAGGCGGCGATCTTCGAGGAGTAGAGCGCGTCGCGCACGTCATCGACGGTCAGCTTCACGGTGCCGGTGAGCGGGTGGGCGTGCAGCACCTTTGAGGCGGCGACGCGCTCTTCTTTGCGCGCCGAGAGGAAGCGCTGGAACACCGCTTCAGAGATGGTGGCCGCCGGCACGCCGAGATCGAGGCTGGAGGTGCTGGTCCACTTCCCGGTGCCTTTCTGGCCCGCGGCGTCGAGCACCACGTCGACGAAGGGGTTGCCGGTCTGCGCGTCTTTGTGGCGCAGCACCTCGGCGGTGATCTCGATGAGGAAGCTGTCGAGCTCGCCTTCGTTCCACTTCGCAAACACGTCTGCGGTCTGCTCCACCGAGAGATTCAGCACGCCGGTCAGCACGTGGAAGGCCTCGGCGATCAGCTCCATGTCGGCGTACTCGATGCCGTTGTGCACCATCTTCACGTAGTGCCCGGCGCCGTCGCTGCCGATGTACGTGGTGCAGGGCACGCCGCCGGTGACGGGCTTGCCGGGCGCGCCACCGGGGAGCGGCTTGCCGGTGACGGGGTCGACCTTCGCCGCGATGTCGCGCCACACCGGCTCGAGCAGCTTCCACGCTTCAGGCTTTCCGCCCGGCATCAGCGACGGCCCGAGCCGCGCGCCTTCTTCGCCGCCGGAGACGCCGGAGCCGATGAAGAAGAGCCCCTTCGCGGTCAGCGCCTTCTCGCGGCGGATGGTGTCGGTGAACAGCGCGTTCCCGCCGTCGATGATGACGTCACCTTGCTCCAGCAGCGGCGTGAGCGAGTCGATGACCGCGTCGGTGGCGGCGCCGGCCTTCACCAGAATCACGACGCGGCGCGGGCGCTTGATGGCGGCGACGAAGTCCTTCAGCTGCGCGGCGCCGAGGACGTTCGCGTGCGGTGAGGCGGAGACGAAGTGCTCCGTCACCGACGTGGTGCGGTTGAAGACGGCGATCTTGTAGCCGTGGTCCGCGATGTTCAGCGCGAGGTTCTGGCCCATCACGGCGAGGCCGATGAGGCCGAGGTCTGCGGAGTCTTTGGCGGGCGTCATGTCGTCTTCCTTACAAGTCGAGGAACCAGGTGGCGCGGCGCGCGCCGCGATGCACGAGCGCCGCGGGGAGTTGAGAGGTCGGGTCGGTGCGCGCGGTGTTCGCGACAGGTCGCTTGGCTTCGCCCGTCACCAGGAACCACACCTCGCGCGCGGAGGTGAGCGTCGGCAGCGTGAGCGTCACGCGCCGGCTCGGCGGCTTCGGAGAATCGAGCACCGGCAGCACCGGGGCGCTGCGCTCCGTGAGCGCCGCGTTCCCGGGGAAGAGCGACGCGACGTGGCCATCGGGGCCCATGCCGAGGTGCACGAGGTCGAGCTGCGGCGGCAGCAGGCGCGCGTAGTCGGCGGCGGCGGCCTCGGGTGACAGCTCCACGCGCACCGGGTGGATGCGCGCCTTCGGCAACGCCTCGCGCACCGCGCGGTAGTTGCTGTCGGGCGACTCCAGCGGCACCAGCCGCTCGTCGCTCACGAAGAACTCGATGCGGCTCCAGTCGAGGTCGGCGCTCGCCAGCTGCGCGTACATCTTCACCGCGGAGCCGCCGGTCAGCGCGCAGGTGAAGACGCCGCGCGCGGTGATGGCGGTGTGCGCGGTCTGCACGAAGCGCTCCTTGAAGTTCGCCCACGCGCTGGTGACGCCGAGCCGCCCCGAGGTGCGCCAGGAGTCACGCGCCAGCGCGTACGCGTCGCTCACCACGCCGGTGGCGAGCGCGGCGGTGATCAGCGCGCGCTCGTCGTGCAGCAACGGCGGCAGCGCGATGGTCCGCGCGCCAGCGTGCACCGCGGCGACGGCGCCGTGTTCGAGCTGCACCTCGCGCTTCAGCCGGCTCCCCAGCCACGTCGCGAGCCAGCGGCCCTCGCTCGCGTCGTCGGCGGGCACGCACACGCGCAGCGACGCCTCGAACGCGGCGTCATCCCACGCGGCCGCGAGCGCCTGTTGCCACGGCGCGATGCGGAGCCACGCGAGATCGACCACGCGCGACCCGAAGGCCTCGAAGCCCTCCGCGTCGACGCCGCGCGAGTCGACCAGCACGCGCCGCGAGTGCGCGACCAACTCGGTGAGCAACGCGCTCTCGCTCGGTAGCCCCGCGCACAGCACCGCGCTGGAGATGTCGGGCACC
>CAMLFP010000305.1 GCA_946479335.1 uncultured Archangium sp.
AGTTGTCGTCAAGGCCGTTGCAGGTCTCGGCGATGCCCGCGAGGCCCTCGTCGACCTCGTTGTTGCAGTTGTCGTCGCGGCCGTTGCAGAGCTCCGGCGTCTCGCTGAGGCCCTCGTCGATCTGCCCGTCACAGTTGTCGTCGAGGCCGTTGCACACCTCGGCGGTGGCCACCGGCGGCACGCACACGCCCGCCACGCCGTTGGCGCAGGCAGGCACGGTGACCACGCACGACCCGGTGCTGCAGGTCAGCTCGCCCAGGCCCTCGTCGACGTAGCCGTCGAAATCATCATCGACGCCGTTGCAGATCTCGGGCTCCGGCGGCGGCACCTTCTGCAGGCCGGTGGGCTTGCAGGTACAGGCGGCGAAGGAGCAGGCGAAGAGCAGAACCAGACGGGACATGCCGCGCCTCTGCCACAGGCGGTGAACGGTTGTCACTCCACGAACCCGTGACACGGGGCGGGCGCGTGACGAATTTCTCAAGCCTTGAGACGGCGTTTTTCTACACAATGCGCGCAATGACTCACGAGACCCAGACGAAGCCGTTGGTGCGCCCGGGCCCCAAGGGTGGCGTTCGCGATTTGAACCGTCAGCAGAAGGCGCAGGCCATTCGCGACGCGGCGCTGATGCTGTTCCTGGCGCGCGGCATCGAGGCCGTCTCGGTCGACGACATCATGAAGTCTGCGCAGATGGCGAAGGGCAGCTTCTACCGGTACTTCACGGATCAACGCGCGCTGGTGGCGAGCCTCATCGAACCGACGCGCGTGTTGATCACCCAGGCCTTCGAGCGCTCGTCGGCGGCGCTGGAGAAGGCCACCACGCGCGAGCAGACGTTCGCGGCGTACGCCATCGTCGGCGACGCGCTGGCGACGGCGTTGATGGAGCACCCCGGCCCGGTGCGCTTGTACCTGCAGGAGTCGCGCGCTCCGGCCGAGGGCGCGCGCAAGCCCATCGTCGAGCTGGCGGAGATCATCACGCGCTACGCGCTGGGCATGACGCTGGTCGCGCAGAAGCACGGGCTGCTCAAGAAGATCCCCGCGGCGGTGAGCGCGCTGACGGTGGTGGGCGCCGCGGAGCGCCTGCTGCTCGCGGTGCTGCACGACGAAGACATCGGGAACCCGCTGGAGATCCCCGCGCTGCTGACCAGCTTGATCCTCGACGGCATCAAGGCGTGAAGCGCCCGGCGTCGGCCATCTGGTGCGTCGACAAGCCTGTCGGCGCCACGAGCAGCTCGCTGGTCGACGCGTTCCGTGACGAATACTCCGGCCCGTGGCCGCTGAAGGTGTCGCACGGCGGGGTGCTCGACCCGTTCGCGCACGGCCTGGTGTTGCTGCTGGTGGGCGCGGCGAACCGGCTCTTCGAGGCGCTGCACGAGGCCCCCAAGACGTACCTCGCCACCGTGCAGCTCGGGCTCGAGACCGACACCGGCGACGCGGGCGGCCGCGAGGTGCGGCGCGGTGACGCGAGCGCCGTGCGCCCGGAGGCCATCGACGCGGCCCTGCAGACCTTCCTCGGGTGGACGGAGCAGGTGCCACCCGCGACCAGCAACAAGCGCGTCGACGGCGAGCGGGCGTACGTGCGCGCGCATCGCGGTGAACCCGTCGAGCTCCCGGCGCAGCGCGTGTATTGCCACTCCGCGCGACGCCTCGAAGACCCGAACGCGCTGCGCCTCGAGCTCACCGTGCGGGGCGGGTTCTACGTGCGGAGCCTGGCCACCGACCTCGGGCGCGCGCTCGGCTGCGGCGCACACCTCTCGGCGCTGGAGCGCACCGCCATCGGCCCGTGGACGGTGGAGACCTCGCCGCGCATGGGCCGCGACGTGCTGCCGTGGTTGCCCTCCGTCGAGCTCACCGACGCGGAGCTGGGGGCGCTGCGACAGGGCACGCCGTTGCCCACGCGCGCGCTGACGCCGCCGGAGTGGCCGCTCCCGGCGGGGTTCCCGCAGCCCACCTTCGGGCCGCGCGCCTTCCACCTGGGGAAGCTGGTGGCGGTGGGCCGCACGCTGCTCCCGGGCGGGATGTGAGCGCCTTGAAGAACCTCACCAGCGCGAGAAGTCGACGCGGGTGAACGGCGGCAACGGCTTCGCGAAGAGGTAGCCCTGCAGCAGGTCGATGCCGAGCCCGCGCAGGGTCTCGAGTTCCTGCGCCGTCTCGATGCACTCGGCGACCACGCGGAGCCCGAGGTCGCGCGCGAGGTCATTCACCGCCGTCACCACCAGCTGGTTCACGCTGGAGGCGTTGATGTTGCGCACCAGCGAGCCGTCGAGCTTCACGAACTCCGGTTGCACGCGCGCCAGCGTGGTGAGGCCCGAGTAGCCCGCGCCGAGATCGTCGACCGCGACGCGGTAGCCCAGCGCTCGCAGCGAGCGGATCTGCTCGGAGAGGTGCTCTTCGTTGCTGACCGACGCGCGCTCGGTGATCTCCAGCACCACGCGCCGCGCGTGCGCGGTGAGCGGCGCGCCCGGCTCGTAGAGCTGCGGGTCCTGCAGGTCGGCCGGGTGCAGGTTGACGAAGATGTCGGCGGCGGGGTCTTGCGCGCCCAGCACCTTCGCGACGTCGGCGCGCACCGCGCGACCGAGGTCGTGCACCCGGCCCAGCTGCTCCGCCATGCCGAGCAGATCTCCGGGACCCTTGATGTCGGCCGCCGAGGTGCGCAGCAGCGCCTCGTACGCGAACGCGCGGCGCTCTTTGAACTCCACGATGGGTTGGAAGGCCATGGCGATGCCCGCGAGGCCGCGCTCGAACCGCTCGCGCACCACCGCCTGCGCGCCGCGCACCGTGCCCTGCACCGCCTCGACGATGCTGTTGATCAGCGTGTCGATGTCGAAGGGCTTGGTGAGGTACTTGCGCACGCCGAGATCGATGGCGGAGAGGGCCGACTCCACCGTGGGCGAGCCGCTCATCAACACCAGCGGCACCTCCCGGTCGATGCGCCGCACCGCCTGGAGAAACGAGACGCCAGAGAGCGCCGGCATGCACAGGTCGGAGACCACCGCGTCGTAGCGACCGTTGCCCAGCCGCGTCAGCGCCTCGAGCGGGTCACCGACCCCATCGACCTCGAAGCCGGCGCGTCGCAGCACCGTGAGGCACACCTTGAGGAAGAGCTCGTCATCGTCCACCACCAACACCTTGTGCGGGATCATCGCTGACATGGAGGCTACCCTGAGCAACCCTCGCACCAACGCACCATCCTCACGATTCCGGGGATCTGGCGCGGCGCGACAAGGGTCTTCCCTCACCCGTGGCGTTTCATGGGTGAAACTCAACTCACGGCGTCGTCGGCGGGCGCCTCGCCCTTCTGGATGAACCCGTACTTCTCGAGCTTGTAATAGAGCGCGCTGGTCTTGATGCCGAGGAGCCGCGCGGTTTCGGTCTTCACGCGCCGGGCCTTCTCGTAGGCGCGCTCGATGAGCTGGCGCTCGAGGTCTTCGAGGATGTCGGGCAGCGGGCGATCTCCGTGGGGGATGGGTAACGCACCCTCCACCTGGGTGGCGCGCGCCTCTCGCGACTGGAGGAACGCCGGGAGGTCTTTCTCTTCGAGCGTCTCGCCCTCGGCGAAGACCAGCGACTGCTCGATGGCATTCTCCAGCTCGCGCACGTTGCCGGGCCACGCGTAGCGACACAGCGCGGAGATGCCCGCCGCGGAGAGGTCCTTCACGCGCGGGTTGATGCGGCGCGCGTGCTTGGCGATGAAGTGGCGGGCGAGCACGCTGATGTCTTCGGGGCGCTCGCGCAGCGGCGGCACGGTGAGCGGCACGACGTGGAGCCGGTAGTAGAGGTCTTCCCGGAAGCGCCCGGCGGCGACCTCGGCCTTCAAGTCGCGGTGCGTGGCGCACACTACGCGCACGTCGACCTTCTTCGTCTCCTCGCCGCCCACGCGCTGGATCTCGCGCTCCTGCAGCACGCGCAGCAGCTTGGTCTGCACCGACGCGGAGATCTCCCCGACCTCGTCGAGGAACAACGTGCCGCCGTCGGCCAGCTCGAAGCGGCCCAGCTTGCGCTTGATGGCGCCGGTGAACGCGCCGCGCTCGTGGCCGAAGAGCTCGCTCTCGAGCAGCGTCTCGGCGAGCGCCGCGCAGTGCGTGGTGATGAACGGGCCCGCCGCGCGCGGAGAGAGGTCGTGCAGCAGCCGCGCGACGAGCTCCTTGCCGGTGCCCGACTCGCCGTGCACCAACACGGTCGCTCCGGAGGCTGCCGCGCGTTGGATCTGCGCCATCAGCTTCTGCACCGGCGCGCTGTCGCCGACCAGCTTCACGCCGCCGCGCTGCTTCAACTCGCCTGACAGCACCTCGGCGGTCGCCTCGAGCTTCTGCACCTGCGCGCGGGTGCGCGAGAGCTCCAGCGCCGCCTCGACCTTCGCGCGCAGCTCGTCAGGCGCGAACCCCTTCTCGAGGAAGTTGCAGGCGCCCAGCTGCATGGCCTGCACCGCCTCCGCGATGTTTCCGTGGCCGCTGACCATGATCAGCACCGCGTGGGGGTCATGCGCCCGCGCCTCGCGCACCACGTCGTGGCCGTTGAGGCCCTCCATCTTCAGGTCGGTGACGATGAGGTCAGCGCCGCTCTTCTTGAACGCCGCGAGCCCCTCGGCGCCGGAGCGGAAGGCCAGCACCTCGTGCCCCGCCTTCTTGAGCGTGACCGCCATGCCTTCGCGCATGGTGTCGTTGTCATCGATGACCAGGATGCGAGCCATGCGTGCACCATATGCACGAGTCACGAACGGCGCGGCGATGAGATCCGCCCGGCGGCGAAGCGACCCTCGGCCACCGCACCCGACGAGCTCGCGGAGTGCGTAGCGCGTTTCGCGCCCCTCCTGACAAGTGCCACCGGCGCGATACAGCGCTGACACGGTGTCAGCGAATTCGTTCTGTGACTGGTCCGTCGCGGGGCGTATATCCGCCCGCGCGTTAGTTTCCCCGCACTTACCAATGACATTCGGGAGATGTCTCATGATGCGACTGACAGTTCTCAGCGCGGCCCTGCTCGCCGCTACCCTCGCCTACGCCGATGACGCCAAGCCTGCCGAAGCGAAGCCGGCGGAGGCCGCGCCGGCGGCTCCGAAGCTGTCGGCCGATGAGATCTTGAAGCGCATGGAGGCCCTGAACAACGGCTTCGCGGATCAGCGCATGGACATCCGCATCAACGTCATCGACGGCGACGGCAACAAGAAGTCGTACGACATGACGATGCTGCAGAAGGGCGACACCAAGCGCCTCGTCACCTTCAACTCCGGCGACTGGAAGGGCATGGCCACGCTGGTCGATGGCCGCCAGGTGAACGTGTACATCCCCGCGCTGCGCAAGGTGCAGCGGGTGGCCGCGCACAACATGAACCAGTCGATCGTCGGCTCCGACCTGTCGAGCGAAGACATGGCCGACGTGAGCTGGGCCGCGCGCTGGAACGTCGCGTTGGACAAGGAAGACGCCGACTCCTACTGGCTCAAGCTCACGCCCAAGGCCGAGAGCAGCTACGCGTACGTCACGCACCGCGTGAACAAGCAGACCTTCGCGCAGACCGAGACGCACTACTTCAACGACAAGGGCGAAGAGGTGAAGCGCTTCATCAACTCCGACTTCACCGAGTTCCACGGCGTGAAGCGCAACCGGCTGATCACCGTGTCTGACCCGCGCACCAGCCGCCGCACGGAGATGGAGATCAAGGACTTCGTCGTCAACCAGGGCCTCAAGGACGACCTGTTCACCGTGCGCAACCTGGCGTGGGGCAAGTAAGCGACCATGCGCCGCCTCCAGCTTGTGTTGTGCCTCGTCGTCGCCACGACGGCGCGCGCCGATCTGTCTGACCTGAAGTGGACCGACATGATCACCCTCTCCGGGCGCCTGGAGAGCGATCTGCGCTTCGTGGTCGACAACTACCGCGGTGAGCAGCCCGGCGAGGGCTACACCTTCAACATCAACCGCAACGACGTCATCACCCACATCGAGATCAAGCCCATCGACTCGGTGATCGGCGTCATCGACGCGCGCTTCCGCTTCTACGGGTTCAACGAGGCGAACAACCTCCCGGCGCTCGCCGACCGCAACAAGGTCGACCCCTACAGCTTCCAGCTTGATCAGGCATACATCGCGACGCGCGGGCTGCCGTTCTCGTGGCTCGACATCAAGGCCGGCCGAATGCAGCAGACCTGGGGCTCGGCGACGGTCTTCAACCAGGTCGACTTCATCAACTCGCGCGATTTCTACGACCCCATGGACTACACGCGCAAAGTCCCCAACGAGATGGTGGAGGTCGACCTCTACCCGACCTCGTGGCTGACGCTGAAGGCGGTCTGGGTGCCGGTGTTCAAGCCGGGCATGCTGCCGCCGTCGACCGCGCTGGCGTTCGGTGTCGGGCATGATTCACGCGGCTGCCTCACCAGCTTCCCCGCGCCGCCGCTCGACCCGGCGCAGAACCAGGGGCTCGCCGCGGTGTTCAGCAACGTCGACCCCTGCAGCCTCAACTTCGCGACGCCGCAGGTGAATCTCTACATGCCGCGCAACACGTTCACCGAGTCGCAGATCGCGCTGCGCGCCGAGCTCGCGTTCGACAACCTCGCGGTCAACGCCACCTACTACCGCGGGCGCTTCGGTTTCCCCGTCGCGTACAACGCCGTGGCGACCACCAACTTCAACGAGAAAAATCCCTCGAAGATCGACGTCGCGTACACCGCCGAGGTCATCTACCCGCGCATGCAGGTCGCCGGGTTGGACTTCACCTACAGCGCCGACTGGATGCTCAACATCGGCCTCTCCGGTGAGATCGCGCTCATCTTCCCCGAGCAGATCAACTTCGG
>CAMLFP010000306.1 GCA_946479335.1 uncultured Archangium sp.
CGTTCGCGCAGCCTTCGCGTCCCGCTGTCGCCGCGCAGGAGCCGTCGTTCGCGCAGCCTTCGCGTCCCGCTGTCGCCGCGCAGGAGCCGTCGTTCGCGCAGCCTTCGCGTCCCGCTGTCGCCGCGCAGGAGCCGTCGTTCGCGCACGCTTCTCGTCCCGCCGTTGCGCCGCATGAACCTGCCTTCGCTCCTGCGGCAGAGCGCGCTGCAGCGCTCGCGACAGAACCGGCTTTCTCGCTGAACGCGCCCGCTCCAGCGGCCGCGAAGCCGAGCACGCCGTCGTTCGGCGAGGAGTTTTCGACCGAGCCCGCCATCTCGCTGAAGGCCGCGCCCGCCCCTCACCCCAACCCTCTCCCCAGGGGAGAGGGAGCCGATGGGGTGGTGCATGCCGAGCCGGCCGCGCTGTGGCGCCGCGCCGGTGCGTGGCTCGTCGACCTCTCGTTCATCGCGCTGCTGGTCGGCGGCTTCCTCTTCGTCGCGATGTCGGTCATCGCGCCGAAGAACCTCACCATCGTGCAGCAGCTCTCGTTGGTGGCCCTGCCCGGCGCCGCGCTCGCCGGCATGCTGGCCTTCGTCTACACCACGCTCTTCGCCTTCTTGTGGAATGGCCGCACCCCGGGTCGCCGGGCGCTGGGCATCCACCTCGTCGACACCTCCGGCCACGCGCCGGGCCCGATGCGCGCCCTCACCCGCGCCGGTTTGTCACTGGTTTCCTTCGGCCTCTTCCTCTCCGGCTTCTGGCTGGCGTTGTTTGATCGCCACGGGCAGACGCTGCATGACAAACTCACGCGCACCTTCGTGGTGCGCCTGTCCGGCGCTTGAACAACCACACCCACGCCGATGCCCCAGCGTCTCGCCCAGCACCTCATTGCCCGCGGCCTGCTCCCGGCGCGCGTCGTCGACGAGGCGCTCCGACGTCTCGGCCGTGAGGGAGGCACCCTCGACACCGTGCTGCTCGAAGCGGGCGCCGTGTCGGAGGCCGGCATCCTCCAGGCCATCTCCGACGTCAGCGGCGTGCGCCTCGTCAACCTCGCCGACTTCGAGCCCAACACCGAAGCCGGCCCGCTGATGCCGTTGAAGATGGCGAAGCAGCTCAACGTGGTGCCGCTCTCGGTCGACGGCAACGCGCTGCACCTCGCCTGCGCCTACCCGCTGCAGCAGCAGCAGATCAAAGACGTCGGCTTCCTCCTCGGCAAGAAGCTCGAGCTGTGGGTCGCCCTCGAGTGCCGCGTGCGCGACTGGCAGCAGGCGCTCTACGGCGAAGCGCTCGAGCCGCGCTACGCGAAGCTCCTCAAGCAGCTCGACCCCTCGCGCCCCGACGCCGCGCCCGCGCCGGCCGCGCCCACCATCGACGACTCCGTCAGCCCCGATGTGCTCGACCGCATCGCCAAGGGCATCGTCGAAGAGCCGCTGCTGCTCAGCCAGCCCAAGCCGAAGACCGGCAAGGCCAAGCCGCGAATCGAGGTCATCGACGAGGCGCCGCAGCTCGGTGACGACCACGACCCGCCGACCTCGGTCATCGAGATCACCGCGTACGAGCGCTTCGCGAAGTCGGGCCACGAAGAGCCCAGCGCCGCGCCGCCGCTCGACGAGCACAGCCACACCCGCGTGATGGACCTGAACCAGTACGGCGCTTTCGCCAAGCAGGTCAGCAGCGCGACCGCGGAGGCCTCCGAGCCGCCGCGCCCCTCGGCGCCCGTGCCGCCCCCGAAGATCTCCTTCCCCGGTGGGGTGCTGCCGCCGCGCAAAGACGCGCCCCCGCCCCGCAAGACGACCGGCCCGGTCAGCTTCGTGCAGCCCGCGCAGCCGCCGCGGCCCAGCGCCGAGCGCGTGGTGCCCGCGAAGCCGCCGCGCAAAGACGCGCCCGTCATCACCAGCGCCGCCCCGCAGCCGTTGGGCGACGCGTCGAAGGACGTCACCGTGCGCGTGGCGGCTCCGCCCGAGGCGCGCCCGCTCTCGCGCCCCGAAACCAGCTTCGCGTTGCCCGCCGCCTCCGAGGCCTTCTCCGCCGCCGCCGCGCAGCTGGAGCGTGGGGGCCCCGAGGCCGCGCGCCGCTTCTCCGGCCTGGAGTCGACCGCGCCCGACGTCGGCTCGCGCCTCGAGAACGAGGTCGCGCCGCTGCAGGTCTCCGACGCGCCCGACGCCGCGCCCACGCCGCCCGACAACCCGCTGGCGCACGTCTCCGAAGCGCCGCCGCCCGCGCCGCGGGAGCGCGACGAGCTCGACTTCTCCGAGGTCAGCGAGGTCGTCTCCGCTTCGCCGCAGCCCGCGCCCCAGGTGCCCCCGGAGCCGCCGAACCTGGTGGTGACGCGCGCTCCGGCCGCGCCCCGCGACGACATCAACACCGCGCCGCCGCCCGACATCAACTTCCAGCAGCCGGGCATCTTGCCGGCGCCTCCGGGCCTCACCGCGTCGACCGCCACCGAGTGGAGCCTCGCGCAGGCCCGCGTGGCGCTGAAGGCGGCCGTCACCGACCGCGACGCGCTCATCAACGTGGTGCTCGAGTACGCGCGCCGCACCTTCGAGTACGTGGGCGCCTTCGCCGTGATGCGCGGCGCCGCCGTGGGGTGGGACGCACGCGGCGAAGGCGAGCTCGCGGCGATCCGCCAGCTGGCCATCCCCCTCGACGCGGCGAGCGTCTTCCGCACCGTCTCACTCACGCGCGGCAGCTACGTGGGCCCGCTGCCGCCCGACGCGCTCTCGCAGCACTACCTCGCGCTGCTGGGCCGCATGCCGCGCACCGTCTTCGTGTGGCCGGTGGAGGTGCAGTCGCGGCTGGTCGCCATCCTCTACGGTGACTGCGGCGCGCGGCCGATTTCGCAGCGCCGCCTCGCCGACTTCATCCTCTTCTGCCAGGACCTGCCCAGCGCGTTCCACGAGCTGATCCTGTACCGCAAACAGAACCCGCGCGTGCCGCAGCACCTCACCAGCGCCGACGGGCTGCTGCCGTCGACCGACGGCGCGACCGGCGAGGGCACCGCGCAGGCGCCCACCGACGCGGAGTGGTTCAACGGCCTCATCACGCTGCTCACCGGCCCCGACGCCGCCGAGCGCTCGATGGCGATGATGGAGCTGATGAAGACGCCCGACGCCTCGGCGCAGGCGCTGGCCTCCGCGTTCCCCGGGCCGACGGGGTGGTCGCGGCTGCCGGTGGTGGAGCTGCCGGAGCCCGACGAGCTGGGGCCCGTGCCCGGCGCGCTGGCGCGGCTGGGTCAACCCGCGGCGATCGCGGTGGCGCCGCTGCTCGACTCGGCCGACAGCGACACGCGCTACCTCGCGCTGCTGACCGCGGGCAGCCTCAAGTACCCGGAGGTGGTCGACGGCGTGCTGCGCGGGCTGTTCGACTTCGAGCCCGACATCTCCTCGGCGGCGCGCGCGGCGGCGGCGGCGCTGCGGTACCTGCCCCACTTCATCAACCGGCTCCCGGCGCTGCGGCAGGAGCTGGCCTCGTCAGACTCGCTGCGGCGCTCGCTGGCGGCGCGCGCGGTGGGCGGCCTGCACGACCGCGACTCGGTCGAAGCGCTCATCAACCTCGCCGGCAGCGACGACGACCTCTGCGCCACCTCGGCGGGCGACGCGCTCAAGGAGATTACGCGCGCGGGCTTCGGCACCAACGCCTCGGCGTGGACGCAGTGGTGGGCGGGCCGACGCGACAAGCGGCGCATCGAGTGGCTGGTGGAGGCGCTCGACGCCGACGACTTCGACCTGCGGCTCGCGGCGATTGAGGAGTTGTCGCGCACCTTCGGAGACAACTTCGGCTTCTTCGCCGATGGCCCGGAGCGCGAACGCGAGAGCGCGCTGGCCCGGTGGAAGAACGTCATCGCCTCGCGCCCCGACCTCGAGGTCTGACGTGCAGACGCTCCTCTCGCTGTTCCGGCTGCTCATCGGCTTCGTGGTGGTGATGGTGGCCAGCACGGTGTTCATCGTCGTCGCGCTGCTGCTGATTCCCTGGCGCATCGCGCGCATCAAGCTGTGCAACTTCTACGGCAAGGTGGTGGGCCGCTCGGTGGCGTGGGTGGCGGGCGTGACGCCGAACGTGCCGAACCGCGCGGGCATCGACGGCGCGATGCCGGCCATCTACGTGTCGAACCACAGCTCGTCGCTCGACGGCTTCATCGGCATCTGGCTGTGCCCGTACGGCGGCTGCGGCGTGTTCAAGAAGGAGATCGTCCGCATCCCCTTCTACGGGTGGCTGGCGTGGCTCTCGGGGCACATCCTGCTCGACCGCGGCAACCGCGAGAAAGCGGTGGAGACGCTCAGCAAGACCGCGGCCTTCATCAAGAAGAACCGCCTCGGCATCTGGATGCTGCCGGAGGGCACGCGCAGCCGCGACGGGCGCCTGTTGCCCTTCAAGAAGGGCTTCGTGCACCTCGCCATCGCCAGCGGGCTCCCGGTGGTGCCCGTCATCGTGCACGGCGCGCACAAGAACTGGCGCCACGGGAGCTGGGCCTTCCACCCGATGACCCTGGACATCGACGTGCTGCCGCCCATCGACACCTCGGGCTGGAAGGAAGAGACGTCAGCCGAGCACGCCGAGGCGGTGCGCAACGTCTTCATCGGCGCGCTGCGAGAAGATCAGAAGCCCCTCCCGCCGGGGTGAGGAGCGCTACGCGCGGCACCTAGATTTCAACGGTTCGGAGGGACGAGCGCGCCAATGCACGTAGGCAATTCACTTGCTGAGTAGAAGTCGCGAAGCCGCAGCACATTGGCCAGTCGTGCGTACATCGGGTCCGTCGGTCGCGTCGCACACCACACTCCAAATTGATCGCGACGACCAGACAGCACTACGTACCTGTTCTGCGTAATTCTCGCTACCGACTTGAAGATGGCCACGTTCGCTGGTGCCGAAGCAATACGAGCACAATTGGCCTCCGCCAAACCTACCCCAGCCTCGTTGACCGTCGTTCCAAGAAAGCTGGCCAACTGAGAGATCTTTTGCTCACTCGCACTCGCATTTACGAGCCACAGAACATCTCCTTCTTCTACTGAATAGTAACCCGGCTCTGCATCGGCCTTGCATTGAGAGGCGCTGACGGGCGGAGCAACAACGGGATTGACGGGCGGGGCCGGAGCTACCACCGGTTCCGGCATTGTTTCTGTAACTGCGGGCGTCGCAACACCATCGCCGTCCTCGCACTTGGTGAGATTCTCGGCACAGATCTCACGAAGCGATTCACGACCAGACGTACTGCAAGACCGCAATGCGGCGACAGCCGCGCGCAACGACGCCGAGGGCAGCAGCGGCGCGAGTTCGCCCAGTGCAGTCGCGCAATACGCTTGCACGCGCCAATCGACATTCCATTCCACGCACTCTGACAGAGCGCGCGCTGAATCGGTCGATCGCGCTTTTGAGAGTTCCTGAGCAGCGGTCGCTGCTATTCGCCAATCGCTCGCATGAAGGGCATCGATGCGTTCCGCTTCCGAAGCTGTCGAGAGTCGTTGTGCTTGCTGATAAGCAGAGAGCGGTGCGCACGCAACAAACACGCACACAATGGGAAACCTGCCAAGTCTCATTGCGAACACAAACCGCCCCCATCTGGCAAGCCACGGCAAACACCCTGTTCGCAAGTTGTCACCCCAACTACACAAGACTGATGGCATGTCCAGTAAGACTGAGCGTCACCCCAAACATGCCCGCAAACATCGTCCCCCCCGCAAAACATGGGCTTGTCCACACTGCAGGAATCGCCGCGTTCCGCGATCTCGTCAGCGCATGCACAATATGGTGATGCAGCGTTCCCAGCCCTTACAGCACAATCTGAGTTCTCCATCCTGCAGCGGCCGGTAGTTTCCCATGCCAGTTGAGCACACACCACTGATGCTCCCTGGCCAGCGCCGGCAACACAATCCTCAGTGGAGTTACACGGACCACACATTACTATAGGTGTGTTTTGGGGGCTGGCGCATAGACCATTGGTGCACTCATAGCCCCCCACGCAGTCCGCGGATTTCTCGCATGATACGGCAGCTTTAAAGTCAATGACGCAGCCGACAAACACGACCGCACACAACACTCCCACCACGCCCTTCAGAAGATCCACAGCAGACCTCCCGCAATACCAAATGCACCTGCAGCACCCCAACTCACATTCGTAACGAGAGCGGCTGTTTCGCCTTTATCGACAAGAAACTCTCGATAGCTGAGTCCATCCGACACAGGAGATGCGTGTAACTGCCGGTGCACGTCGAGGGCCTGCATGCCAAACACGATGCCCATGACCACACTTACAAGTGCGAGGCCAAAGCTCACTGTCCCGATGATGCGTCGTGGAGTGAACGGCGTCGGAGACCCACCTCGCTCGACCCGTTCGGCCTGAGTCGGAGTCCAATCAATGGGAGGAAGATCCGCTGCGCGCGATACCGTCCCCGACAACAGCAGGAACACCAGCATGCCGCCTCTGCCGTATTGGCTCATGCCCGAAGCCTACAACGCGAATGCCGCAATCGACCTTACCTATTCGTTGCGCAGCACCAGCGGCACCTGCAGCGTGGCGTCGGCGCCCAGCGGCGAGAGCACCAGCGTCTTCGCGGTGGTCGACAGGCACTCCGACGCGGCGGCGCTCACCGAGCTGCCCTCGACGCGCGCGCGCAGCACGCGCCCGTGGGCGTTGAGCTGCAGCTCCAGCGTCACCTCGCCCTGCGCCGCGGGGTTCGTCTTGAGCCACTTCTCGTAGCAGGCCGACAGCTTCGGACGCTGCGCCTTGATCGC
>CAMLFP010000307.1 GCA_946479335.1 uncultured Archangium sp.
TTCATCACCACCCCCCCCCCCCCCCGCCCGGGGTTGTGGGTGGGGGTGTGGGCCGACTTCGGCTCTGCGCGCCCCTCACCCGAGGCTTCGCCTCGACCTCTCCCCGGGGGAGAGGTGATCACAGCGGGTGCCTCAGCGCGGTCGCGCCATCCGCCGAGAACACGTGCAGCGCATCACCGGTGGGCTTCACGGCGACGGTCTGCCCGACGTCGACGCCTGCGCCCTCGAAGCGCGCGGCCACCGGGCCGGCGGCGGTCTTCAAGAACGCGTAGCCATCGAAGCCCAGGCGCTCCACGGCCTCCACCTCGCCGCGGATCGGCCCGTCATCGCTGACGCGGAGATCCTGCGGGCGGAGGCCCAGCTTCACCTCGCCGCGCGCGTCACCCGACGCAGGGAGCACGAAGCCGTTGCCCTTGAACTCGCCGCCGTCGCGCCGCGCGTCCAACAGGTTCATCGAGGGCGACCCGAGGAACTGCGCGACGAAGGTGTTGGCGGGGCGGTTGTAGAGCTCCAGCGGCGCGCCCAACTGCTGCAGCAACCCCTTGTTGAAGACGGCGACGCGCGTGGCGAGCGTCATCGCTTCGACCTGATCATGCGTGACGTAGATCATCGTCACGCCAAGCTGCCGATGGAGCCGCGCCAGCTCTCCGCGCATCTGCACGCGCAGCGCGGTGTCGAGGTTCGAGAGCGGCTCGTCGAAGAGGAAGAGGCGAGGGCGCCGCACGATGACGCGGCCCATGGCGACGCGCTGCCGTTGACCGCCCGACAGCGCCGTGGGCTTGCGGTCCAACAGCGGGCCCAGCTCGAGCATGCGCGCGGCCTCGGCGACGCGCGCGCCGAGATCGACGCGCGGCAGTTTGCGCAGCTCGAGCCCGAAGGCGAGGTTCTCGCGCACCGTCATGTGCGGGTAGAGCGCGTAGCTCTGGAACACCATGCCCACGTCGCGCTCGCGCGGCGGCACGGCGTTGACGTTGGTGCCCCCGAGGATCACGTCGCCCGCGTCTGCGTGCTCCAGCCCCGCGATGATGCGCAGCAGCGTCGTCTTGCCGCAGCCCGACGGGCCCACCATCACCAGGAACTCGCCGGAGTGCACCTCGAGATCGACGCCCTTCACGATGGCGTTGCTGCCGAAGCTCTTCTGGATGCCGACGAGACGAACGTCACTCACGCGACGCGCGAAGGTACTCAACGCACCCCGTCGCGCGGTGAATTCATTACGACGCGGCGCGCTACCTGGGCACCGCGGTGCGCACCTGTCGCTCCAGCACACCGGGCGCGAAGCGCTTGAGCATCAGCGCGAGGAACTCCTTGCCCTTGCGGCCCACGAAGACCTCGCTCTTCTTCGCCGCCACCGCGTCGACGATCTGCTTCGCGGTGAGGTCGGCCGGGTAGCCGTTGGCGATGTCGTCGCCGGTCTTGTTGGTGGGCGTGCCATCGCCGGTCAGCGCGTTCTTCGACACGTCGGTCTGGATGTAGCCGGGACAGATGAGGGTGACGGTGAGGCCCGCGTCGGCGACCTCGGCGCGCAGACAATCGAAGAAGCCGTGCAGCGCGTGCTTCGAGGCCGCGTAGGCCGAACGCAGCGGCGTGCCGATCTTCCCCATCACCGACGAGATGACGACGAACTGGCCTGACTTCGCCGCGAGCATCGAGGGCAGCACCGCCTTGGTGAGCGCGACGGCGCCGAAGTAGTTGACCTCCATCACGCGGCGGTCGACGTCGAGCTTCGTGTCGTTCACCGTCGAGCGCTGGCTGATGCCGCCGTTGTGCACCACCACGTCGACGCGGCCCTTCCACTTGAGCGCCTCTTCGGTGAGCGACGGCAGCGTCTCGGTCTTCGCGAGATCCATCGGTAACACCAGCGCCTGCCCACCGCACTTCGCGGCGACCTGCTCGAGCTCCTCCTTGCGGCGCGCGGAGAGGATGAGCTGCGCTCCCTCACGCGCGAACGCCTCGGCGAGCGCGGCGCCGATGCCTGACGACGCGCCCGTGATCCACACCACCTGGTTTTCGAAACGTCGGCTCATGGCGGCGCACCATAGGCGCGCCCGCGCTCAGAGCTGCGTGACTTCGACCTGCACGGTGTCGCCCAGCGTGGCCTTCACCTGCGAGACGATGTTCGCCTCGGGCTCGACGACGTAGAAGTTGAGCGCGCCGTCGATGACAGCGGGAGGGCCGAAGACCTTGCCCTTGGCCTTGATCTTCCGCACCGCGCCGCCCTGCTGCTCGGTGACGACCACGCCGTGAATCGCGGGGTGGAAGCGCGAGAGGATCTCTGCCTGCCACTCCGGCCCGGCGCCCGCGCCGCAGTCACGGAGGATCTGCTCGGCCGCGTTCTTGTTGAGGCCATCGAGCAGTTGCCCGCTCGCCAGCGCCGCGAAGTTCAGCCGCGTCGACACCAGCAGCCGGGTCTGCGCCGCGATGAAGAAGCTGCACGCCCCCTGGCGCAGCTGGGGCACCTCATCGACGCGGATGTCCGCGACCTGCCAGTCCATCGCGGTCGCCGTGGTTTCCTTGATGCGCTGCTGAAGTCCGTCGCTCATGCCACGCTCCGTTTTCGTTTGATGGCAAGCGCACGACAACAGCAGCGTCATGCAGCTCGCGAGGAGGAATCGGGTCACTGGTTGGTGAGATTGCCAGAAGGCACCGGCGCGTTGGCCGTCGCGGTGGACCACGTGGTCGGGTCTTCGGCGATCACCGAGCGCCAATTCGACGCGTCGACCGGCTTGCCGCTGAGCCGGCTCAGGAAGTCGTAGAACTTCGCGGCCTCGGCCGGGTCCTTCATCGCCTCGGCGGCGGTGCGCCCGTACTGGTTGACGGTGTTGAACTGCCACTCGATGCGCTGGTCGAGCGCCTCGGCAGACGTCGGCGGGCGCCCGTGCTCAGCCTGGAACCCGACGTACCAGGCGCGGTACTCCGCTTCGAAGTAGTGGAAGGTGTTGGTGACCTCGTCGCCGTTGATGTTGTGGTTCACCTCGTGCGGCGTCGTCGAGAGCGCGAGGTGGTTGGTGGTGTCGTTCTCCACCATGCGCGCGTTGCCATCGGCGACGATGCTGCGGTTGAGCCACAGCGTGCCGTCGCGCGCCGAGCCGTACGTCACGCTGCCCGCGGGGTCGGAGTACTCCTTCCACACCAGCTTGTAGTCGCTGCTCGGGGAGAGGAAGCGGTTGAGCGTGTTGTCGATGATGGTGCGGTCGCCGCTGTCGTACGTGGAGAGCCGGCCGATGAGCTTCAGCGAGCGCTGCTGGTCAGCCAGTGACTGCGTGCCAAACCAGTCTTTCTGCAGCGCGAGGCGGAAGTTGTCGGTGGCGCGCGCGTCTGGGTAGTTCTTCGCCTGGCTCAGCACCGCCGTCTTCGCGTCAGCGCTCAGCGCCTGGAACTTCGGGTCGGCGATCAACGTCTGCAGGCTCGCCGCGTAGCGCGGGTTGGCGCCGGCGCCGCGCAGGCCCTCCATCGCGAGCGCCTTGTCGGCGTCGGAGAGGTTGCGGAACTCGCTCGAGCCGATGAGCGCCAGCGCGCCGTTGACCTTGTCGAAGGTCGCCGGGCCGTTGGTGCGCAGCGTGTCGATGAGCGAGGTCTTCGTGGCGTCGCTGGCGGCGGCGAACTCCGGGCTGTCGGCGAGCCGGGTCAGCGCGACGCTGAGCTGCGTGTCGGTCGGCTGCGAGGCGAGCGCGGCCACCATCTGCTGCTGGTGCGCCGGCGAGAGGTTCGAGAGCCCCGGCGACGTGGCGAGCCGCTCGAGGTTGTGGAGCTTCGCGAAGTCATCGCCCGCCGCGGTCAGCTGCGTGCGCAGCGCGCGCTTGGTGTCGTCGTTGAGCCGCTGGAAGTCGGCGTTGTTCTCGATCTCCAGGCGCACCTGCACGCCGGGCCCCGCGACGCCGGTGGGCGGCAGGCCATTCGCGCGCTGGAACTCCTTCACCGACGACTCGGTCTTCGGGCCGAAGAGGCCGTCTTCCTTGATGGCGGGGCGACCGTTCGCCGCAGACCACGTGTTGAGCCCCTCTTGGAGCCCCTGCACCTCGGGGAGCGGCGCGCGCTGGCGATCGTTGCGCGAGAGCGTCGGCGGGGGCGTCGGCGTGGTGAGGCCGAGGCGATCGAGGCTCCTGCCGATGGATTCGAAGACCGACTTGCCGGCCTCGAAGATCGAGCTGGTCGCCGTCGGCGCCGGAGCGCGGTTGGTGGGCCCCGAGTCAGCAGGCCGCGTGGTTGGAACGTTGGGAGAAGAACCGCCGATGCGCGAGACCATGGACACCCTCCGAGTAGAAACTCCCCGTGACAGCCGGAGTTGTCTTCATTCGGGGCCGGCAGTTGCGTCCGTGACGTCGAAGAAACGCTATTTCATTGGCGCTGCAGCTCCACCTCAGCGCGCGCGGACGGTGGCGAGGATGCCGTCGCGCGGGCGCAGGGTGATCATCGGCTCGGGCACGATCTCGTGACCCGGCACCAGCGCGACGTGGAAGCGCTGCACCACCGCCGCGAGGATCAGCTGCGCCTCGACCAGCGCGAACTGGTCGCCGATGCACTTCCGCTGGCCCATGGAGAAGGGGAGGTAGCTGCCGTGCTGCCGCCGCGGGTCGTCTTGCAGCCAGCGGTCGGGGTTGAAGCGCAGCGGCTCGGGCCAGAACTCCGGCAGCCGGTGAATCGCCCACGGCGAGACGAAGACCAGCGCGTCCTTCTTGAGCAGGAAACCGTCGACCACCTCGTCCTCCACCACGCGGCGGCCCAGCGTCCACACCGGCGGGTAGAGCCGCAGCGACTCCTTGATGGTGTTGGCCACGAACGGGAGCCGCCCCAGCGTCTCCATCGTGGGCGCCGTGCCCCGTAGCGCGTCGCGCACCTCGGCGAACAGCGTCGCCTCTACGTCGGGGTTCTCCGCGAGCAACTTGAAGGTCCACGACAGGGTGTTGGCCGTCGTCTCGTGCCCGGCGAGGAAGATGGTCATCACCTCATCGCGGAGCTGCGCGTCGGTCATCCCTTCGCCGGTCTCCGGGTCGCGCGACTCCATCAGCATCGCCAGGAGGTCGTCTTTCGGCCCGCCACCGTCGCGCCGCTGCGCGATGATGCCCACCACCACCGCGTCGAGACGCGCCAGCGCGCGCTTGAAGCGGAGGTTCCTCGGGGTGGGCACCCACTGCGGCGGGGAGAGCGGCCGCGTGGTGCGATGGATGAGGTGCTCGAGGCCCACGGTGAGCGCGTCGCCCACGTCATCGGCCTCCTTCGTGACGTCGGTCGACAGCAGCGCCTCGCCGACGATGCGCAGCGTGACGTGCATCATCTCGTCAGCGAGATCGAAGGGCGCGCCCTCGTGCCAGCCATCGAGCATCTCCTGCGCGGCGCGCGTCATGATCGCCCCGAAGCCCGCGATGCGCTCGCGATGGAACGCTGGCTGCGCGATGCGGCGCTGGCGCTTCCAGAAATCGCCCTCGCTGGTGACCAGCCCGTTGCCGAGCACCAGTCGCAGCATCTCGTAGCCGCGCGTCTGCTTGACGTAGTTCTTCACGTTCGCCACCAGCACGTGGTGCGCCAGCTTCGGCGTGCCCAGCACGTAGGAGTCCACCGTCGGCACCGGGAGGTACGCCACCGGCCCGAACTCCAGCGTCGCGCGCTCCAGCACCTCCAGCGGGTTGCGCTGCACCAGCGGCAGCACGCCGACGAGCGGCCGGCCTCCGGGGAAGAGGGCGGGTGACAACGGCGCGGCGATTGCGGGGGCGTTCGTCATGGGGCAATAATGTGAGTAATCACTCATGTCTCGCAACTCGCGTTCAGACGCACCGCGGAAGGCGCCCCGGCAGGCCCGGGCCCAGGCGACGGTCGAGGCCATTCTGCGAGCAACTGCTCACATTCTGCGCACCAGGGGGTGGGACGCCTGCAACACCAACGCGGTGGCGAAGCGCGCGGGCGTGAGCATCGGGTCGCTGTACCAGTACTTCCCCTCGAAGGAGGCGCTGCTCGCCGCGCTCGCCGAGCGCCACGCGGAGGAGGGGCTCGCGGTGCTGGTCGACGCGGTGACCATCGCGCGCACCCGCGAGGTGCCGTTGTCGCTGCGAGAGACGGTGCGCCACTACATCAACGCGATGGTGTCGCTGCACGCGCATGACCCGGAGTTGCACCGGGTGCTGGTCGAGCAGGTGCCGAGGCTGAAGGGCGGCCAGGCGGTGGTGCGCCGCAGCTCCACGCACGCGGCGACGCTGGTGCGCGCGTGGTTGGAGACCCAGCGTGAACACCTCCGTGACGTCGATCTCGACGTGGCCACCTTCATGCTGGTGACCGCCGTTGAATCGGTGGCGCACTTGCAGGTGCTCGAGCGCCCGAAGCGGCTCACCCGGGAGGTGCTGGTCGACGAGCTGACCGAGCTGGTGTTGCGCTACCTCGGGGTGCGTGAGGAGAGCTGAGCTCGCTGCCGGCCGAGCGCGTCGAGCCCGATTGCCCGCGCTGCTTCCCGGCGTTTCTCACCGCGAAGGCGACCGCGCTGCGCTTCATCGGCAAGCGCGGTCGACTCGCGTTTCGCTGACAGGCGGGCTGACGAGGCTCGCGTTGTCTCAGCCCGCGTCCGGAGCGCCGCCATCGGTGGTGCCGCCGTCGGTCGTGCCGCCGTCGGTGGTGCCGCCATCGGTGGTGCCGCCGTCGGTGGTGCCGCCATCGGTGGTGCCGCCATCGGTGGTGCCGCCATCGGTGGTGC
>CAMLFP010000308.1 GCA_946479335.1 uncultured Archangium sp.
GAGATCGGCACCGAAACATCGTGTTTGATGTTGGGACCTTCAGCCGCCTGGGCCAACAGCCACCCGTGGTTCGGCTTCAAGCTGTTCATCACCGTGGGGATTCTGGGCTGGTGGGCCGTGAAGATGGTGCGTAGACCGCGGTTGGCTGACGCGAGCGTGCGGTGGCACGCAGAGAACACACCAGTTGCTTCACTCGGGTAACGACATGACGGTCCGCGACCTCCTCCTCCTTGGCCTGCTGGCCACTTCTTGCAGCCCGTTGAAGTCGTCGCTGGTGCGCGATGATTGGGCGAAAGACGACGCGCCGAACGTGAAGCGCCTCGCGGTGGTGGTGCAGCCGCTCCCCGACGCGAAGCAGAAGGCCGGCGAGGCCTGGGCCCGCATCGCGCGCCGCTACGTCAACCAGAAGCGCGACTTCCTCGTGAAGAAAGAAGTCGCGCAGCCCGGGCCCCTCGACCTCGGCGGCGTATGCGGCGGCGAAGACGCCATCGAGGGCGTGCTGTTGATCAACCCCACGCTGACCGCGAAGGGCGACGGCTTCGAGGTCGAGGTGCAGGCCGTGCTGCAGCGATGTAGCGATGGCCGCGAGGCGTGGAAGGCGAGCGCCGGCGGCAGCTTCGCGTCGAAAGACAAGCTGCTGGTCGAGGTGACGCAGGTCTACGTGCAGGAGTTCGGCGAAGAGGTCGCTCCGTACGTGCCGCCGGCGATGAACGTCTTGCGCCCGCTGCTCGACACCCTGCCGCAACCGGTGCTCACCGAGGCCGACCTCGACGAGAAGCTCACGCTGGATTAGCCGTTTCCAAACGACGCAGTGTGTCGTTGCGACACAGGATGATCGGCGGGCTTTCTGCCCGGAACGGTCTTGGCGAGGTTCTTGAAGGCTGGGGGGCTCACCATGAAACCGACGTACGGAATACGAGTCGCGGCGCTGCTCTCGGGGCTGGCGCTGATCGGCTGCCAGAAGCACGAAGAGCCCAAAGAGAAGCTCAAGCTGGCCGTCACCACTCCGTTGCGGAAGTCGACGGAGCTGAACCACGACTACGTCGGGCAGATCCGCGCGATTCAGCACATCGAGCTGCGCGCGCTGGAGCGCGGCTACCTGCAGGGCATCTTCGTGGACGAGGGCCAGAAGGTGAAGGTCGGGCAGAAGATGTTCCAGATCATGCCGCTGCTCTACAACGCAGAGGTGATGAAGGCCGCCGCGGAGGCGCAGCGGTCGGAGATCGAGTTCAACAACACCAAGATGCTGGCCGACAAGAACGTCGTCTCGCCGCAGGAGCTCGCGCTCTCGAGGGCGAACCTGGCGACGGCGCAGGCGACGCTGCAGCTGGCCACCACCCACAAGGGCTTCACCGAGGTGCGCGCGCCGTTCGACGGCATCATGGGCCGCTTCTACGCCCGGCTGGGCAGCCTCATCGACGAGGGCGACCTGCTGACCACGCTGGCCGACAACAGCACGGTGTGGGTGTACTTCAACGTCGCTGAGGCCGAGTACCTCCAGTACAAAAACGCGAAGCACGGCGATGAGCCGGAGCCGGTGTTGTTGATCATGGCCAACGGGCAGGTCTTCAACCAGCCGGGCGTCATCCAGACCATCGAGGCCGACTTCAACAACGAGACGGGCACCATCGCCTTCCGCGCGGGCTTCCCCAACCCCGACGGGCTGCTGCGCCACGGTGAGACCGGCAAGGTGCGCATGAAGGTGCCGCTGCCGAACGCGCAGCTGATCCCCCAGAAGGCGACGTTCGAGGTGCTCGAGAAGCGCTACGTCTACGTGGTCGACGAGAAGAACATCGTGCACTCGCGGGTGGTCACCATCGACAACGAGCTGCCCGACCTCTTCGCCATCAAGGACGGGCTCAAAGACACCGACCGCGTGCTGCTCGACGGTCTGCGCAAGGTGCATGACGGCGACGAGATCGAGCCGGAATTCGAGCAGCCCGAAGAGGTCTACAAGAACCTCGACGCGCCGGCGGAGTGAGGAGCGACCATGTTCACGCGCTTTCTCCATCGGCCGGTCATGGCCATCGTGTTGTCGGTGCTGCTCGTCTTCATGGGCGTGCTCTCCATCCACTCCCTGCCGGTCTCGCAGTTCCCCGAGATCGCGCCGCCGCGCGTGATGGTCTCGCTGGCGTTCCCCGGCTCGAGCGCCGACGTGCTGGTGAAGTCGTCGCTCATCAACCTCGAGCGCGCCATCAACGGCGTGCCGGGCATGAAGTACATCATCTCCGACGCGACCTCGGCCGGTGAGGCGACGATTCAGGTCATCTTCGATCTCGGCACCGACCCCAACGAAGCGCTGGTCTACGTGAAGACCCGCGTCGACCAGGCGGTGAATAAGCTGCCGGCGCTGGTGAACCTCGAAGGCGTCATCGTCAACCGCGTGTCGCCCTCGATGCTGATGTACGTGAACCTGTACAGCACCGAGAAGAGCGCTGATCAGAAGTTCCTCTACAACTACGCCAGCGTGAACCTCATCACCGAGCTGCAGCGCGTGCGCGGCATCGCGCAGTCGCAGATCCTCGGCTCCCGCACCTACGCGATGCGCCTGTGGCTCAACCCCGACCGCATGCGCGCGTACAACGTGTCGACCGAGGAGGTGATGGACGCCATCGCTGATCAGTCGATCATCGGGCGCCCGGGCCGCATCGGTCAGGCCACCGGCAAGCAGGCGCAGTCGCTGGAATACGTGCTCACCTACGTCGGCCGCTTCAACACGCCCGAGCAGTACGAGAACATCATCATCCGCGCGAAGCCGGGCGGTGAGATCCTCAAGCTGAAGGACATCGCCACCGTCGAGCTGGGCTCGGAGTTCTTCGACATCTACTCGAACATGGACGGGCACCCCTCCGCCGCCATCGTGCTGAAGCAGACCTACGGCTCCAACGCGAGCGAGGTCATCGAGAACGTGAAGGCCAAGCTGGAGGAGCTCAAGGAGTCGTTCCCCGAGGGGATGGACTACGAGATCTCGTACGACGTCTCGTCGTTCCTCGACGCGTCCATCGAGAAGGTGGTCCACACGCTGGGTGAAGCGTTCATCCTCGTGGCGCTGGTGGTCTTCATCTTCCTCGGTGACTGGCGCTCGACGCTCATCCCCACCATCGCGGTGCCGGTGTCGCTGGTCGGCGCGTTCGCGTTCATGCAGCTGTTCGGCGTCACCATCAACCTCATCACCCTCTTCGCGCTGGTATTGGCCATCGGCGTCGTCGTCGACGACGCGATCGTCGTGGTGGAGGCCGTGCACGCCAAGTTCGCCGAAGACCCGCACATCACGCCGTACGCGGCGGTGCAGAAGGTGCTCGGTGAAATCAGCGGCGCCGTCATCGCCATCACGCTGCTGATGACCTCGGTGTTCGTGCCCGTCACCTTCATGACCGGCCCGGTGGGCGTCTTCTACCGGCAGTTCGGCATCACCATGGCCTCGTCCATCGTGCTCTCCGGCGTGGTCGCGCTGACGCTGACGCCGGTGCTGTGCGCGATGATCCTCAAGAACACGCACGCGCACGGGCACGACCACAAGAAGAGCCGCTCCCCCATCGCCATCTTCCTCGACTGGTTCAACCGCACCTTCGAGCGGTGGACGGGCCGCTACACCAAGCTGCTCACCAAAATCGCCAACCGCCGGCTCGTGACCTTCGGCCTGCTCGGCGCGTTCAGCGCGGGCATCGTGGGCGTCAACCAGGTGCTCCCCGCCGGCTTCGTGCCCAACGAAGACCAGGGGATGATCTACGCCATCATCCAGACGGCGCCCGGCACCACGCTGGAGCACACCAACGCCGTCGCGCGCCAGCTGCAGGGCATCGCGGAGAAGGTCGACGGCGTGCAGTCGGTGTCATCGCTGGCCGGTTACGAGGTGCTGACCGAAGGCCGCGGCTCCAACGCCGGTACCTGCATCATCAACCTGAAGCCGTGGTCGGAGCGCCACCACAACGTGCGGCAGATCATCGAGGAGCTCGAGGAGAAGGCGAGCGGCATCGGCGCCATCGTCGAGTTCTTCGAGCCGCCCGCGGTGCCCGGCTACGGCGCGGCCGGCGGCTTCTCGCTGCGCCTCTTGGACAAGACCAACACCAACGACTACCACTCGTTCGACGCCATCAATAAGGAGTTCATGGCGAACCTGGGCAAGCGCCCGGAGCTCACCGGCCTCTTCACCTTCTTCGCCGCGAACTACCCGCAGTACGAGCTCATCGTCGACCCCGCCCTCGCGATGCAGAAGGGCGTGAACATCAAGAAGGCGATGGACAACCTCGACATCCTCATCGGCTCTACCTACGAGCAGGGCTTCATCCGCTACGGCAACTTCTTCAAGGTGTACGTGCAGGCGGCGCCGGAGTTCCGGCACCTCCCGTCAGACGTGCTCAAGCTCTACATCAAGAACGAGAGCGGCGAGATGGTGCCGTACTCGGCGTTCATGACGATGAAGAAGGCCGAAGGCCCGAACGAAATCACCCGCTACAACCTCTACAACTCGTCGGCGATCCGCGGTGAGGCCGCCAAGGGGTGGACCTCTGGCGCCGCCATCGAAGCGGTGAAGGAGGTCGCGGCGAAGACGCTGCCGCGCGGCTACGACATCGCGTGGGAGGGCCTCTCGTTCGACGAAGCGCAGCGCGGCAACGAGGCCATCGGCATCTTCATCATCGTGCTGGCGTTCGTGTACCTGGTGCTCGCGGCGCAATACGAGAGCTTCATCTTGCCGTTCGCCGTGGTGCTGTCGCTGCCCGCGGGCATCTTCGGCTCGTTCTTCATGTTGAAGGCGATGGGCCTGGCCAACGACATCTACGCGCAGGTCGGCCTGGTGATGCTGGTCGGCCTCCTCGGCAAGAACGCGGTGCTCATCGTGGAGTTCGCGGTGCAGAAGCACCACGAAGGCATCAGCGTGCTGGAGGCGGCCATCGAGGGCGCCAAGGTGCGCTTCCGCCCGATTCTGATGACCTCCTTCGCCTTCATCGCCGGTCTGATTCCGCTGGTGCGCGCGACGGGCCCGGGCGCCATCGGCAACCGCACCATCGGCAGCTCGGCGCTCGGCGGCATGCTCTTCGGCACGCTCTTCGGCGTCATCATCGTGCCGGGTCTGTATTTCATCTTCGGCTCGCTGGCGGAGGGCAAGCAGCTGATCCGCGACGAAGACGAGGAGCCCGTTTCGGAGGGCATGGCGCGCGCCGCGACGGGAGAGATCCCCGTGGTGAAGGTCGAGGCGAAGCCGGAAGGTGGTGAGCCCCATGCGTAAGCACGTGCTCATCGCAGCCGCGCTGCTCGGCACCGGCTGCATCCCCACGCTGGTCGAGAACCCGTCGCGTGAGGTCAGCAAGGCGGTGCCGAAGAGCTTCCGCCGCGACCAGAAGTCGGAGTCGGACGCGGAGAAGGACAACTCCGGCCTCAAGACGTGGAAGGAGTTCTTCGCCAGCGCGGAGCTCCAGGGCCTCATCGAGCAGGCGCTCAAGAACAACCAGGAGCTGAACTTCCAGCTCCAGGAAATCATCATCTCGCAGAACGAGGTCTACGCGCGGCGCGGCGAGTACATCCCCAAGATGGGGGCGTTCCTCGGCGCGGGCGGCGACAAGGTCAGCGAGTGGTCGAGTCAGGGCGTCTCTGACAAGGCCAACGGGCTCCCGCCGTTCCTCGGCAACTTCAACTTCGGGCTCCAGGGCTCCTGGGAGGTCGACATCTGGGGCAAGCTGCGCAACGCCGCCAACGCCGCGCAGATGCGCTACCTCGCGAGCGGCGAGGCGCGGAACTTCCTCATCACCCAGTTGGTCGCTGAAATCGCCCGCAGCTATTACGAGCTGCTCGCGCTCGACAACCAGCTCGAGGTGCTGCAGCGGAACATCCAGATCCAGACCGACGCGCTGGAGGTGGTGAAGATTGAGAAGCAGGGCGCGCGCGTGACGCAGCTCGCGGTGCAGCGCTTCGAGGCCGAGGTGCTGAAGAACCGCAGCCGGCTCTACTACCTGGAGCAGCAGCGCATCGTGGTCGAGAACCGCATCAACTTCCTCGTGGGGCGCTTCCCGCAGCCGGTGGCGCGCAACAAGGAACAGCTCAACGCGCCGCTGCCGGCGATGCTGGGCGCGGGCCTGCCTGCGGAGCTGCTCGACAACCGGCCCGACCTCCGTCAGGCGGCGCTGCAGCTGGAGGCCGCGAAGCTCGACGTGAAGTCGACGCGGGCGCGCTTCTTCCCCTCGCTGAGCATCGACGCGGCGATGGGCTACCAGTCGTTCAACATCACGCACCTCGTCGACACGCCGGCGTCGCTCATCGCCAACTTCGCGGGCAACATCCTCCAGCCGCTGCTCAACCGCCGCGGCATCGAGGCCGACTACCGCACCGCCAACGCGAAGCAGATCCAGGCCATCATCAGCTACGAGCGCACGCTGCTGCAGGCCTTCACCGACGTCGCCAACCAGCAGGCGAAGTACGAGAACCTCCAGAAGAGCTTCACGCTGCAGTCGCAGCAGGTCGACGTGTTGAAGCAGTCGGTCGACGTCTCGAACACGCTCTTCCAGTCGGCGCGCGCCGACTACATGGAAGTGCTGCTCACCCGCCGCGACTCGCTCGACGCGCAGATGGAGCTCATCGAGACGCGGCTCGCGATGCTGGAGTCGATGGTGAACATGTACCAGGCGCTGGGCGGCGGCTGGCAGGCGCCCGC
>CAMLFP010000309.1 GCA_946479335.1 uncultured Archangium sp.
GTCTCGACGTCACCCGGCAGCGAGGAGATGGACTTCTTCTCCGCGTCGTTGAGCGGCTTCACCTTCTCGAGGATGCCGGGGATGGCGATGGTGCCGTCGGCGTGGGTGAGGCTCGCCAGCATCTTGCTGAGCGCCATCACCGGGTCGGGCACCGGGCCGCCCCACATGCCGGAGTGCAGCGACTGCTTGAGCGCGCGCACCTCGACGTCGACGGTGACGAGCCCGCGCAGCGCGGTGGTGATCGACGGCAGGCCGGTCTCGAAGTTCGAGGTGTCGGTCAGCACGATGGCGTCGGCCGAGAGCATCTTGCGGTGCGCCTGCAGGAACGCGGTGAGGTGCTCGGAGCCCACCTCCTCTTCGCCCTCGATGACGACCTTCACGTTGAGCGGCAGCGGCGAGCCGCTCTTGAGCCACGACTCGACGGCGCTGGTGTGCACCACGATGCCGGCCTTGTCGTCGGCGGCGCCGCGCGCGTACAGGCGGCCGTCACGCTCGGTGGGCTCGAAGGGCGGCGACTTCCACGCGGCTTCGTCACCGGCGGGCTGCACGTCGTGGTGCGCGTAGAGCAGCAGCGTGGGCTTGCCCGGCGCCTTGAGCACCTCGCCGTAGACGTAGGGGTGTGCGCCGTCGATCTCCAGCAACTGCACGTTGTCGAAGCCGCGTTTTTTGAGCAGCTCGGCGGTGGCCTCGGCGCTCTTGCGCACGTTCTTCGGGTCGAAGCCGTCGAACGACACGCTGGGGATGCGCACCAGCGACTTGAGATCTTCGAGGTACGCGGTCTTGTTCGCGGCGAAATGGGCGAGGGCTTTGTCGAGGGACATGCCGGAGGTTCAACACCAGCGAGGCGGCTACTTCCAGCCGATTTCCTTCGCGGTGACCTCGCCCACGCGCACCTCGTCGAGCGTCTCGGGCACGCGCCCCTCCGTCTCGCGCAGCGGCACCTCGCCCACCATCACCTCCGCGAAGCGCTGCGGGAAGCCAGCGTCAGGCTCCACGATGCCGCGCGGCAACGCGTGCCCGTTCTCGTCGTAGCCATCGCGCGCGCCCAGCAGGTGCATCACCTCGTGCGCGACGGCGATGAGCTCCAGCGTCACCTTCGTGTCGCCGAGGGTCCCATCGACCAGGCCGACCGAGCCGCTGGCTTCACCCACGCCCTCCACGCGATGCGCGCCGTGCGGCCGCAGCGCGACGATGACGCGGACATCGCCGGTGCTGGGCGCGAGCGCCTCGAGCTGTGAACGGAAATCGAGCGCGGCCCGGGCGTCCGCCAACCATTCGCCGGTGCTCGTTGGAGGGCTCGGCGCCTCCGCGACGACGACCTGCGGCGCCAGCGTCACCGTCACGGGCACCTCCAGCTTCACGTGGTTGCGCGCGGCTTCCGCGGTGAACCAGTGCTCCAGACGCGTCGCTCCGTCAGCCCACGCCTGCAGCTCGTCGGCGCCCACCGGCTGCGGGCAGACCAGCACCACCGTCACCTTCAGCGGCCGCAGCCACGAGTGTCGCGACGCCTGCGCGCGCTGCTTCGCGAACGCAAAGGCGCCGACGCCACCGAGCACCAGCAGCAGCACCGCCACGCGGAGACGCTTCCACCGGCGCGCGCGCTCCGCCGACGCCGCGCACGCGTGACACAACGGCTGGCACAGCGGGCACACCGACTTCCGGCAGCGCTCGCACTGCGCGTCGTTGGTGAGCGACGGGTGCGACTCGCAACGCCCTGCGCTGGCCGGCGCGTTCACCAGCTCGGCCGCGACGTGGAGTTGACCCAATGACTGCACCAGCGACGCGGCAGCTTCGGGAGAAAAGTCGCACGGCAACACCACCGGCGCGCGCAGGAGCAGCAGCACCTCTCGCGGCGTGACCCGCATCGCGCGGCTCAGCGCCAGCGCGACAGACATCGAATCACTCGCGGCGACGCGCAGGCGCATGGGGCCTTCGGAGTGTACGTGTTTCAGCCCCGATGCCGTCGAGCACTCTGACCGTCACGCCAGCTTGCGCATGAACGCGCGCGCGAAGGCGTACGCATCGCCGGGCCAGCGGGCGGAGACGTAGTTGCCGTCTTCGACGACGAAGGTGGGGCGGTCGTCGTGATCCGTGCCGCGCTTCGTCAGCTCCGTCGGCCCGCGGATGAACTCGCCCTTCGGGCCGAGCGCGGCGCGGATCTCGGCTTCGACGTATTGCGGGTACGTGCGGTAGTAGCGGCCACGTCGCCACGCGGTGAGGAAGTACGCCGTGCGCTCCATGTACGCAGGCAGGCACGTCGTCTTGCGGCCCACCAGCGCCCCGGAGCGCGCGGCGACCAGCGGGCCGTGACAGATGGCGCCGACCGGCTTCCCGGTCTCGAAGAACGCGCGGACCTTCTGCTGCAGCACCTCGCTGCCCAGGTACTGCTTCATGCCGGGCGCGTGCCCGCCGGGGAGCACGAGCCCATCGAACGCACCGACGTCCACCTCGCTCCATGACGTCGGCGCGCGGAACTCCGGCGACGCGAGCAGCTCTGCGTAGAACGCCTTCGGCTCCGGCTCGGCGCCGAGCTGGCCGAAGAGCACGCCGGTGAGTAGCAGCGGATCGGCAGCGGGCGTCTTGTCGCCCCGCTCGGTGGTGAACACCACGCGATGGCCGGCGCGCGTGAGCAGCTTCCACGGCACCGCGACCTCGGTGACGTCGAAGTCGGTATCAGGCAGCGGCATCCAGATGGTGGCCATGAAGCGCCAGTCTCAACGATGCGTGGAGCGCCCGACAAGACGTGGTTTCACGGGCACGCCATCAGCCGCGCGTGCATCGCCCCGTGAGGTGCGGCTTTTCGCGCGCCGCATCGAGCAACGTGAACGCCTCGCCGTCGAGCTCGAGCACCAGCTTCGCGGGGAGGAACACCGGCAGCTTGAACTGCACCTCGAGCACACCCGGGCCTTCCGCGGGGAACTCGGCGGCGCAGCGCGCGAGGCTCCACATGCCGTGCGCGATGGCGCGCTTGAAGCCGAACAGCTTCGCGGTGAGGTTGGTGAGGTGGATCGGGTTCACGTCGCCCGCGTGCGGCCCATAGCGACGCCCGAGGCCCGCCGGCGCGTCGAAGGTGACCGACTGCGCTGCTGGCGGCCGCGCTTCTTTCTCCCTCGTCTTGTTGCCGCCCGCGCGTTTGCCCCGCGCGAGGAACGTCATCGTCTCGCGCCACGGCACTGCGCTCCCGTCGCGCCACTCGGTGTGGAGGTCGAACTCCTGCCCGCGCTCCGTCTCGCGATGCCCTTCGAGCCACGCGAAGAGCTCGCCGCTGGTGGGCAACGGCGCCGTCTGCTCGATGCGGTTGGCGACGTGCACCAGCCCCAGCAACCGCACGGGGAACTCGCGCGACGCGAGCATCGCGAGGTGCAGCCCGCTCGCCAGCACATGCGGGTACGTGGTGGGGACTCCGCCGGACTTCCAGCCACACAACGCGCGGTACGTCGCGAGATGCGCGTCGTCGATGCGTACGTTCTTCAGTGCGCCCTCGATGCGCGGCACGCTCGCGCCGTCACGCAGCCGCGCCGGCTTTCGCGCCGCGACGATGCGGGGGTAGAGCGACCACAGCGACGGTGTCTTCTGGAATTCGAGCATCAGCCCAGCGCGCGCTCGATGGCCGCGAACTCTTCGACCGAGAGCGTCTCCGCGCGACGTGAGCCATCGATGCCCGCACGCTCCAGTACGCCTTCCCAGTGGAGCGTCTTGTCACTCTTGAGCGAGTTCGAGAGCGTCTTGCGGCGCTGCGCGAAGCCCGCCTTCACCACCTTGCGGAAGCGCAGCTCGTCTTTCACCTCGGCGCGCGGCTTCTCGAGGCGCGTGAGCTTCAGCACCGCCGAGTCGACCTTCGGAGGCGGGTGGAACAGGTGCGCGGGCACGTCGAAGACGTTCTCCACGCGGAAGCGCAGGCCCAGCATCACCGTAAGGATGCCATAGTCGCGATTGCCCGGCTCGGCGGCGAGGCGATCGACGACCTCCTTCTGCAGCGTGAAGACCGCGCGCGGCACGTGATCGACCTGGTCCAACACCTCGAAGAGGATCGGCGACGACAGGTGGTACGGGAGGTTGCCGACGACCACCACCTGCTCGGCGTTGGCGACCTTCGCGAAGTCGGTCTCCGCGGCGTTGCCCTCGACGACGGTGAGCCCCTCGAACTTCTGCTCGTTGAGCGCGCGCACCATGTCGCGATCGCGCTCCACGGCAGTGACCTTCGCGCCGCTCGCGAGCAGGTAGTGCGTGAGGTGCCCGAGGCCCGGCCCGAGCTCGACGCAGGGCTCGCCCGGCCGCAGCAGCGCCTCTTCGGCGATGCGCTCCAGCACCCCCTCGTCAGAGAGGAAGTTCTGACCCCAGCTGTGCTTCGGCGAGAGGCCGAGCCGCTTCAAGATGTCGCGCGGGTGATCCATTTCACGCTCCCAGACGCCACGAGGGGTCGGAGTTCAACGAGAAGTCAGCGCGCACGCCGCGCTTGAAGGCCTCGGTGCCGGCCACGGCGATCATCGCGCCGTTGTCGGTGCACAGCCGCTTGGGAGGCAGGTACAGCTTCACCCTCGCCTGCTTCGCGCGCTCTTCAGCGAGCGACCGCAGCCGCGAGTTCGCCGCCACGCCGCCGCAGATGACGAGCTGCTTCGCGCCGACCTTCTTCGCGCCGAGGATCAACTTCTTCGTCAGCGCGTCGGCCACCGCTTCTTGAAACGACGCGCAGAGATCCGCCAGCGCCTGCCCCGTCGGCACGCCGTGCTCGCGCACGTGGTTCAGCACCGCCGTCTTGAGGCCCGAGAAGCTCCAGTCGAGGATGTCGTCGCCCCGCAAGGCGCGCGGGAAGCGGATGGCCTTCGGGTCACCCTGCTGCGCGAGCTCATCGATGGGCTGCCCGCCCGGGTACGGCAGGCCCAACAGCCGCGCGACCTTGTCGTACGCCTCGCCGGCCGCGTCATCGCGTGTGGTGCCCAGCCGCTGGTACGTGCCGAACGCAGGCACGTCGTAGAGCGTGGTGTGCCCGCCCGAGACGACCAGGCCGAGAAACGGAGGCTCCGGCGCGTCGGCCGCGAGGCGGATCGCCAGCAGGTGCCCTTCGAGGTGGTTCACGCCGACGAGTGGAACGCCCGACGCCAGCGACAACGACTTCGCCACCTGCAGGCCCACCAGCAGCGCGCCCTGCAACCCGGGCCCGCTCGTCACCGCGATGCAGTCGAGGTCGCTCAGCGTCTTCCCCGCGCGGTTCAGCGCCTCGTCGATGACCGGCATCACCTGCAGCACGTGGTTGCGGCTCGCCAGCTCGGGGATGACGCCGCCCCACCGCCGGTGGATGTCGATCTGCGTCGACACCACGTCGGAGAGCGCGACCCGGCCGTCTTGAACGACCGACGCCGCCGTCTCGTCACATGACGTCTCGATGCCGAGGCACAACATGCGAACCCTTTACGGGATCGCCTTGAGCGCCGCACGCACCTCGTCGGCCTGACTGCCCGAAGGCCGGAGCTTCAAGAACTCCTTGTACGGCTGCTTCGCCTCGCCATCGCGGCCGAGGTTCTGCAGCGCGATGCCCAGCGCCAGCCACGCCTGCGCGTTCTTCGGGTCTTCCTTCACGCCGTCGCGCAGGTACCCGACTGCCTCCTTGAACGAGGAGTCGGACATCACCAGCGAGATGCCGAGGCCCGTCTTGATGGACTCGTCTTCGGGCACCAGCTTCTGCGCCTCGCGGTAGAGCTTCGCCGCCTGGCGGAACTTCCCCGCCACCAGCGCCGCCTTGGCGTCGGTCACCAGCGCGTCGAACTCCGCGTTGCCAGCGGGGGCCGGCGCGCCTGCGTCCTTCGGGGTCTCGACGGCGACCACCGCGGGGCCCGCGTCTTTCGGCGCTTCGACGACCGGCGCACCGGCGTCTTGCGGCGCCTCGATCGCGACGACCGCCGCGCCCGCGTCGACGGGCGCCTCCACCACCGGCTCGCCGGCGTCGGCGACCGCTTCGACGGCCAGGCCGCCCGCGTCCTCCGCGGGCACCTCCACCGGGGGCGTCACCACCGTCACGCCGGCGTCGACGACCGCCGCGCTGTCACCGCTGAACGACGAATACGCGAGCACCGCCAACACGCCCACCACCAGCCCGCCGATGATGACGGCCGGCAGCGTGCGGTTCGGGCGGATCGCCACGGCGTTCTCCATCGAGTCGCCATCGCGGACCTCCGACGATGCGTTGGAGCCGAAGAAGCGATCTTCGAGCGCGTTGGCTTCGGCCGGCTTCGGCGCAGGCGCCTCGGTCGGCGTGCTGGCACCGAAGAACTTGTCTTCCAGCGCGCTCGGCGCGGCGGGCTTCGGCGCGTCCTGGTGCGGGAGCTCCGCGGGCGAACCCGAGTTGAAGAACTGGTCTTCCAGCGAGGTGCTCGGCGGCGCGACCGGCGTCACCTTCACCACCGGCGCCTGCGGCGGCGGCAACGGCTCCGGCGGCGGCATCGGCGCGGGCGCCGGCGTCAGGTGCTGCTGCGCGGCGATCGGCGGCGGCGTGGGCGGCGTCAGCTGCGGCAACGGTGAGTCGTTCACCGTCTCCGACACGGGCTCCGGCGGGAGCGCGGGCACCGGCGAAGGCGTCGACTCGATGGGCTTGATGGTGACCGGCGCCATCGGCTTCACCGGCGGCAGCTCCCGACGCTC
>CAMLFP010000310.1 GCA_946479335.1 uncultured Archangium sp.
GTTACTCGCCGGCGTCGGGCGGCACCGAGGCGATGCCCCAGATGTCCTTCGCGTATTCGCGGATGGTGCGGTCTGACGAGAAGAAGCCCATGCGCGAGACGTTGATGATGCTCGAGCGCCACCACGCCTTCGGGTCGGTGTACTTCTGCGCGACGGCCTCCTGCGCCTTCACGTAGGCGTCGAAGTCGGCCAGCACCAGGTAGCGATCTTCAGTGAGGAGCGACTCGACCAGCGGGCGGAACAGCGCCTTGTCTTCGGGCGAGAAGAAGCCCGAGGCGATGAGGTCGAGCACCTCCTTCACCTGCGTGTTCTTCTCGTAGATCTCGCGGCCGGTGTAGCCGCGCGCCTGCGTCTTCGCGACCTCGTCGGCCGTCTTGCCGAAGAGGAAGAAGTTCTCGTCGCCCACCGCGTCGCGGATCTCGATGTTCGCGCCGTCGAGCGTGCCGATGGTCAGCGCGCCGTTCATCGCGAACTTCATGTTGCCGGTGCCCGAGGCCTCCATGCCCGCGGTGGAGATCTGCTCCGACACGTCAGCCGCGGGGATGATGCGTTCGGCCAGCGACACCCGGTAGTTGGGCACGAAGCTGACGCGCAGACCGGTCTGCGCTGCTTCGCTGTTCACCACCTCGCCGATGCCGGTGATCAGACGGATGATCAGCTTCGCCATGCGGTAGCCCGGCGCCGCCTTCGCGCCGAAGAGGAACGCGCGTGGGTGGATGACGCTCTTCGGGTCGTGCCGCGCGCGGTTCCACAGGTGCACGATGTGCAGCGCGTTGAGGAGCTGCCGCTTGTATTCGTGCAGGCGCTTGATCTGCACGTCGAAGATGGCGCTCGGGTCGAGCGAGGTCCACATCACGTCGCGCAGGTAGTGGGCGAGGTCGCTCTTGTTGGCCTGCTTGGCCTCCGCGAACTGGCGCACGAACTCCGCGTCGTCGGCGAACTTCTCGAGCCGGGTGAGCTGGTCGAGGTCCTTCACCCAGCCGTCGCCGATGGCGCCGGTGATCAACTTCGCGAGCCGCGGGTTGCACGCGCGCAGCCAGCGCCGCGGCGTCACGCCGTTGGTCTTGTTGTTGAAGCGCTTCGGGTACAGCTCCGCGAAGTCGTTCAGCACGTCCTTCACCAGCAGCTGGCTGTGCAGCGCCGCCACGCCGTTGATGGAGTGGCTGCCCACCGTCGCGAGGTACGCCATGCGCACCTGCTTCTCCGGGTGCTCCTCGATGAGCGACATGCGCGCCATGCGCTCGGTGTCGAACGGCCAGTGGATCTGCACCTGCCGCAAGAAGCGCGCGTTGATCTCGTAGATGACCTGCAGGTGCCGCGGGAGCAGGCGTTCGAACAACGCCACCGGCCACTTCTCGAGCGCCTCGGGCAGCAGCGTGTGGTTGGTGTACCCGAACGTGGCCTGCGTGAGCTCCCACGCGACGTCCCACTCCAGGTGCTTCTCGTCGACGAACACGCGCATCAGCTCGGCGATGGCGATGGCCGGGTGCGTGTCGTTCAACTGAATCGCCACCTTCTTCGGGAAGTTCGCGAAGCTGGTGTGCGTCTTCAGGTAGCGCCGCATGATGTCGGCGATGGAGCAGGCGACGAAGAAGTACTCCTGCTTGAGGCGCAGCTCCTTGCCGGCCTGGTTCTGGTCATTCGGGTACAGCACCTTCGAGATGACCTCGGAGTCGTTCTTCTCGACGACGCTGCGCTCGTAGTCGCCGTCGTTGAAGAGCGCGAAGTCGAACTCCGCCGACGCGCGCGCCTGCCACAAACGCAGCGTGTTGACGGTCTGCGCGCCGTAGCCGGCGATGGGCGTGTCCCACGGGACGCCGAGCACCGTCTTGCCGCCGACCCAGTGCGAGGCCGTACGACCGTCGGGGAGCTGCGTCTGCTCCACGTGGCCGTAGAAGCGCACCGGCACGATGCGATCGGGCCGCACCATCTCCCACGGGCTGCCGAACTTGAGCCACTCATCGGCGCGCTCCACCTGGTACCCGCGCAGGATCTCCTGGCTGAAGATGCCGAACTCGTAGCGGATGCCGTAGCCCACGGCGGGCATGTCCAACGTGGCCAGCGAGTCGAGGAAGCACGCGGCGAGGCGCCCGAGGCCACCGTTGCCGAGGCCCGCGTCGGGCTCCTGCTCGAGCAGCGTGGTGAGGTCGACGCCCACGTGGCGCAGCGCTTCGCGCGTGGTGTCCCACAGGCCCATGTTGATGAGGTTGTTGCCCAGCGCGCGCCCGAGGAGGAACTCGGCCGAGAGGTAGTACGCGCGCTTCACGTCGTGCTCGTAGTAGCGGCGCGCGGTCTTCACCCAGCGCTGCGCGAGACGGTCGCGCACGGTCAACGCGAGGGCGGTGTAGCGGTCCCACGTGCCGGCGGAGTCGAAGTTCTTGCCGCGGGTGAACTCGATGTGATCGACGAACGCCTGACGGAGTGCTTCGGGAGACGCACCTGCACGAGCTTCTGAGGCCATGCAGGGCGTTTAGTGCACGTGCGACGGCTGACGAACCGTCATTTCGTGGCGACTGACTTCGCCGACAGCTGCGCGGCGAAGTTGGAGATCTTCTCCTTGAAGTCGGAGAGCAGCTCCTTCGGCAGCGGCTCCGCGCGCGGGAAGTTCTGGCTCAACGGGTTGGTCCACTTGCCGCCGCGCTTGAGCCCGAAGTGCAGGTGCGGGCCGGTGGTCCACGCGCCGGTGTTGCCCGACTCGGCGATGACCAGCTTCTGCGCGACGCGCTGGCCGGCCTTCACGAGGATCTTCGAGAGGTGCATGTAACAAGTCTCGAAGCTCATCACGTGCTTCACGCAGACGATGTTGCCGCCGCCGTAGTCCCACCCGGCCTTGGTGACGGTGCCGTCTGACACCGCCCACACCGGCGTGCCCACCGACGCCTGGTAATCGACGCCGTTGTGGTTGCCGACGTAGTTCAGCACCGGGTGGAAGCGGCTCCCGAAGCCGCTGTTCACGTGCGCGTACTTCAGCGGCGACTTGAGGAAGGTCTTGCGCGCCGACAAGCCCTCTTCGGTGAAGTACGTCTCGGTGCCGTCGGGCAGCGCGTAGCGGAAGCTGCGCTTGGTGCCCACGGTGCTACCGAGGTACTCGGCGGCCAGCACGCGGCCGTATTGGAGCGTCTTCCCCTTGTGCACCACCTTCTCGACGATGGCGCGCATGCGGTCGCCCTTCTGCACGTCGCGGTAGAAGTCGACGTCCCACGCGAAGACGTCGGAGAGCGTGATGGCAATGTCGGTGTTCTCGCCCGCGGCCTTCGCGGCGTCCCACAGCGTGGTCTCGACGTTGAGCTCCACGTACTCGGCGCGTTGCTCGCGTTCGATCTCCCGCTTGCGGCCGATGTAGCGATCGCCGTCGCGGCGCACCTGCCACTCGGTCATCAGGTTGCGCCGGTAGTCCAACACGTCGAGCTGCCCGTTGCGGAAGACGAGGCGCAGCTGATCTCCGGGCCGCGCGCGGCGGAGGTTGAACTCCGCGGCCTCCAGCGCGCCGTGCACCGAGTTGACGGTCGCGTCATCGAGCCCTGCGGCGTAGAGCGCAGCGGCGACGGTCTGGTTGTGCTCGATGCGGCGGTTCTTCACCAGCATCGACGCATCAGCGGCGAGCACGAGGGCCACGAGGGCGACGACAGGCATGTTGCGCAGTGTACCGGACGACGGCGCCGCGTCACGTTCAGAGGTCGACCTTCTTCTCGGAGAAGTGCGTGCCGTCGTGGCGCATCAGCACGCTCTTGCCCTCGACCTTGGTGACGATGCCCACCGGCCGGCGCCACACGCCGTTTAAGTTCTTGAGCGTCTCGCGTGCGTAGTTGGGGTCCAGGTCGACGCCGTCGAACTTGTGGGCCAGCACCAGCTCGCCCTTGTTCTCGTAGTTGGCGTCGATGACGTCGATGACCGGCTGGCCGAAGTTGGTGAGCGACTGGAGCAGCTTGTTCTTCACCTTCTTGAACTCGCGGGTGGCGATCTCCCAGGTGTTCTTCTTGTCGTTGAAGTTGAAGACGAAGAGCTTCTGTTCGATCGCGAACTCCGGCGTGAGGAACGCGTCGATGAAGGTGATGTCGTTGTAGTGCTTGCGCACCTCGAAGATCTTCTCGCGGCCGGCGTTGAGCTTCTTGTCCCACGCGCGGCGGGCCTGGAGGTCATCGCACTCGTCCCAGTCCTTGCCGAAGCGGCCCTTGTTCCACCGGTCTTCGATGTCGCGGAACAGCTCGATGCCCAGCTTGTACGGGTTCAGCTTGCCGGGCTGCGTGGCCATCGCGCCGGCGTGGTTGTTCGCGTAGTCGAGGATCTCGTGGTCGCGCGCCGCGCGCGTGGTCATGATCGTGGAGTGCCAGTAGCTGGCCCAGCCCTCGTTCATGATCTTGGTCTGGGCCTGCGGCGCGAAGTAGTACGCCTCGTCGCGCACGATGGAGAGGATGTCGTGCTCCCAGTCTTCGAGCGGCGCGTTCTCGAGGAGGAACTGCAGCACGTCGCGCTGCGGCCGCTCGGGGAACTTCTTCGCCGCCTGCTTCTCGGCCTCGACCTTCTTGTTCTGCGCGTCCACGAACTCCTTGGGGTTCATGTACGGCCGCATGTAGTCGCGGTCGACGCGGATGCCCTCGGCCCGCACGTTCTGCTGCGCCTCGGCGGTCTTCGGGTCGGGGTTGCGTTTGATGTGCGGTGAGTACTGGTCGATGAGGTTCTCGAGCGAGAGCGCGACGTCGATGAAGTCTTCGACCTTCTCGACGCCGATCTTGTCGATCCACCGGCGCACGCGCGTGGCGTGGTTCGCCATCTCGTCGACCATCTTCCGGTTCGTGTATTTGAACGTGAAGTTGTTCTTGAAGAAGTCGTTGTGGCCGTAGACGTGCGCCATCACCAGCTTCTGATCGACCTCGGCGTTCGCCTCGAGGAGGTACGCGAAGCAGGGGTCATTGTTGATGACGAGCTCGTAGATCTTCGAGAGGCCGTACTCCGACGACTTGGCGAGCTGCTCGTACTCCATGCCCCAGCGCCAGTGCGGGTAGCGCGTGGGGAAGCCGCCGTAGGCCGCGACCATGTTGAGCTCGTCGGTGCTGAGCACCTCGAAGACCTGCTCGAAGAAGTCGAGGCCGAAGGCGCGCGCGTAGCCTTCAATCTCGGTCTTGAGGTCCTGCAATCTGGGAGTCAGTGACTTGGGCATTTTGCATTCCCCCTCTCCCGTTCACGGGAGAGGGTTGGGGTGAGGGCCGTTCATCTGCCTTTGCCGAGAAAATCCTTGATGGAGGCGTAGATGCCGTCTTTGTCGGCGATCTCGCTGAGCGCGATCTTGTCGTTGTCGCCGAGGTGCTCGCGCAGGTCCTTGATGAACTGGCCGCTCCCGTACGGCGACTCTACTTGCCCGTACGCAAACTGGTTCACGTCACCCAGCACGTCGCTCTTCAGCAGGTCAATGCACTGGCGCGTGTCGTCTGCGCTCCAGTTGTCTCCGTCGGAGAAATGAAACGGATAGATGTTCCACGAACTCGCCGGGTAGTCGGCCTTGATGATGTCGCGGCACAACTTGTACGCGCTGGAGATCATCGTGCCGCCCGACTCACGTGTATGGAAGAACGTGTCTCGGTCGACCTCGCGCGCCACGGCGTCGTGAATGATGAAGCGCGTCTCGATGCCTTTGTATTGAGACTTGAGCCACGTATCGAGCCAGAAGCTCTCGATGCGAACGATCTCCTTCTGCTCGTCGCCCATCGAGCCCGAGACGTCCATCATGTAGATGATGACGGCGTTGGTCTCCGGCAGGTTCTCCAGCTTGAACGTGCGAAAGCGGATGTCCTGCTTGATGGGGATGATGACCGGTTTGTCGGGGTTATACGTGCCACTCGCGATTTGCCGTTTGAGCGCTTCCTTGAACGTGCGCTTGAAGTGACGGAGCGACTGCGGGCCGACGTTGTTGATGCCGGTGTACTTGATCTTCGTGGTGACGATCTTCTCGCTGCCGCGGTGCTCGATGTTCGGCAGTTGCAGCTCTTCACTCAGGATCGACGCCAGCTCGTCGAGCGAGACGTCGACCTCCATCACGTGCTGGCCTTCACCTTCGCCGGCCTTCCCGGAGCCATCGCCGGGTTGCGGCTGGCCTTGACCGATCTGGTCTCCGGGGTTGCCTTCGCCCTGGCCCACGCCGCCCTGCCGTGAGCCGTGCTTGAAGCGCGGCACGTCGATGAACGGCACGGGGATGGAGATGAAGTCCTTCCCCTTCTTGCCGAGCATCTCGCCCTGCTGAACGTACTGCTTCAAATTCTGCTTAATCTTCCCGCGGACAATCTGTTTGAAGCGGCTGTGATCCTGATCAATCCGCAGGGCCATTGGCTACGCTCCTTGTCTTGTTTTGAGTTTGGCGAGTGCACGGTCGATGGTCGCCTTTGCAAACGAAACATCCCCGTTGTTCAAAGGTGCACGGGCCAGAAGAAGCTCATGAAGTCGAAGCTTGCACTTGCTATTATACTTTTCCTTAACAGGGTATAGTAGCTTGGGCTCTTCGAGCTTGGTGACCAAGCCTTCTTTGATGACCTGTTCAATAATGTCCGTTGGATAGAAACGTTCTATTCCTTTGAACGATTCGTGGAGCGCGGGGTTTCCTTCTTGGGCCAAAAAGGGCTCTACGATCAATC
>CAMLFP010000311.1 GCA_946479335.1 uncultured Archangium sp.
ATGAGGAAATCGACCAGCCACGAGATGACCAGCCCGGTGGCGATGCCCAGCGCGTCGAACGCGAGGTCTTTGTACGAGGAGTCGCTCCCGGCGCGGAACGCGTCGAGCATCTCCTTGCCGGTGCCGGCGGCGAGTGACAGTGCGAGGCCCACCGCGAACTTCACGTGCCGGTCGCGCGTGAAGACCGCGGCGCCCGCGTAGCCCGCCGACGCGATGCCGGCGCTGACCGCGAAGTGCAGGCCCTTGTCGGGCGAGAGCCACGGGTCATCGGCCTGCGCGAACGCGGGAGCCGACAGCACGAGCAGCAGCGCGGCGAGTCTCATAGTTCCGCGTCGAGCCTCATCGAGTCGGCGAGCCGGAGCTCACGGTCTCCGTGAATGAAGAGTGAGCCGCCCTGGCCGAAGATCGCCGGCTCACCCGGCCCCCAGTTCGCGTTGAGGATGGCGAGCTGATTCTGGAACGCGAGCTCGCGCAGCTTCGGGGTGCGCGCGTCGTATTCCTCGTCGACCCACGCGCTGGAGAACAGCAGCACGTCACCCGGCACGCGGTCTTCTTCGAGGAGGAAGTGCAGGTCGAAGCAGATGGCCGCGTTGAGGCGCACGCCGCGCCACTCGACGGGCTCCATCCATGCCGCGCCGGGCGTGGCCCAGGTCTCCGGCATCCACGGGTGGTGCTTGCGGTAGTGCAGCAGCACCTCTCCGCCCGGCGTCACGCCGATGAGCGAATTGAAATAGTGGATTCCACTTTTCTCGATGAGCGGGCCCACGAAGAGGCAGCCGTACGTCTTCGCCAGCCGCGCGTACGCGTCGAAGGTCGGGCCTTTCAGCGGCTCCGCGAAGGGGCGCAGATCGAAGTCGCCGCGCGGAGAGACGTATCCGGTGAGCGACGCCTCCGGCAGCAACACGAGGTCGGTCGGGCCGTCAGCGAGCAGCTGCTCCACCAGCGCGAGCTGTTCATCGCGTCGGTTCCATCGCGCGGGGAGTTGGAGCGCCGTCAGCCGCATCGCGAGGCGGGACGCTGGCACGAAAAGTGGTACTCCGGTCGCTCCATGCGCATCGCTTCGTGGATTGAGCTCTCTCAAAGCGCCTACGCCGCCAACGTCGCCGTCTTCCGCAAGCTCACGGGCGCCGGGCGCCTCGGCGTGGTGCTCAAGGGCAACGCGTACGGCCACGGGCTCGAGGCGACGCTCTCGCTCGCGCACGCGCTGGTCGACGTGCTGTACGTCATCACCCCCGGCGAGGCCGCGGCGATCCGCGCGTGGGAGAAGACGCACGGCCGACCGGAGCGCGAGGTGCTGGTGCTCGGCGCGCTGAGCCCCGAAGCCTGCGTGGAGTTGGCGCGGCTGAACGTCAGCGCGGTGGCGGCCGATCGCGGCTTCGAGGCCGCGGTGAAGAGCGGCGTCTCCATTCACGTGCACCTCGACACCGGCCTGAGCCGCGAGGGCTTCACGCTCGAGCAGGTGCGCGCCGGCGAGGCTGACTTCCTGCGCGGCGCCGACGTGCGCGGCGTGATGAGCCACTTCGCCAACACCGAAGACGTCACCGAGCAGTCGTACGCGCGGCAGCAGTTGGCCAACTTCGAGGCCGGGCTCGCGTTGCTCCGCGAGCGCATCGGGCTCACCCACCCGGAGCGGCACTTTGCGGCGAGCGCCGCGGCGCTGGTGTTGCCACCCTCCCGGCTCGACGTGCTGCGCATCGGCATCGCGCAGTACGGGCTGTGGCCCTCGGCAGAGACGCGGCTCTCGGCGCGCGTGGTGCTGGGCGACGTGCCCACGCTCGAGCCGGTGCTGACGTGGAAGGCGCCCAGTCAGGTCGTGAAGTGGCTCAAGGCCGGCAGCTATGTCGGCTACGGCTGCACCTACCGCTGCGCCGCCGACACGCGCGTCGCCGTGCTGCCCGTCGGCTATTGGGATGGCTACCCCCGCCTGGCGTCGGGCAAGGCGCACGTGCTGGTGAACGGCCAGCGCTGCCCGGTGCTGGGCCGCGTGATGATGAACCATCTCATCGTCGACGTGACGCACGCGGTGAAAGACGAAGCGCCGCTGGTCGCCACGCTGCTCGGCCGCGATGGTGACGAGGTCGTCTCCGCGGAGACGCTCGCCGGCTGGGCGCAGACCATTCACTACGAGACCGTCACCCGCCTCGCGCCGCACCTGCAGCGCGTCGTGGTGACTTGACCCGCGGCCAGAAACGCGCGCGCCGGTGGTAGCCTCCGGGCCATGCGTAGAGCCTGGCTGGGCTTGTTCGTGTTTTTCGGGGGCTGCATCGATCTCTCCGGCGTCAACGGGTACGAGTGCGACGACGCCGGCTGGTGCGTCGGCTCTCCGAGCGGCGGTGGATCTGCGACGGGTGGCGGGTCTGCAACCGGCGGCGGGTCTGCAACCGGCGGCGGGTCTGCAACTGGTGGCGGTGCGGCGACCGGCGGAGGCGCAGCGACGGGCGGCGGTGCAGCGACCGGCGGCGGTGTTGCGACCGGCGGCGGTGACGCGACCGGCGGTGGTGTCGCGACCGGCGGTGGTGTCGCGACGGGCGGCGGCGCAGCAACTGGCGGCGGCGCAGCGACCGGCGGCGGCGCAGCGACGGGCGGTGGCGCAGCGACGGGCGGCGGCGCTGCGACGGACCCGTGCGTCGGCGTCGACTGTGGCGCGAACGCGACGTGCGCTGCGTTCGGCTTCTCGGGCTATGCGTGCTCCTGCGCGTCGGGCTTCGTGGGGCAGCCGGTGTTGAACGCGCCCGCGAGCTGCACGCCTGACCTCGGGCTCACGGTGCTCGGCGAGGTGGCCGACGCGGGCTCGAGTTGGTCCATCACGCTGGCGCAAGACATCGCGGTCAGTGACCGCCTCGTCGCGCTCGTGGCCACCAACGGCGCGATCCCCATCACCCCGACGGTCAACGACACCAGCGGCAACACGTGGACGCAGGTCGAGTTCACGTCGACGCAGTCGGCGACGGTCAGCATCTTCACGACGAGCGTCGCCACCGCGCTGGCGTCAGGCGACCGCATCGGAGTGTCCACCTCGGGCTTCGGCACCACCGGCGCGCTGTGGGTGGGCCGACTCTCGCGGTACGTCTACGTCGACAACCACGGCGTCTACTCCAGCGGCGGGCCGGGCTCGGGCGCGACGCAGACGCTCTCCGTGCAGAGCCAGGGGGGAGACGTGTTGGCGTTGGGCATCGTCGCGGCCAACCAGAGCCGCAGCTTCTCCGCGGCCGACGGCGGCACCGCGGAACTGGTCTTCGCGAGCGGGAACCTGTCGGGCATCGTGATGAGCGGCTGGAACACCAGCGACGGCGGCAGCAACGTCACGCTCACCTCCAACACCAGCTCCAACATCAACGGCATCGGCGCCATCGCCACCTTCTTCGCCGGGCCGGTGGTGCCCCCGTCGGGCTTCTCGCTCTCGCACACCGCCAACGCGCGCAGCTTCACCACCTCGTGGAGCAGCGGCCGCGGCAACGGCGGCCCCGGTGGTTGCACGCTGCAGTACAAGAAGAACAACGGCACGTGGGCCGCGGTGGTGAGCGCGAACTGTGACGTCAACCGCGTCAACGGCAGCGCGTCGTTGCCGGCCAGCGCCGCCTGGTACGGCGCGTCGTGGAGCTCGGTGCCGGTGCGGCTCGTGCGCGACGACGACGGCGCGGTGCTGGCGTCGTTCACGCCGTCGCTCACCTGCGTCTCGCGCAGCGGCTCGACCGCAGCGACGCCGACGATTGACGAAGACTGCGACGGCACGTGGGACAACTCGACCTGCAACACATGGAGCTGGGTCGCGGGCACCACGTACGACACGACCTTCGCGGCGTGCTCGGTGAACGGCGTCGATGGCGGTGTGGCGTGCAACGCGGCCGCCGACGGCGTCTCGCGCTACACCGAAGGCACCGCGTCGCTGCTCAACCCCGCGCAAGACTGGTCATCGAGCAGCTACGGCACCGCGTGCGCGGGCAACAAGGTGGGCGCCACGACGTGGACCTGCACGGGCTCGAATTGCACGTATTACTGAGTCGCCCGGGGTAGAACTCGACGCCCATGCTGCTCGCTCTGCTGCTCGCCGCGTTGCCTGATGCTCCGCGCGCGTTCGTGATGACTCCGGAGCCCGGCGGCCTCGTGATGGCGGCCGCACCTTCGAGCCTCACCGACGCGCGGAAGATGGCCGACCAGCTCCGCTACGAAGAGGCCGTCGTCGAATACCAACGCTACCTCGCGGTGCCTGACCGGCCCGTGCAGGAGCGCGCGCAGGCGTTGCTGGAGCTGGGCTTCGTGCACCTCGTCCTCGGTGACTCCGCGAACGCCGAGAGCCGCGCCCTCGAGGCGCTGGAGCTCGACCCGCAGCTCTCGGTGCCGTCGTCGGCGCCGCAGAAGCAGGTCGATTTCTTGAATCGCATGAAGAAGAAGGCGCTCGCGCGCGCGCGCGTGGAGCTCGTGCCGCGCACCGACAACGACCCGCCGTACGTGGTGCGCGTGAAGGTGTCTGACCCGGAGTCGCGCGTCGCCCGCGTGCTGCTGCGTCACGCGCTGACCGCGACCGGCCCGTTCTATTCGTCGGAGATGACGTGCGCGGACGACGTGTGCTCCGGGTCGATTCCTCCGCCGAAAGACACGCAGAGCTACACCGCGTGGTACTTCGTGGAGGCGCTCGACGCAGACCAGGGCACCGCGGCGAAGGTCGCGAGCCCCGAGTCGCCGCTGCAGCTCTCCGTCGTGGAACAGAAGGCCTGGTACGCCAGCCCGGTGACGTGGGGTGTCGCCGGCGCCGTCATTGTCGGCGTGGCGTCGGTCATCTACTTCCTCGCGCCGCCGCCGCCGAAGTAGGCGTCGCCACACCCGCAGCAGGAGCCCGCTGATGAGCGACTACCACCCGCCCCAACAGACCGTCTCTGGCCGCATCCTCACCTCCGCCGGCTGGCTGGAGGGCTCGCTGCACCTCGCGAAGCTGCACTCGCTGGCTGAGTACCTCTCGCACCACGCGTGGTACCCGATGACCGAAGTGGTGCTGGCGCGCGTCGGCACGATGCCCTTCTTCGCGCTGCGCCGAGACGAGACGCTGTTGGTGTCGACGCACCAGCCGCCGCCGAAGGAGTCGCTCCCGGCGAGCGCCACGCAGACCCGGGTGACGCTGCTGTTCCCCGGCGGCGCAGTCGATGGGCTGGTGGCGGTGCCTCCGGGGCTGCGGTTGTTCGACTTCGTGACGCGCACCACCAGCTTCGTGCAGGTCGCGGAGGCCAACGTGCACGTGTGGGCCGACACCAGCGCGGTGTTCTTCAGCCACCTGTTGGTGAACCCCGGCCGGCTGGTGGGCGTCACCGAGGTCGAGCTCCCCCGGTAGCAGCGTCAGCGTTTGAGCGCCTGCAGTGCCGCGAGCTGCACGTCTTTGAGCGGTACGCCCGCTTTCGTCGCGAGCGCCTTGCAGTCTTCGAACTCCGGCACCGCGTTGAAGACCTCGTCGCCACGGAAGCCGATCTTGATCCGCACCTCGCCCCACGGCGTCTTCACGGTTTCGTGACGGCGTGAGAGCTCGGTGCGGGTGACCGCGTATTCGCGCACGCCCAGTGTGGTGGTCTCGCGCAGCAGCGTGTCGACCAGCGCGTCGTGGTGCGCGGTGTCGGTGAGGACGCCCACCAGATGCCCCGGGCGGCCTTTCTTCATGACGACCGGAGCGATCCACGCGTCGAGCGCGCCGCGCGTGAGCAGCGTTTCGATCAGCGCGCCGAGCAGCTGCGGTGAGGTGTCGTCGACGTTGCACTCGATGACCGTCAACTCGCGGCCCTCACCCCTCGCTTCGCGAGACCCTCTCCCCATGGGAGAGGGAGTTCCCACCGACATGCGCACCAGGTTCGCGCGATCGGGGAAGTCCTTCGTGCCCGCGCCGTAGCCGTGCTTCTCGATGACGAGTTGAGGAGGCGCGCCCACCGTCGCGAACGCCTTGATCAACGCTGCGCCCGTCGGCGTCACCAGCTCGCCCGTGCCCTCGAACTTCACCGGCACACCTTCCAGCAGCGCCAGCGTCGCGGGCACCGGTACCGGCACCACGCCGTGGGCGATCTTGATGGTCCCGCTCCCGAGCGGCGGCGGCGCGCAGAACACGCGCGGGTTGCCCAGCAGGTCCAACACCACCGCCGCGCCGCAGATGTCGACGATGGAGTCCACCGCGCCCACTTCGTGGAAGTGGATCTCGTCGATGGTGGTGCCGTGAATCTTCGCCTCCACTTCACCGATGAGCTTGAAGACCTTCAACGCGTTCGCTTTCGCGGTCGCGCTCAGCCCCGACGCTGAAATCAGCGCGTCGATGTCTTTCCACGAGCGGTGCACGTGGCCGGTCTCGGGCTCCGTCACCACCACGTCAACGTGCGTGCCGAAGAGGTGATGCCGCTCGGTGCGCGTGACCTTGAGCTCCCAGTTGGGGACCTTGAGCGTCTTCAGCTGCGCGACGAGTGCGTCGAGGCTGACGCCGAGATCCAACGCGGCGGCGAGGAACATGTCGCCCGCCAGCCCGCCGATGGGCTCGATGAACAAGACTCCCTCTCCCCCGGGGAGAGGGGCGGGGTGAGGGGCGCCCATGCTCAGTACGCCTTCGCCAACACGATGCGGCCGGTCGACGGCTTGCCGGTGA
>CAMLFP010000312.1 GCA_946479335.1 uncultured Archangium sp.
AGCTGCTGCCGATGCGCGGCCCGCGCGCCTGGCGCGTCGAGACGCTGCGCGATTCTTGATCGCATGATCGGCCGCAGGGCGCCGCGCGGACGGCGTGTTCTCCGACGCCCTCGTGCGAAATGGTTCGGCTGGGGCACACACCGCGGTGCGCGAAGAGCTCGTGGCGCGAAACCACTGACCTCTGCCCCGTGGAATCAGCGACGCAGCGGCTTGTGTCGCAGCGTCCGCTGGAACAGTCAGGCCAACCTCTTCGTCGACGCCCGCGGCCGCGTCAGGTGGACGCCGGGGTCACGGAGTCACCGCGCGCGTGCGCCGGCGGCGGGTTCTCATCCGCACTCGGCGTCTCAGCCGTCCGCGTGTCGACCCACTGGCGGCCGAGCATGAAGACGCTCATCGCCAGCACCAGCCACGCGAAGGCCTTGCGCAAGACCGGCGCCGGCACGCGGTTGCTCACCGTGACGCCCGCCGCGAGCCCTGCCAGCGCGGCCACGGTGACACCCGTCGTGAGCGCCCAGTCGAGCGACACGTGGCCGATGTGCCCGGCGAAGCCCGCGAACGCCTGCAACGCGATCACGAAGAGCGAGGTGCCCACCGCGTCGCGCATCGCCAGGCCACCGAAGAGCGTCAACGCCGGCACGATCAGAAAGCCGCCGCCCGCGCCGACGAGCCCGGAGATGACGCCGGTCAACGCGCCGAGCGACAGCAGGCGCAGCGGTGACTCCGGTGGTGGCGCGCCTTCGACTTCACGGCGGCCGCGCAGCATGGAGCCGGCGGTCACCAGCATGATCCCCGAGAAGCCCAGCAACAGCACCGCAGCGGGCACCAGGTGCGCCATGCGCCCGCCGAGAAACGCGCCCGGCATCGCCGCGGCCGCGAACCACAGGCCTGCCTTCCACCGCACACGGCCCGCGCGGGCGTGCAACCCGGCCCCGAGCGCGCTGGTCGCGCCCACCACGAACAGCGACATTGCGATCGCCGCGCGCGCGTCGACGCCGGCGACGTACACCAGCATCGGCAACGCGAGGATCGCGCCGCCACCACCCAACATCCCCAGCACCAGGCCGATCAACAGCGAGAGCGCGCCGGCCAGCATGGCTCACGGCCCATTCAGCGGCGTGCGGAGGTAGCGCTTCCCGTTGCTCTCCGGCGGCGGCAACTCGCCCGCGGCCATGTTCACCTGCAGGCTGGGGAAGAGCAGTCGCGGCGCCGACAGCGTGCGATCTCTCGCCGAGCGCCGGGCGACGAAGTCGTCCTTCGTGTGGCTCGCCTTGAGCTGCACGTTCGCCTCCCGCGCGGCCCCGATGGTGGTCGAGGCGCGCCACGCACGGCCCGCGGGCGGGTAGTCGTGGCCCACGAAGACGCGCGTCTGCGGCGGCAGCGTGTACAGCTTCGTGGTCACCGACTCGTACAGCGCGTCGGGCGAACCGCGGGGGAAGTCGCAGCGCCCCACGCCGATGTCGTCGAGAAAGAGCGCGTCGCCGGTGAAGACCGCGTCGCCGGTGACGAAGCTCATGCACGCCGGGGTGTGCCCCGGAGTCGCGAGCGCCTTGAGCTCCAGCGCGCCGGCCTTCACCACCTGGCCGTCGTCGAGCAGCGTGTCGAACTGCCGGCCATCGGTGGCGAACTCCGGCCAGTTGAAGACGTCCTTGAAGACGCGCTGCACCTCGCCGATGCGCCTGCTGACGGCAACCTTCGCGCCGTACCGCTTCTTGAGCCACTGGCTCCCCGACAGGTGGTCGGCGTGCACGTGCGTCTCCATCACGTAGTGCACCTTCAAGCCGCGCGCGTCGACGAAGGTCGCCACCTTCTCGAGTGACTCCGTCCACAGCTTGCCGCCGCCGGGCTCGTAGTCGAGCACGGGGTCGATGATCACCGCGTCCTTCGTGGCCTCGTCGAAGACCACGTAGGTCAGCGTGTTGGTGCGTTCGTCGAAGAAGGTCTCGATGTGCATGGTCATCTCCTTCACCAGGCCGACATCGGGCCGATGTCCTTCACCTGGTAGCCCGCCTGCGTCAGCAGCTGCGCGGCGGCGGCGCTCCGGCCTCCGCTGCGGCAGTAGACGACGACCGGCCGCGTCTTCGGGCCGACCTCGCCGAGGCGCTGCGCGAGCTCCTGCACGGGGATGTTGACGGCCCGCGACACGTGGCCCTCGTGGAACTCGTCGCGCGTGCGCACGTCGAGCAGCAACGCGCCCTGCTCGATCAACTGACGGTGATGCGTGTGGTGCAGACTCATGGTGCTTCCTTCGTGGGTTGTGCGGCCTTCGCCGCGTGGGAGTTCTGCTTCGCGCGCCACGCCAGCCAACGGCCGCGCAGCTTCTGGACCGCGCCCAGCCCCAGCAGCGCCGGCGTGCCGAACGTGCAGATCGGGCACACCGCGCCCAGCACCACGCCCACCACGCCGATGGCGCCCACCGCGAGGCCGGCACGCAGCAGCTCACCACCCGAGGTGTCGGCCTTGTCGGCGGCGCGCAGCAGCGCGTGGGTCGAACGCGTCGAAGTCATGCGTGATGGGAGCCAACACGTCGCGAAAACGGTTCGCGGGAATCGTCCACCTCCGGGGAGGATCTCAACGGCATGATCCTCCGCGCGCCGCGCACCGGAACCCTGGAGTGGACGCCCGACGGCCGCCCGCTGGCGTGGCTCGCCGTGGCCGATCACTGCGCGCTGTTGCCCATCGAGTGCCCCGCCGACGCCCTCGTCACCTGGCGGCGAGACCCGGCCCTCCACAGCGTGCGCGAAGGCGAGCCGCTGGCGCTGCTCGGTGATGACGTGGCCGAACGCGCGGAGTGCGAAGCCTCGCAGCACGACGCGGCGGCGAGGTTGCTGCGCGAGCTGCAGTCGCTCCCCGACACCGGCCAGACGGCGCTGCAGCGCGAGCTCCTCGCCGCCGAGCGTCGCGTGCTGCGCGCGCAGCTCGAGGCCCTGGCGCCCAAAGAAAAACCGCCCTCCACCTGAGGTGGAGAGCGGTCTCTCGAACTTCGCGAGGTCGCGAAGGGCTTACTTCTTCAGCTTGCCCATCACGTCGCCGAGGCGGGCCTTCGACTGCTCGGCCTGCTTCTTGAGGTACTCGCGGTAGTCGTCGCCACCGTCGTTGAGGAGCTGCTTGATCGACAGCGCGATCTTCCGGTCGGAGGTGTTGATGTCGATGATCTTGACCTCGACCTCCTGGCCCTCGGCCAGCACGTCGCGGGGGTTCTCGACGCGCTCGTCACGCAGCTCAGACACGTGCACCAGACCTTCGATGCCCGGCTCGATCTCCACGAAGCCACCGAAGTCGGTGACCTTGGTGACCTTGCCCTTGACGCGGCTCGACACCGGGTGACGCTCAGACAGCGTGTCCCACGGGTCGGCGAGGAGCTGCTTGATACCGAGGCTGAAGCGCTCGTTCTCGACGTCGATGTTGAGAACGCACGCCTCGACGACGTCGCCCTTCTTGAACATCTCGCCCGGGTGCTTCACGCGCTGCGTCCACGAGATGTCGGAGACGTGCACGAGGCCGTCCACGCCATCCTCGACACCGACGAACACGCCGAAGTCGGTGACGTTGCGCACGATGCCCTTGATGACCGAGCCGATCGGGTACTTGTCCTCGAGGACCGTCCACGGGTTCTGCTCGATCTGCTTCATGCCCAGCGCGATGCGCTTGGCCTTCGGGTCGATGTCGAGAACGACGGCCTCGACCTCCTGACCGACCTCGAGCAGCTTGCTCGGGTGCTTGACGCGCTTGTTCCACGTCATCTCGGAGACGTGCACCAGGCCCTCGACACCCTGCTCCAGCTCGATGAACGCGCCGTAGTCGGTGAGCGAGACGACCTTGCCGCGCACGCGCGTGCCGACCGGGTACTTCTCGTCGGCGCGGTGCCACGGGTCTTCCTGGATCTGCTTGAGGCCGAGGCTGACGCGCTCCTGCGACGGGTCGAACTTGAGGACCACCACGCGCACTTCGTCACCCACCGCGAACATCTCCGACGGGTGGCCGACGCGGCCCCACGACATGTCGGTGATGTGCAGCAGGCCGTCGATGCCGCCGAGGTCGATGAAGGCGCCGTAGTCGGTCAGGTTCTTGACCTGGCCCTTCATGATCGCGCCCTCCTTGAGGTTCTTCAGCGTCTCCTTCTTCTGCTCCTCGCGCTGCTTCTCGAGCAGCACGCGGCGCGAGAGGACGATGTTGCCGCGCTTCTGGTTGAACTTGATGACCTTGAACTCGAATTCCTTCGCGAGGAACTGGTCGAGGTTGCGCACCGGGCGGATGTCGACCTGGCTGCCCGGCAGGAACGCCTTGACGCCGATGTCGACCTGCAGGCCGCCCTTCACGCGGCCGGTGATGGTGCCCTTGATGATCTGGTCGTCTTTGACGGCAGCCGAGATCTCGTCCCAGATGCGCATCTTGTCGGCCTTCTCCTTGGAGAGGACGACCATGCCGGTGTCGTTCTCACGGCTCTCCAGGTAGACCTGCACGGAGTCACCCGGCTTCACCGTCACCTCGCCCTTGGCGTTGGTGAACTCGGCGATGGCGACCTGACCTTCGGACTTGTAGCCGATGTCGACGATGGCGAACTCGGGCGTCACGCGAATGATCGTGCCCTTGATGACTTCGCCTTCCTTCACGAGACCAGTGCGGCCGTCCTGCTTGAGGGACTCCTCAAACATCGCCGCGAAGTTCTCTTCGCCACCTTCAAAGCCGGGGTTATTCAAGTTCTGCTGCATGGGTATGGGTTGTCCTGGGAACTACTGAAAGGTGCTGCCGGCCGGAGTTTTTCGACGCAGAGCGTGGCCACGCGCTCCGTGAGGGTTCTCGCTCGAAGATGAGGGGGAACACGTCGGCCCGTAGCCGAAGGCGATGTGCGACGCAAGCGCCCCCCCGGTCACAGGGCTGAAACGGTTACCAGACCTCGACCCGCAGGCCCGGCACCCGGCGGAACTCGTCTTCATTCCGCGTCACCACGGTCGCGTCATTCGCCAGCGCGATGGCCGCGATCAGCAGGTCATTCGCCCCCAGCGGCGTGCCCGCCGCCTCGAGCTGTGCGCGCAGCGAGCCGTACTCCTCGCTCGCGGCATCATCGAAGGGCAGTGAGTCGAAGAGCGAGAACAGCGTCTCGAGTTTTGAGAGGTTCGCCGCGGGCTTGGCGCTCTTCCGCGCGCCGTAGAGCAGCTCCGCCTTCACCACACTGCACAGCATCGCGTCGCCCGGCTCGAGGGCCGTGAGCTGCCGGCGCACGCCCCGGTCGGCGTCAGAGAGCCATGCGATGCAGATGTTGGTGTCGAGGAGCTTCACGTGAAGTCCACCGGCTCCGGCGGTGCGTCATCGATCTTGGGGAACTTGCCTTCCCAGCTCCCGCCGAGCGCGAGCAGCGCCTTGCGCCACGCGCGCTCATCGCCGGCGCGCTCCTTCCTGGTCGCGAGCTCGCTCAGGTAGGCCGAGACGCTCTTCTTCGCGCGCCGCGCGTCGGCGCGGACCTTCTTCTCAACGGCGTCGGGCAGGTAGATGGTGAGCTGAGCCATGTGTACACGTCGTATACTACCCTCATATACCAACGTGTACTGACCACTGATTCAGCGTTGTTGTTCCGCGACCCGATTCCAGTGTTCGTCAACGAGCGCTCTCGCGGTGTCGAGCACGACAGGGTGCGAAGTCAGATCACTCAAGCGAACCGTCTCGAGGTTTCGCCACCACGCGGGCACCCTCAGGGACCCATGCATCGTGCGCCGACATGAGTCGCACCAAATCCACACCCCGCTGCGCCGCTTCTCGTCGTGACGATGGAAGTAGATGTGAATCGAAGCAGCGCCGCAGCATGGGCAACTCGCCGGCATTCGCAGCTGAACACCTTCGAGCACATCGCCGAGAATTGCATTCAGCGGATTCGGGTACGCGTCGTTCCAATCCTTCGCCAACTCGAGCTTCATCCCGCGAAGCTAGCGTGAGCTGAGCTCGGCTTCGATCGCGGCGGCGGCGGCCTTCATGTCGGGCGCGCTGGTGATCGGCCGGCCGATGACGAGGAGGTTGCTCCCGGCTTTCACCGCCGACGCCGGCGTCTCGGTGCGCGACTGATCATTCGCCGCGCTGCCCGCAGGGCGGATTCCCGGCGTACACAAGATGATGTCTGCGCCCACGCGCGCGCGCACGGCAGCGACTTCCCGCGCGCTGCACACCAGGCCCGTTGCGCCGTTCTTCACCGCGAGCGCGGCGAGCGCCTCGGCCTGCGCATCGGGCGTCGCCGGCACGCCCGTCTCGCGCAGGGCCGCCTCGTCCATCGACGTCAGCACCGTCACGGCGAGAATCACGGGAGGCTTCACGCCGGCCTTCGCCGCACCTGCATTCGCGCCAGCGACCGCGGCCTTCACCATCGCCGCGCCGCCCGACGCATGAATCGTCAAATACGAAACCCCCAACGCCGCGGCCCGCGCTGACGCGAGCTCCACCGTGTTGGGGATGTCGTGGAGCTTCAGATCCAGAAACACACGGGCCCCGCGCCGGAGGAACTCGTCCACCGCGCGAGGCCCATGTTCTACAAACAGCGACAGCCCGACCTTCGCGACCCCGACGTGCTGCGAGACGCGCTCCCACGCCGCGATGCCTTCCGGCAGCGGCAGGTCGAGCGC
>CAMLFP010000313.1 GCA_946479335.1 uncultured Archangium sp.
TGGTTCCGGCTTCTGGGACTGAACGCCACGCCATGTGGCCGCGCCTCTACCGCAATGCCCTGAAAACGCATCACGAACCCGTGGTTTGGTGCTCCGCATGGCACAGCCCCCAGACGCGGCCTTCACCGGCTCGGTCGCACAGCTGTACGAGCGGCTGATGGTGCCGCTCATCTTCGCGCCGTACGCCGACGACCTCGCAGCGCGGGTGGCGCGCGCGGCCCCGCAGCGGGTGCTCGAGCTCGCGGCCGGCACCGGCGTCGTCACGCGGAGGCTCGCGGCGCAACTGACGGGCGACCTCGTCGCCACCGACCTCAACACCACGATGCTCGATGAAGCCGCGCGCCTGGGCACCGTGCGCCCCGTCGAGTGGCGACAAGCCGACGCGATGGCGCTCCCGTTCGGCGCCGCGGAGTTCGACGCGGTGGTGTGTCAGTTCGGCGTGATGTTCTTCCCCGACAAGCCGCACGCATACGCTGAGGCGCGACGGGTGCTGCGGCCGGGTGGGTTGTTCGCCTTCAACACCTGGGGAGCGATCGAGCGCAACGACTTCGCCGACGTCGCGAGCACCGCGCTGGCCGCGCTGTTCCCCGAGGACCCTCCGCGGTTCATGGCGGGCACGCCGCACGGCTACCACCGCGCCGACGACATCGCGCGCCACCTCGCCACCGCGGGCTTCACCGCGAAGCCGAACATCGAGACGGTAGTGTTCGCCAGCCGCGCCGACTCCGCGCACGTCGCGGCCACCGCGTACTGTCAGGGCACGCCGATGCGCGGCGAGATTGAAGCGCGCGACGCCGACGGGCTGGAGCGCGCCACGCTCGCGGTGGAGACCGCGCTCACGCGCCGCTTCGGCGCCGGCGTCATCGAGGGCCGCATCGAGGCGCTGGTGGTGACGGTCGACGCGTAATCAGAAGCGCATCACCAACCCGATGCCGGGGCCCGCGGTGGGCACGACGTGGAAGGTGACCGGCGTCTCCTGGCCGGTGAGGTACGCCTTCCACCCGGGGATGAGCTGGTTCGGCTGCGTCCACAGCATCAGCTCGCCGATGGCAATGCTGCTGAGGCCGTTGACGACGCCCGACACCCACTGCTTGTACCCGAAGCCCAGCAGCAGCCCGAAGCCGACGCCCAGCACGCCGTTCGCGAGGTGCACCAGCCAGCTGCGTTGGAAGGTCTCTTCTTCGAAGCTGGTCTTGAGCAGCTTCTCGCCCTCTTCGACGAGGCGGCACGTCTCGTCATCGCTGACCGTCTGCGCGCGCGCGGCGAACTTCGGGCCCTGGTCGACGACGCTGAGCGGCACCAGCATCACCGCCGCGAAGCCGATGAGCGAGTTGAGCGCGCCCCAGTACCAGGTGGGCTTGTCTGAATCGTTCGACACCGGCACCAGCACCAGCTGACCGGCGGTGAGCGCGAGGTACGAGGTGCCGTACACCGTCATGTACGTCTGGCTGGCTTTGGTCTCCTGCGTGAACTGCCGCGCCAGGTAGTCGAGGCGCTCGCGCGCGCTCTTCGCGGAGACGCCCTTGCCGTTGGCGCCTTCGGGCTGGGCGCACTCGACGGCGGTGGCACGGAGCGGGAAACACACGAGCAACAGGAGGGTTGCTCCCAACCGGACGTTCTTCATGAAGCGCGCAGCCTAGCCGCCCGCTCCCCGGTCGCGAGAGGTCTCGCGCAACGAGGGGTGCGGGAGCCGTCGTCAGAAGAGCGCGAGCAGATCTTCCCGCGTGAGCGACGCCGCACCGGCGCCACCGTCGAGCGCGGCCTCAAACAGCGCGCGCTTCTTGTCTTGCAGCTGGAGGATCTTCTCCTCGACGGTGCCCTGCGAGACGAGGCGGTACACGAAGACCGGCTTGTCCTGCCCGATGCGGTACGCGCGGTCGGCGGCCTGCGCTTCGACCTGCGGGTTCCACCACGGGTCGACGAGGAACACGTGGTCTGCCGCGGTCAGCGTGAGCCCGGTGCCGCCGGCCTTGAGTGACATCAGCAACACGGTGGGGCCGCCGTCCTTCTGGAACTCCTCGGTGATGGCGCCGCGGTCGGAGGTGCTGCCGTCGAGGCGCGAGAAGGTGAGGCCCGCGGCTTTGAGCTCCGGCTCGATGAGGTCGAGCATCGAGGTCCACTGCGAGAAGACGAGGCAACGGTGCCCGTCGGCAGCGGCGTTGGTGAGCTGCTCGACGAGCACCTGCACCTTCGACGACGTCTTCGCCTGCTGGCCGGGCACGAGCGCGACGTGACACGCGGCCTGCCGGAGTCGCAGCAGCGCTTCGAGGGCCTTCAAGACACTGCCGCCTTCACCGAGCAGCTTCACGACCTCCGCGCGCGTGGCGGCGTAGACCGCGTCGTAGACGGCGCGCTCCTTCTCTTCGAGGGTGACGAAGCGCACGGCCTCGGTGCGCGGCGGCAGCTCGGGCGCGACGTCCTTCTTCAAGCGGCGGAGGATGAAGGGCGCGATCTTCTTCCGCAGCTCCGGCGTGACGTTGTCGCCGTACTTGTCGTTGAACTCGCGGCGCCCGCCGAGGAGCCCGGGGTTGGTGAAGTGCATCAGGCTCCACAGCTCTTCGAGTCTGTTTTCCAGCGGCGTGCCGGTGACGGCCAGCTTCAAGTCGGCCTTCAACCGGTACGCGGCGCGCGTCGCCTGGCTGTCGGGGTTCTTGATGGCCTGCGCTTCGTCCAACACCACCACGCGCCACTTCTTCGCGGTCAGCGCGTCGGCGTCGAGGCGCAGCAGCGCGTAGGTGGTGAGCGTCACGTCGGCGTCGTTCAGCGTGCGCGACGGCCCGTGGTACGCATTGACGGTGAGCGACGGGCGGAAGCGCGCGAGCTCGGCCTTCCAGTTCGGTAAGACACTTGTAGGACACACGACCAGCGTGCCCTTCTCGAGCGCGCAGATGGTCTGCAGCGTCTTGCCGAGGCCCATGTCGTCGGCCAGCACGCCGCCCAGCCCGGTGGATTTGAGGAAGTACAGCCAGTCGACGCCGTGCTGTTGGTACGGGCGCAGCGTGGCGTTCACCTCCGGCAACGTCGCGCGCGGGAGCTTCTCGAAGCCCTCGACCAGCGGCTTCAACTTGTCGAGGCCGGCGGGCGGCGGCGAGTCGAGCGACTCACACAGCTCCGCCAACTGCGGCAGCGCGTGATTCGCGACCGCGCCATCTTCACCGCGCGCCGCGAGCAACGCCTGCACCCGCGCACCGTGCGTGTCGAGCCACGCCAGCGGCAACGGCGCCCAACCACCGCTCTCCAGCGGCACCAGCCCGAGGCCTTCTTTCCACGCGCGCAGCACCGCTTCGCCGCTGACGCTCTCGGTGCGGCCGCCTTGCAGCTCGAACTCGAGGCCGAACTCCGCGTGGGGAACGCCGAAGGCATCGAACGACGACTTCGCGGTGAAGTGCGGGTTGAGTGAGAGCCCCACGCCCAGCACGCGCCGCGCGTCGCCCGAGAGTCCACCGCGCCACGCCTTCAACTGGTCGACGAAGCGCGCCAGCTCCGGGCCGGAGAACGTGGTGCGTCTGCCCGGCACGAGGCCCATCACGTCGCGCAGCGACGTCGTCACGCGCACTTCTTCTTTCTCTTTGCGCACCGGCATCGGCCCGCCGAGGTGCACGAGTTTCCCGTTGTCGACACGCGCGGACGGAGGCGTGCCGTAGACCAGCACCGGCAACACCGAGAGGCCGATGTCCATCTGCGCGAGCTGCAGCTCGATGCGCGGCGTGAGGCTCGAGTCGACCTTCGGCAAGCGGCGCGAGTAGTTGTCGATGGGGAAGCGCTGCGCGAGCTCCGGCAAGGTGCGGCTCAGCAGCTCGCCCGTCTGCGACGCGTCGTAGCGGCGCACCGAGGGCAGCGCGTGGAGCCACGGGCCGGTGAGCTCCGTCTCGCCCAGACGGCACACGGTGTCACCGCAGCGTGCGACGCCGGGGCTGACGACTTCACTCACGCGCGGGTCGGCGTGAATGGTGACGACCACGTCATTGCCGTCGTCGGTCACGCGCACGCGCGGGAGCATCACGTCTTGCGTGAAGGCGACCGGCTGACCGTCGAGCAGAATCTGCTTCGACGCGGCGAGCAGCCCGAGCAACCCTTCGAGGCGCTCCGGCGGGAGCGCGCCACGCCACGGCTTCTCCAGCACGCGGTCGGCGAGGAGGTCGCCGTTCTCGACCTGCAGGTTGCCCGCCTGGCCGTTGGCGACCATCGACTGCAGCGAAACCGTGAGCGGCTCGACGCGGCCATCGGCGTGCAGCAACTCGCGCGTGACGGTGAGCCCGTTCTCCACCTTCGTGAAGCGGTAGACGAGGCGCGTCCACGTCTGCGCGGCGGTGGCGACCTGCGTGCCGCCTTGCGACAGCGCAATGGCGGCGGCGACGACGTGCTCGCACGGGTCGAACGCGGAGTCGCAGCTGCACTCCCACGAGTCGTCGGGCGTCAAATAGACCGTGAGCGCGACCGGCCGGCCCTGCGGCTTCACGCGGAAGACGAACTCCTCGCCCTTCTGTTTCTCCAGCGCGGCGGCGTTGGCGCGCGCGAGTTTGACGCCGTTGGCCCACAGCGCCGGTTTGGCTTCAGCGCGAATGGCGTCGAGCAGCTTCTGCGACATGCCGCGCCTCTACTTCACATGGCATGCAGCAGGGTGAGTCCTACTCACCACATCCGGAGCGAAGACTAGCCAATGAGAGACCAACAACTTGTGGCATCGGGTCGATCGGCCCGATACGATCATCGCCTTGTCAATGGTCATGACAAACACTCGAGATCTTGCGGAGCCACCAATCAACGAAGTCATCTGCGGTTTCGTCTTCGCAGCTGACGGCGGAATGACATCTACAGAGGTGGGTAGGTATTGGGCTGAGAGAGCCAACGATTTTCCCTATCACGAGCTTAAAGATGCCGTCGTGGAGCCGGGTTCCACGAAAATTTTTGTTGGACTACCGCCGGTGCGCACTTGGCTCATCAACGAGGACCGGACAAGACTGCTCCAACTGCAAGGCGATCGGATGTTCGTCAACTGGAGACGACAAACCGATGATGATGCATATCCACGATTTACGACCGAGACTGCCGGGGGCGAGCCGCTCCTCCCATTTGCTCTTCGTGAATTCGAACGATTTGCAGCTTACTGCCAGTTGCGCAGCGAAGCCCCTGTCGTAGCTGCCATTGAGCTAAGCAAGGTTGATATCTTTCGAAAAGGACTCCACTGGGAATCATTCGAAGAACTTGCTCAACTTATTCCTGCATTGCAGTCTCCTCTTGGGCCATCCGAGACCAAAGATATCATTTTCAAGAGCGAAGAACGAATCGGCCCCGGGACAAAGGGATACTACACTCTTGCCTCAGGCGAGCATCGGGCTACCAAGGTGCCGGTTCTTCGAATGGAGACCAGAATTCGACAGGAGGTTGCAGACGGCGTCGACCTCCGCGCGGCATTCTCTAAGCTTGACGAACTAATTGATGCGATGTTCTTTTCCGCTATCAGCGATAAAGCACTCAAACGATTTAAGGCAAAGGGGGCAGGTAATGTTTGATAGTTTCGTCGCAACAACCTATTCGTCGGACACGCAGCACGCCGACCATGATTTCTCGCCAGTTGGCGTTTCACCAACAAGACGCCCGCCCCGGTCGAGCGCATGGTCGACACAGAACAAGGACGACAGCCTAAGTAACTGGGATCTCGAGGCTTCGTTCGCGACGGACACGCAGTTGGCCGAAGCAACCTTTCGCTGGAAGGTGTTGCTCGCACTAACAGATCTATTTCACGAAATCGGTCCGCGCAGCGTCGTAAAGGCCTTAGTGATGGGGAGGGAAAACTGGCGCCGAATCGTACTGCTCGCAGAAGAACACACAGATGAGGTTTATGACGCAGCAGCCACAATTCAAGACAGACTGCTGCGAGCGAACTTGCCGGAGATTGATATCGCTGTTTGGGCGCTTCAAGGGCGACCATTGAAGGATGTCGCGTCTTCGATCGGAATACTGTTTGAGCGATGACACTGAAGAACGCTCAGAACAGCTTTTGGAGAGCGGTCGTCCACCGATGCCATGCGGACGCAAATCCGGCCGACGTCACGGGCGTACCGGAATGGGCAATCGTTCAGAACTTTTATGCGGCTCTCCACATGACTCAAGCTTACTTCGAGACCCAACAGTCGTCTCCTCCTGCAATCGATGCTCATGAAGCTCGCAAACGCGCAATGGAGCAATACCCAGTAACGCAACGCAGGAACCTAAAGGCAAATAAATTTCGACAAGCGTACGATCGGTTAAAATCAGTCAGCGAACAAGTACGATATGATGCCGGATTCTCGACCTCGACTCTACATGTTGGCAATTCAGCAACAGACCGAGACAGTGTATTCAGTTATCTCGGAACAAAAGTCGCCGACTTTCTGTCAGCAAATCTTTAGCAATAGTTCCTCGAAGCGATTTTTCTCGAGAGCCCTATGGTGGATCGAGGGCCGCTCCCGTCAGTGCAGTCTTGTCAGTGCGTTGATCAGCCCCACACAACACGACGCAGCTGCGCGCGCAGCTTCTCTCCCCGCTGTGGATTCAACTGCGCGACCCACGCGACG
>CAMLFP010000314.1 GCA_946479335.1 uncultured Archangium sp.
AAAACGAACGAGCCGCCCACCGATGTTCCGGAGGGCGGCTCGGGTGAATCGTGCGGCGCTGACGGTTACGGCGTGAACGCCGTGTAGACGGTGCCGGTACCCATGCTGGTGTACGTGCACTGCGTCAGGTTCTGGAACTGCAGCGTTCCGACCACCCACAGCGCGTCGTAGGGGATGACGTTCACCTGCGTCGCGACCAGCGAGCCACCGCAGTACACCTTCACCGTCGAGGTGACGTTCGAGCCCGAGTACGCGTGCACGCCGATGCCGTAGATGACGTTGAACTCCGGCGAGCTGATGCGCATGTTCTCCGGGCCCACGCCGCCGATGTCGTCGCGGTCGAGGAACGGGTCGTCAGACGTGCCCGACGGGCCCCAGCTCTGGGTGTGTGAGTAGCTGTTGTGGTTCCAGTTGTTGGCCCACGTGTCGTCTTCGAACGTCGCCTGGTCGATGGGGTTGGTCACGCTGCCGTGCGGGTGCGTGATGTAGAAGTCCATGTCGGCGCCGGTGTTCCACGTCAGCTCCAGCCACAGGTCGCCGTTGGGCACCACGGTGATGGGCGTGGTGCAGCTGGCCGTCTCTCCGCCGGAGGTGACCGTGAACTGCACGACGTGCGTGCCGATGGTGTCGGCGTCGTAGTTGGTCGAGGTGCAGCTCGAGGGCGCCGAGAACAGGCCGCTCGACGTGGTGGGCCGCGACTGGATACCCCACGAGCAGGTGTTCGAGCCCTGCGACACCACCGAGACCGGCAGCGTCACCGAGGTGTTGGCGCCGACCGTCATCGGGCCGGGGCAGGTGGCCGCCACGCACACGCCGTTGCTCGGCGGCGCGATGCCGTTGCCCACCAGCGGCACCGAGGTCACGAACGCAGGGCCCGTGGTCTGCAGCGTGATGTCGACGTTGCCGTTGAAGGTGGCCTGCGAGTACGGCTTGAAGTTCACCGTGATGACGCGCTGACCACCCGCGGGGATGGTCGCTGCCGCCGGCACCGACACCAGCGAGAACTGCGGGCAGCCACCGGCGGTGGTGCAGGCGCCCGTGCCGTTGGCCGCGACGGCCGCGGCGGTCAGCACCGCGCCGCTGTAGGTCACCGGCGTCTGGCACGAGTTGTTGATGATGATGCTCTTGTTGGCCGACGCGCAGCCCTGCTTCACGTCACCGAAGTTCACCGGCACCGGCGAGATGGAGAGGCACGACGGCGAGAGCGTCGCCTGCAGGTTCACCTGACCCGAGTTCGACGTCGCGGTGGGCACCGCGAACACCACCGCTCCCGAGACCGGGGTCGCCACCGCGGGCGCGCCCACCGGCGAGAGCTGCACGGAGATGGTCGCGTCGGCGCCGGGCGCCAGCTGGATGTCGGTCGGCGGGCTCACCAGCGTGAACGACGGGTCGGTGCTGGCCGAGAGGTCGAAGCTGCTGAAGTAGCAGACGTCGCCCGGCTGCGTGCCGTTGTTGTGCAGCGTGAAGCTCTGGGTCAGCGCCGCGGAGCTGTTCACCAGCCCGAAGTCGAGCGTGGCCGGCGTCACCGTGTAGTCGCAGGGCGGGGCCTCCACGGCGTCGGCGGTGATGGTGATGTGCTTCTCCGGAGTCGCGAAGTCGTTGCTGTAGATGACGAGCTCGTACGACTTCGCGCCCGCCGTGCGGGGAATCAGGCGCACCGGCAGGTTGAGGCCCGTGCTGCTGGGCGAGATGCCCGTCGCCGGGTCGTACGCGGAGGTGTAGCCACCGGTGCAGGTGTCCGACGCCGCGTCGTAGTCACCGATGCACAGCTCGTTGGCCGCGCCGCTGGTCGCGGTGACGGTGTAGTTCTGCGTGTCGATGTGGAGGTTGAGGTTCAGGTCGATCGGCGTCACCTGGTTGCCGATGTTCGAGATGCGCAGCTGCCGCGTCGCCACCAGCGGCGTGGCGGAGGTCGGCGAGAAGCCCACGCGGCCGAAGGCCAGCGTCGGGTCAGGCACCACGCGGATGATGGGGCCGCCGCCGAAGCCCTTGAGGCCGACGGTGAAGTTGGGCTGCGCCTCCAGGTCGGTGGCCGCCAGCAGCAGGCCCTGCTTCGAGCCGAACGCCGTCGGCTGGAAGTCGATGGAGATGACCGCCGTGCCCGACGCCCACGTGCCATCGCTGTTGCGCGTCGCAGCCGGCACCGTCACCGCGTCGGCGGTGTTGCGCACGAACGCCGGGTCATTGGTGCGGATGTTCGAGACGTTCACCACCACGCTGCACGCGTTCTGGAGCGTGATGGTGCCTTCCTTCGCCGTCGCCGGGGGCACCGCGCCGTACGAGAGGATGGTGCCCGAGGTATCGGTGGGGCTGGGCACCCAGGTGAGGCACGAGGTGACGCCACGACCCAGCAACTGCACGTTCTTCTCCGGGCACGAGGCGCCGCGGCGCATCGACACCGTGCCGTTGTAGTCGCGCGGCTCGGTGGGCGAGAAGCGCAGCGTCAGCGTCGACGAGCCGCCCGCCGGCACCTGCAGCTGGCCGTTCTCGAGGCCGAGGAGGAAGTAGGTGTCGGCCGGGACGTCATTCACCGTGCCCGCGCTGAAGGTCGACGCGATGGCGCTCGTGTTGTTGATCTGCAGCGCGTAGTCGCTGGTGACGCCGATGGGCAGCGCGCCGAAGTCGATGGAGTCGGGCAGGTCGCACGAGTCGGAGATGGCGCGGCCCTTGATGGACAACGGCGACGCATCGGCGAAGTCGGGGCGCAGCTCGAGGTTCGCGAAGTGGTCGACGAAAGCCTCCACGACCACGGGGGGCGTGAACGACACCGTCACCGTCGTCGCCTCAGTCGGCTGCAACGTCGCCTTGGGGTCGAACGTCAACGAGAACGCCGGGTAGTCACCCGAGGGGCGCGCGCCGTTGATGGAGACCGGCGAGCCGTCGATCTGCGCGAACTCCTCCATCGTGAAGATCGCGTTGCCGCCGTTGCGCACCACGAGGGCGGCGTCGCTGCGGCCGCCCATCGAGATGGTGCCGAAGTCGATGGCCGCGGAGCTGTCGACGTGGGGCCCGGTGGCGTCGGTCCATTCCCATTGGACCTGACCCCTGGCGGACGTGACATGCGGGTCACGGCACTTACAACCGGCGAGCGACAAAACAGTAACAGCGATGACGAAACGGAGCTGGTTCACCCGGGTGGATCTATTGCGGACGCGCCGTGTCACACAAGAGGGGGGGCCTGTCGTTTTTCTCAAGCCGTGAGGCGATGACCTCCCGCGATGTCACCGTATCGCCTCGACTTTTTTACAGCGCTGGCAGGTGTGCGGCGGCCTCGAGCGCCAGCGCGGCGACCATCGCGACGCGTGGTGGGGTGAAGTGCGCGACGGCGCGCGCCTCCGCGTCGACGAGCCCTGCCACTTTCCCGGCGGCGTCGAGCACCGGCACGCACAGCTCGGAGCGCACCTTCGGGTCGCACTCGTAATACGCGCCCCCCGCGTCGCGGTGCGCGGCGACGTCGCTGAGGTGCGCCGCGACCCCGCTGCGGGTGACGCGCACGTTGGTCGACTTCGTCTCGAACTCGGCGGTCAGGGGGAACTCCGCGCGGCTGGGGTCTCCGCAGTACGCGAGCTTCACGAGGCGGTCTCCGCGCACCTGGTAGAGCCCGAGCCACGCGGCGCCGGTCGCGGCGTGCGTGGCCTCCACCAGCGCGCGCAACGTCAGCAACGTGAAGGACGTCACCGGCGAGCGGCCACCCAGCGCGCGGCTCAGGTCCCAGGGCGTCGGGTCGAGCTCTTCGTGCAGCGTGCAGCTGCCGTCGGGCGAGAGCTTCGGCACCGTGAAGAGGTAGAGCTTGTCGAGCGCCGAGGGCGTCGCCGGGAGGCTGCGCTTCTTGGCTTCGTCGAGCACCGCCCACAGCGACTGCTGGGCCTCGCGGACGGCTCCGGCGTCGACGACGAGCTTCACCTGCGAGAGGAACGTGCGCGCGTCCATGGCGGGCGACGCTAGCACCGGCTCACAGCAGGTCTTGCACGTCGAGCAGCCCCAGCGCCTTGCCGCGCTCGTCGACCACCGGGAGCTGGTCGAGCTTGAGCTTGCGCATCATCGCCGCGGCGGTCTGCACGAACTCCCCGGGGCCGATGCAGCGCGGGCTGCGCGCCATCACCGTCGACACCCGCTGCTTCAAGTCGAGCGCGTCTCGCTCGGCGAGGCGGCGGAGGTCGCCGTCGGTGAAGATGCCCACCAGCCGGCCCCTGGCGTCGATGACGTTGGTGGCGCCCGGGCGGCCCGGCGTGCGGGTCATCACGCCCACCGCCTGCGCGAGGCTCGCGGTGTCGCGGACCAGCGGGTTCGCGTCGCCCGTGCGCATCACGTCGCGCACGCGCATCACCGCGCGGCCCAGCGCGCCGCCCGGGTGGTAGCGCGCGTAGTCGGCCTGCGAGAAGCCGCGGCGCCACGCCAGCGTCATCGCCAGAGCGTCGCACACCGCGTGCAGCGCCGCAGAAGAAGCGGTGGGCACCAGCCCCATCGGGCACGCCTCGTCGATGGGCCCCAGCTCCACGGTGATGTCGGCGCCCAGCCCCAGCGGAGACTGCGCGTCGCCGGTGAGCGCGATGACGGTGGCGCCCAGCGCCTTGAGCGACGGCAGCAACCGCACCACCTCGGCGCTGCGCCCGGAGTTGGAGAGCGCCACCACCACGTCGCCCTTCGTCACGCGGCCGAGGTCACCGTGTGCGGCCTCGGCGGGGTGGAGGAAGAGCGAAGGCACGCCGGTCGACGCCAGCGTGGCCGACAGCTTCTGCGCGATGAAGCCGGGCTTGCCGATGGCGGTGCACACCACGTGCGGAGCGGCGTCGAGCGCGTCGAGCGCGGCGAGGAAGCTGGGGCCGAGGCGCCTGGGGAGCGCGGCGATGGCGCGCGACTCCTGGGTCAGCACGTCTTTCGCGTAGGCCAACGTGCGCTTGGCGCGACCGGAGCTCATGGCGCGCGTCGTGTACATCGGCTAGGCCGCCGCTTCATCACTTTCCCCCTCTGAAGGAGACCCCACATGAAGTTCTTCATCGACAGCGCCGACGTGAAGGAGATCCGCGCGGCTCACGACATGGGCGTGGTGGACGGCGTCACCACCAACCCGTCGCTCATCGCGAAGTCGGGCCGGCCTTTTGAAGAGGTCATCCGCGAGATCTGCACCATCGTCGACGGGCCGGTGTCGGCCGAGGCGGTGTCGCTGACCGCGCCGGAGCTCATCGCCGAGGGCGAGGCGCTGGCGAAGATCCACAAGAACATCGTGGTGAAGATCCCCATGGGGGTCGAGGGCGTGAAGGCGGTGAAGGCGCTGAGCGGCAAGGGCATCCGCACCAACGTGACGCTCATCTTCTCGGCGAACCAGGCGCTGCTGTGCGCGAAGGCCGGCGCGACCTACGTCTCGCCGTTCGTGGGCCGCCTCGACGACATCGGCCAGGTGGGGATGGACCTGATCAGCGACATCGTCACCATCTTCAAGAACTACGGCTTCAAGACCGAGGTGCTGGTCGCGTCGATCCGCAACCCGATTCACGTGCTCGACGCCGCGAAGCTGGGCGCGCACGTGGGCACGCTCCCGCTGTCGGTGATTCAGCAGCTGGCGAGCCACCCGCTGACCGACGCGGGCATCAAGAAGTTCCTCGCCGACTGGGAGAAGGTGCCGAAGGCGAAGTGACTCGCCTCCGGCACGTCGGGCTCAGATGCCGACGTTCAGGAAGACGCTGATATCGAGCGAGTCGGTCAGCGTCGTCGGACGAACCGAGATCTGCCGGTTCTCCGCGGTGCCGCCGACCGGTGCGGTGACGGTGAGCGTCCCCACGTAGCCGTTCCACCAACTGGTGAAACGCGTGTGGTACGTGCAGATGGAGTTGGTCGTGCTGGTGCACGGACCATCGCCCGCGACGTTCAGCAGTTGGTACGAGACTCCAAAGCCGTAGGCGTCGTTGAGGGCGCCGCTGCTGATGGGGTTCCACGTCGCGGTGCCGCGCCCCCCGACCACGTTGACCATGGGGAGCGTGGTGCCCGAGGCCATGCGGTTGAGGAACTGGTCAGACGCGAAGAAGTCGAACGACATCGAGGTGCCACCGGCGATGAGGGTGGGGCTCGCGGCGCTCGTGGCGGGGTTGGTGCTGCCGACGGCGGCCGCGCCCGTGTACAGCACGTAGGCCTTGGTCCAGACCTTGGTCGCGCCGTCCCACACACCGTTCGGGCCATCCCACACGCCGTTGTTGTTGAGGTCAGCATTGCCGATGCGCGTGTCGAAGTTGTTGCACACGTCGTCGTCGTCCTTGTCGACACACGGCTCCCCGATGTCGACGAACGGCTCGCCGAGATCGTAGACGCCGTTCAGGTTGGTGTCGGTGTACGCCTCCTCTCCGTCAGTGAAGGCGATGATGGTCACGAGGCCATCGCGCGGGTTGCCCGTGACCAGCCCGATGGCGCGGGAGGGCTCGGCGAGTCGCGCGGCCGGGTATTGCGTCGCCACTGCCCCGAGGGGGTCAACGTCTTGTGCAGGGAGACCGCTGTTGCCGGACGAGTTGAAAGTCACGGTGGCCTTGCCTTCGCTCGTGTTGTTTCCCCCCG
>CAMLFP010000315.1 GCA_946479335.1 uncultured Archangium sp.
AATCGAGAGGCCCGCCGGCGACCGGCGCTCACGTCGCTGCCGAACTCACCGCCCACCTCACCGCAGGAAACTGACCGGCTGAACTACGGCAGGGAGCCGTAAAGCAGCCGGTGATCTTCGCGGCTCCGCTTGAGACAGGCGCGATGCAGCCCAAGACTCACTGACACGACGGCGGAGGCAACGTCGTCACCGTGCCGTCGTACGCCGCAAGCCCCGCCGCGGCGCGCGTCGCGAAGGTCGTGAACGACGCACCCGCGTCGACGTCGAGCTCCATGCCCGTGGCGTTGCCCACGTACGTGTTGCCGCTCCAGCCCTCGATGGTCGCCGTCGTCGCCACGTTGATCTGCCCACGCCGCGAGCCGTAGTCGTTCACGAACGTCGTGCCCGTCACCGTCAGCGCGTGCGGCGCGTTGTTGGTGTTCTCCTCCGCGAAGTTGATGAAGAAGTTCCCGCTGTTGTTGATGTTCGGCCCCTGCTCCACGACGGAGCCGCGCACCACGTTGTCGCCGCCTTGCGGAAAATCGATGGCGTAGCTGTTCGCGCCGTTCAGCCCAGCGATGGTGCTGCACTCGATGATGTTCGCCTTCGCGCGCGACTTCACGAGGTGCCCGTCGTCGTGGTTGTCGCGCACCACCGAGTTGCGCAGCACGAACAGGTCCACCGCCTTGCCGAGGTACATGCCGTGCGCGTACCCCGCGCGGCCGAGCTTCTCGAAGAGACACCCCTCGAACACCACCGTGTTGTGCGCCGCCGCGGCGTCGTTGCCCAGCACGCCGTCGTCCGCGTCGTGCAGCCAGCAGTCGCGCAGCTTCAGGTTGTACGCGTTCGCGTCGAAGCGCACGCACGCCCAGTTCTCGTCTTGTGTCGTCGGGTCGACGGAGTCGTGCAGCTCCAGGTTCTCGATGAGCGTGTTGCCGCCCTGCACGATGATGATGCCCTTGCGCCCGCACGTCTTGCCGCCCATCCGCGGCTTGTTGCCGGAGCCGTCCGACACGCCGCGCACGATGATGTTGCTCTTCGTGATGGTGCCGCAGTCCGTGTAGTCGCCGGAGTCGATCTGGATGGTGTCGCCGTCGACGGCCGCCGCGAACGCCTCACTCGGCTTCGCATACGTGCAGCCCGTCGGGCACACCTCGAGCACGTGCCCCGTCACCGTCGGATCCGCGAGGTACTCCGTGCCCGCGTCACTGCCGGTCCCTCCGCCGGTGCTCGCTGAGCCTCCGCCGGTTGATCCGGTTCCGCCGCCGGTTGTCGCAGCGCCACCGCCCGTTGATCCGGAGCCACCACCGGTTGACGCAGGGCCGCCGCCCGTTGATCCGGCGCCGCCGCCCGTCGAAGCAGTTCCTCCGCCGGAGCCTCCGTCGGTCGAAGGGGTGGAGCCGCACGACAACAGACACAACGTGAGTACCGCGAGGAGGCGCATGACGCGCGACCATAGTCTCACTCGCCGCACACCTCGCGGAGTAGAACGCGCGCATGTTGAAGCCGCGCTACCCGTACTTCCTCGCCAGCCAGCCCGTCTTCGCCAACGAGGCGCTGGAGGTCACCGACAAGTTCACCGGCGCGGTCGCCACGCGCGTCGCCCTGGCCGACGCGAAGGCCATCGACGCCGGCATCGCCGCCGCGCACGCCGCGCAAGACGCGATGGCGAAGGTGCCTCCGTACGAGCGCCGCGACATCCTCATGCACTGCGTGAAGCGCTTCACCGAGCGCGCCGAAGAGCTCGCGCTGGCGCTGTGCATCGAAGCGGGCAAGCCCATCCGCGACTCGCGCGGCGAGGTCACCCGCCTCATCGACACCTTCCGCGAGGCCGCCGAAGAGGCGACGCGCCAGGGCGGCGAGGTGATGAACCTCGAAATCTCCGCGCGCGCGAAGGGCTACCGCGGCTTCACCAAGCGCGTGCCCATCGGCCCGTGCAGCTTCATCAGCCCCTTCAACTTTCCGTTGAACCTCGCGGCCCACAAGGTCGCGCCCGCCATCGCCGCCGGCTGCACCTGGGTGCTCAAGCCCGCCAGCCGCACGCCCATCGGCGCGCTGGTCATCGGCGAGGTGCTGGCGGAGACGCCGCTGCCGAAGGGCGCCTTCAGCATCCTCCCCGCGCACCGCGAGGGCGCCGACCTCTTCACCACCGACGAGCGCTTCAAGCTGCTCTCGTTCACCGGCTCACCCGCCGTCGGCTGGGAGCTCAAGGCGAAGGCCGGCAAGAAGAAGGTGGTGCTGGAGCTCGGCGGCAACGCGGCGGCGGTGGTCGACGAAGACCAGCGCGAGCGCCTCGATTACGTCGTGCAGCGCCTCGTCTTCGGCGGCTTCTACCAGTCGGGTCAGAGCTGCATCAGCGTGCAGCGCATCATCGCGCACGAGGCGCTCTACGACGCACTCAAGGAGAAGCTCGTCACCGCCGTGAAGGCGCTCAAGGCCGGCGACCCGAAGCGCGAAGACACCTTCCTCGGGCCGATGATTTCTGAAGGTGAAGCGAAGCGGCTCCACGGGTGGATTGAGTCGGCGAAGAAAGCCGGCGGCACCGTGCTGTGCGGCGGCGGTCGCGAGGGCGCGATGCTCGAGGCCACGGTGGTCGAAGACGTGCCCACCTCCGAGCCGCTGGTCACCGAGGAGGCCTTCGGGCCGGTCGTCATCCTCTCGCGCGCGAGGTCGTACGACGACGCGCTGGCGCAGGTGAACGACACGAAGTTCGGCCTGCAGGCGGGCGTCTTCACCAACGACGTGCACAAGGCGATGCGCGCGTGGGACTCGCTCCACGTCGGCGGGGTGCTCATCAACGAGGTGCCCAGCTGGCGCGTCGACAACATGCCCTACGGCGGCGTGCGCGAGTCGGGCCTCGGCCGCGAGGGCGTGCGCTACGCGATGGAGGACATGACCGAGCCGCGGCTCCTCGTCATCCGCGACGCGTAAAAAAAGCGGGCGCCCCCTTCGAGAGGGAGCGCCCGCGAGGCACCGCCGGCTGCGGCGCGAGTTTCAGCTCACTGGCAGTTGGCCGGCACGGTGAACGACGGCGTGATGGACACCGAGGTGGTGCCGGTGGCCACACCGTTGGCGCCGACGCCGATGCCGAACTGCGCGAAGGCCTGCCACACGCGGCAGGTGTCGACCCCGCCGCGGTTGTTGGCCGCCTGCACCATGCCGTCGCGCATGTCTTCGAAGGCCGGGCTCGACGGCGTGTAGTTCATGCCGTCGACGAAGAGCGTGTACACGTCGTCGTTGGTGCGGCCCGCGCCCAGCATCAGCTCGCGGAAGCGCCACATCGCCGCGGCGTAGATTTCACCGTCGTCGTGGACCTCGGCGCCGGTCACGTCGCCGTAGGTGCGCGGGTAGTTCGTGTACACGTTGCGGCGGATACCGCCCGGGCCCCACGCGTACTCGCCGATCTCATCGTCGCCGTTGATGAGGAACGCGTTCACGTCAGACGCGCCCTCGCCGATGGCGCCGGCCAGCGGGCCGCTCATGCTGCCGATCATGCGCCACGTGAGGCCGTGCCCGTACTCGTGGAACACGATGTCGGAGTCGAGGTCGCCGTCGAGCTGCAGCGGCTGCTGCGCCTTGAGCCGCGCGGTGCCGGTCTGCCCGAGCAGGCCCTTCACCGTGGCGCCGTCGTTCTGGCTGATCATCAGCGACGAGATCTTGAGCCGCTTCGCGGTGCCGCCCATCGCGAAGACCTCGGTGCCGCCGGTGTTGTTGACCACCACCATCGCCTTGGCGCCCGCCGCCGCGACGTTGTTCGCCTTGGTGACGAAGTCGCAGGTGCCGCGATCGACGACGGCGATCTTCCCGCTCACCGACGCCGCGGTCACCGCCTCGCACGCGTCGCTGGTGGTGCCCACGCCGTCGTTCGCCAGCGCCAGCGCGAGCGTCACGCCGGTGGTGGTGAAGGCCGGGCCGAACTCCGCGCCGTAGCCGCCGAAGGTGGAGCCGCCCACCACGAGCTCGTGCGTGAAGCCGTGGCCAGTCCACAGGTACATCTGCATGCGGGGCTTCTGGCCGTCGGCCGGCGTCGAGAAGTTGGCGTTGTCGGTGCCGCTGCCGTCTTGCGCCTCGGCGTTGACCGCGTCGTTGCCGGAGCCGCCCAGGCCGAAGTTGTTCACCTGGAAGTTGCCGGCCGCCTCGTTGAAGCCGAAGCGGTACAGCGTGTCGTGCACCACGTTGTTGAGGAAGAAGAGGTTCTGCACCGCCACCGCGCGGTTGTTGGTCACCGAGGGCGACGCGTTGAGGTCGACGGCGGTGAGGAACTGGCCGTTGCTCACCGCGGTGCCGCCGCGGTCTGCGCGGTTGTTGCCGTCGGCGTCGAGGTACGCGTTGACGTTGTTGCCGGCGATGTTGATGGTGGTCTGCGAGCCCGTGCCCAGCCAGCCCGCGGGCGACTGCGCGTTGCCCGCGCCGGGGCCCTGCACCACCGCCTGCGCGCCCTTGAGCGGGTCTTCGGTGAAGACGTTGTACGCGTCGTTCGCGGTGCGGTTCTCGGTCTTCACCACCGCGCCGTCGTCGTTGATCAACGTGTGGTGCAGCACGTTCTTGAGGCTCCACGTCTCGACCAGGAACCCGCCGCGCAGCGCGCCGCTGGCGTCGACCCAGGCCACCCGCTCGACGGTCGGCGACTCGCTCAGCTCCGCGGTGGCGTCGAAGGTGGTGACCTGGCCGGTCACGCCGCGCGCCACGAGGGCCGTCGATGCGTCATAGCCGTGGTGCGCCAGCGCCAGGCGCAGCGCCTCGGCCTCGGGGAGCGTGGGGTTCGCCACCGTGCCGCCGCGCGACAGGCCGTCGATGACGTGCACCAGCTCGCCGGTCGACTTCAGCGTGGCGCGCGCCTCCGCGCCGTACACCCGCACGCCGCCCACCGTCTGCGTGATGCGCACGTGCACCAGCCCGTCGATGCCGACGCCCTCCGTCGCCTGCAGCTCGCTCGTGTTCCGGCCGAGGTAGCTGGCGATGATGTCGAGCTTCGGCGCCAGCGAGGCGGAGGTGAGGGTGCTGCCAACGGGGCTTCCCTGCACCACGCGCGGCTGGCCGGCGCCAGGCGCGCACGCGTTGAGGGACACTGCGAGCGCAATCGCGCCAATCGTCTTCTTCATAGTGTGTGTTCTCCCAGGGGTGTTTTGACGACGTGTGGCTTCTAGTGAGCGACGAACGCACCCCACAATGCCCCGGGTTCATTTCGTCGCCTCAGCCGTTGAGAATCGCGCCGGGGCCGCAGCGGGTCGCCTCCGCGCGTCATCCACGGCGTGTGACGTGGCATAACGGCGCGCATGTCGCTCCGCGTGGCCGCGTGCCTGTCGCTCTCGCTGTTTCTCCTGGCGTGCCCGAAGAAAGACGCCTGCAACAACGAGTGCGGCGACAAGCAGACGTGCTGCGACGGCCAGTGCGTCAACACCGACAACGACAAGCTGAACTGCGGCGCGTGCGGCAACTCGTGCGCCGACCTCTCCCACGTCACGCCCCAGTGCAGCGCGGGCCGCTGCCAGCTCAACTGCCAACTGGGCTACGGCAACTGCGACGGCCTGCGCGACAACGGCTGTGAGTTCGCGACGCTGACCGACATCAACAACTGCGGCACCTGCAACCACCAGTGCACCGCGGCCAACGCCCAGGCGCTGTGTGACAACGCCCAGTGCGGCATCGGCGCGTGCGACACCGGCTACGGAGACTGCAACCAGGACGACATCGACGGCTGCGAGGTCGACACCCGCATCACCCGCGCGCACTGCGGCGCGTGCGGCAACAAGTGCGCGCTGGCGCACGCCGACGCGGGGTGCGGCGACAGCCTCTGTCACGTCACCGCGTGCAGCCCGGGCTTCGCCAACTGCAACGCCGCGCTGGGCCAACCGGGCGACGACGACGGCTGCGAAATCAACACCGTCACCGGCACGCCCCTCGACGGCGGCCTCGTCACCGACTGCGGCGCGTGCGGGTACACCTGTGGCCCCGGCCAGTACTGCCGCGACTCGCTGTGCCGCGCCGACGAGCTGCTCTACTTCGGCGGGCGCACCAGCCTCTCGGTCAGCGCCGTCACCAACGAGCTGTGGAAGTTCAACTTGAACACCCGCAAGTTCCAGCAGCTCGCGGCCACCGGCTCCGCGCCGCCTGCGCGCCAGCAGCACATCGCCGCGTGGGACCTGCCGCGCAACCGCATGCTGATTTTCGGCGGCGCTGACAGCCTTGGCGAGGCGTGGAGCACCAGCGGCAAGATGGACGGCTACCAGCTCAGCTTCGCCACCTCGCCGCCGGCGTGGAGCGCGGTGACGACGACGGGTGACGTGCCGCCGCCGCGCTATGGCGCCTCGTACGCCGTCGACCGACAGGCGTGGAAGCTCTACGTCTTCGGAGGCGCCCTCTATGACGCCGCGAACCCGCCCACCTACGAGACGGCGATGTCCGACTTCTACGTGTTGGACCTCGCGACCCTGAAGTGGACGAAGCTGCAAGACAGCAAGGCGCCCGACACCGTCGTCGACCCTGACCGACCGACCAACCGCACCTTCGCGCGCGCGGCCTTCGACCCGGTGAGCCGCA
>CAMLFP010000316.1 GCA_946479335.1 uncultured Archangium sp.
ACAAGGTCGACGCCGTCGAAGAACTCGTCGACCAGCAGCTTCCACGCCTGCTTGTTCTCCGGCGGGCCGCACTTGAAGCGCTTCGCGATCGGCTCGCCGCGCTGCACCGCGCGGTTCTCGAGGTAGTACCGCCGCGCGAGGTCGGCTGCGTACTCGCCGACGCCGTTGCCGGGTTGAAAAGCGTAGTACGTGCCTCCCTTCACCTTGATGGAGTCGGCGACGTACGGCGTGAGGCAGTCGACCTTGGTTCCACACTTCGCGACGATCGAATTGAAGATCTTCGAGAGCGCGCGGAGCGACCAGTTCCGGTGCTCTTGGTCATTCAGGTGGAACACCTCGTGGAACATGGTGCTGCGCACGCCGGCCGCCGAGGTGAAGAGCGAGCCCGACACGTTGTACGCGACCATCCAGTCGATGGCGAAGGCGCTGGGCGTGCGCCGCTTCACCGACTCGAAGAAGCGCAGGTCCAACGCGCGCCAGCGGTAGTTCGGCTGCCCGCCCAGCTTCGAGAAGAACTCGTCAAAGTCGTTCAGCGCGTCGGAAGCCCACTGCAGATGCGTGCGGAGCGGCCCGACGGCGAGCCGCGGTTCGAGCTTGAGCCTCCCGCGGTAGCCGCCATCGAACCACTGCGCCGGGAGCTGCCCCGCGACGGTGCCGGTCTTCTCGTAGAGCGCCACCGCGCGCTTCGCGGCCGCAGCGTCCTTCGCGTAGCGGGCCTTCAACAGACAGACGATCTGCGCGTGCTCGTCTCCGTCAGCGCAGGCCGGAGGCGTCTCGGCTTTCAAATAGAGGATCGACTCCGCGAGCGAGCGGGAGAGCGCCGGCTCCTGGGCGAGCACCAGCGTCAGCAACGCTGCGATCACGCGCGCGCCTTTCGCCAGTACCCACCGATGAGCAGGTGCATCACCACCGCGAGGCCGCCGTTGATCGCCAGTGCCCAGCGGATGCTCAGGCCCGTCGCCACCGAGCCGGTGAGGAGCGCGCCCAGCGACATGCCGCCGCGCATCGCCAGCATGAACAGGCTCGCCGCCTGCCCACGCCGCGCGCCCGACTCGAGCTGCAAGATCGAGTTCGCCTGGGTGTTCGAGAAGCTCATCGCGACGCCGGCGAAGCCCATCAACACGGGGACGCTCCACAGCCACGGCGTGAGACCTGCGAGCAACACGATGGCTCCATAGACGGCACCGGCGTTGGAGCTGACAACGCGGCGGTCAAAACGGTTCTCCATCGCCAGCAGGGTGGTGGCGCCGATGATGCCGCCCACGCCGAAGCCGGAGAGCGCGGCGCTGAAGAACTCCGGCCCGCCGTGGAAGGCCTCGCGGATCAGCACCGGCGTGAAGGTGATGATCGGCGAGCACAGCAAGCCGGTGGTGATCGCAGTCATCAGCGCGCCGCGGAGCTGCCGCTGCGCGAGGATCTCCTTCACGCCCGACAGCAGGCTGCTCTGCGGGGGCAGGTCCTTCGGCGGCGTGTACTTCGGCAGCACCAACCACGCCGTGAGGATGAACGGCACGTACGACGCCGCGCTGATGCCGAAGCAGGCCGCCGCGCCCACCGAGGTCAGCAGCACGCCCGCGAGCGCCGGGCCGACGATGCGCGAGAGGTTGAACTGCATCGACTTGAGCGCGATGCCGGCGCCGACCTGCTCGCGCTCGACGATCGACGGCACGATCGAGCTGTACGAGGGCATCGAGAGCGCGTCGGTGACGCCGATGATGAGCGAGCAGCTGATGATCACCCACGGGTTCACGCGGTTCATCAGCACCAGCACCATCAGCAGCACCGGCGTCAGCCCCTGCAGCGCCTGGTTCCAGAAGATGACCTTCCGGCGGTCGGCGCGGTCGGCGAGCTCTCCGCCCAGCACCGTCAGCAACCAGATGGGCGCGTCCATCGCGAAGGAGTCGAGCCCCAGCATGAACGACGAGCCGGTGATGCTCAGCATCAGCCATGGCTGCGCGACCTGTTGAACCCAGGTGCCGAGGCTCCCCAGCAGGCTGGTGACCCAATAGGTGCCGTAGCGACGCGTTTTCAGCAGCGACAGCGACTGGCGGAACGTTGTGGCTGACGACACGGCGGGTCTGATTTACGCATTCTTCATGCGCGACGTGTTCATCATCGACGGCATCCGTACTCCCATCGGGCGGTTCGCCGGCAGCCTCGCGTCGGTCCGCACTGACGACCTCGGCGCCATCCCCTTGAAAGAGCTGCTCCGCAGAAACGCCTCGCTCGACCCGGCGGCGATCGACGACGTGATCCTCGGGTGCGCGAACCAGGCGGGTGAAGACAACCGCAACGTGGCGCGCATGAGCCTGCTGCTCGCGGGCCTGCCGGTCAGCGTGCCCGGGTGCACGGTGAATCGGCTGTGCGGCTCGGGGCTCGACGCGATCGCCATCGCCGCGCGGGGCATCAAGACCGGCGAGCTGAACGTCGCCATCGCCGGCGGCGTCGAGTCGATGACGCGCGCGCCGTGGGTGATGAGCAAGGCCGAGAGCGCGTTCGCGCGGGAGCAGCGGCTGGAAGACAGCTCCATCGGCTGGCGCTTCGTGAACCCGAAGATGAGAGACCTCTACGGCGTCGAGTCGATGGGCGAGACCGCGGAGAACGTGGCGGCGCGCCTGAAGATCTCGCGAGAAGACCAGGACGAGTTCGCGCTCCGCAGCCAGCAGCGCGCGGCCGCCGCGCAGGCGCACGGCTTCTTCGAGGGCGAGCTCGTCGCCGTGTCGGTGGCCGGGAAGAAGCGCGGCGAGGTCATCGAGGTGAAGCACGACGAGCACCCGCGCGCCGACACCACGATCGAGTCGCTCGCGAAGTTGAAGCCGGTGTTCCGCACGCCGGGCACGGTGACCGCGGGCAACGCGTCGGGCATCAACGACGGCGCCGCGGCGCTGCTGCTCGCAGACGAGGCCACGGTGACGAAGCTGAACCTCACGCCCCGCGCGCGCGTGCTGGGCGTGGCGACCGCCGGCGTGGAGCCGGGCTTCATGGGGCTGGGGCCCGTCCCCGCGACGCGGAAGCTGCTGGAGCGCTTGAAGTTGCAGATCTCCGACTTCGACGCGATCGAACTCAACGAGGCGTTCGCCGCGCAGGGGCTGGCGTGCTTGCGCGAGCTGGGCCTCGCCGACGACGCGTTGCACGTGAACCCCAACGGCGGCGCGATCGCGCTCGGGCACCCGCTGGGCATGAGCGGCGCGCGGCTGGCGCTGACGTTGATGCGGCAGCTCGAGGCCAGCGGCGGGGAGCGCGGGCTCGCGACGATGTGCATCGGCGTCGGGCAGGGCATCTCGCTGGCGATCGAGCGCGTGTAACGGCGCCTCACCGGGAGCTGGCGCTCCGACCGCTCCCCATGGGAGAGGTGTCCGCATGGAAGTCCCCGGCATCGCATCGCGCAAGGCGGCCACCGCCGCGCTCAAGGCCCACGTCGCCGTCATCAAGGGCACGCCGCTGCGTCGCGCGATCTCCGAGGCGCTGCACGAGGGCGGCAACCTCGGCGGCAAGGAGCGCCGCTACATCGCCTTCGCCACCCGCGAGCTCTCGCGGCACATGCGGCTGCTCAGCGTCTACGCGGTGGCGCACGGGCACTCGAAGCTGAACCTCCCCGAAGATCAGGCGATCTTCCGCTACGCGCTGTGGCGCCGCTACGTGTGCCAGGCGCCGGTCGACAAGATCATGACGGAGATCCAACTGCCCGGGCCGATTCGCCCGCGCGGTATCCCCGATCAGCTCATCAAGACGGAGCTCACGCGCGAGGTGCAGGTCGATCTCTCAGACCCGGCCGCGCGCCACTCCTTCCCCACGTGGCTCGCGGAGAAGATCGCCGCTGTCGCGCCTCCCGGAGAACTCGACGCCATCCTCGAGGGCTTGAACCGCGAACCGACGTTGACGCTGCGGGTGCGCCCCGCGGGCACGCGCGAGAAGCTGCTCGAGGAGCTCCGCGGCAAGCAGCTCGAGGTCGAGGCGTGTGAAGAGCTGCCCGACGCGATCCGCGTCACCGACGGCAGCCGCGCCATCTTCGAGACGAGGTGGATGAAGGAGGGCCGCCTGCAGGTGATGGATCTCGGGAGCCAGCTGCTCGCCGACTTCTGCCGCGCGAAGCCGGGTGAGGTCGTCGTCGACTACTGCGCGGGCGCCGGCGGCAAGACGCTGGTGCTGGCCGACGCGGTGACGCCCACCGGCCGCGTCTACGCGTGGGACGCCAACGAGAAGCGCTTGAAGGAAGGCAAGAACCGCGTCGCCGAGCTCAAGCTGCGGCACGTGACGTTCCCCACCGCGCCGCGCATCGATCTCGCCGACCTGGTGCTGATCGACGCGCCCTGCAGCGGCACCGGCACGCTGGGCCGCGAGCCCGATCAGAAATGGAAGCTCACCGCGAAGCAGGTCGAGGAGCTGACCGTGACGCAGCTGGGCATCCTCCGCGACGTGGCGAAGCAACTGCGGAGCGGCGCGCGCATCGTCTACGGCACCTGCAGCGTGCTGCGCGACGAGAACGAGGGCGTGGTCGAGAAGTTCCTCGCGCAGACCCCGGGCTTCACCCTCGAGGAGCAGCTGCGGGTGTGGCCCCACAAGCTCGAGGGCGGTGGCTTCTTCGGCGCGCGGCTGCGCAAGGGCTGATAGCTTCGCGGTGAACCCTTTTCGGAGGCTCCCTTGCCCGAACCGCGTTACCCGCAGCAGCCCCAGCAGCCCGCCAACCAGCAGACGCTCCAGCAGATCCAGCAGGCGTGGGCGGAGGCCCAGGCGCAGCTCTCGATCCTCCGCGAGCAGGTCGAGTACGCGACGAAGATGGCGCAGGCCAAGGTCGGCTCGAACGTGCTCGACCGCGATCTCGACCGCGCCTACCGCGACCTCGGCGAGGCCGTCTGGGCGGAGGTCAGCAAGGGCAAGCTCCAGCTCCCGTCGAACCTGGTCACCGTGCGCAAGCTGCTCGAAGGCGTGACGCAGAAGATCCGCGTGCAGAACGCCTCCATCAACGATCTGCTGGCCGAAGGCGCCGAAGTGGCGAAGCGCCTTCAGGAAAAAATCTCGGCTGCGTCGAAAGGTGTGGCGGGCGCGGCAAAAAAGCGTTAATCGGCCGCCCCGCAACACGGGGCTATAGCTCAGCTGGGAGAGCGCCTGAATGGCATTCAGGAGGTCAGCGGTTCGATCCCGCTTAGCTCCACAACGAAACCCTCGGAGGAAACTCCGGGGGTTTTGTCTTTCTCGGGGGTTGTAGGTGTTCCCACCACGACGTGAGGTGTTGAAGGCGAAGTCGGGCACGCTCGCCCAGACGCCGCTCCCGCTGCTGATGCACGCGCTGCTCGTCGCCGAGCAGTCGGTGGTGCTGGAGCTCAAGCTGCGCAACTTGGAGAAGCGCATCGCCTTCGAGAGCGGGGTGCCGGTCGGCTGCGAGTCGAACCTGCTGCACGAGACGCTGGGCCACTCGCTGGTGGAAAAGAAGAAGCTCGCCGCGGAGCAGCACCACCAGCTGCTCGCGGAGAGCGCGTCGACGGGCCGGCCGCTGCAGACGCTGCTGGTAGAGAAGCAGCTCCTTTCGGGCTTCGAACTCTTCAAGCACCTGCAGGCGTCGCTGGGCCGCACGGTGTTGGACGCGTTCCGCTGGGCGGGCGCGACGTGGCGCGTGCTGCCGGGCGAGGAGGTGGACACGCCCATTCGCATGAACGCGGTGCAGCTGATCTACGTGGGGTGCATGCAGCTGCCGCTGGCGGCGCTGGCCGCGCACCTCGCGCTGGAGGAGTCGGAGCAGCTGGCGTTCCTCCCCGACGCGCCCGACATCCACGAGGAGCTCAAGCTCTCGCCCCGCGACGCGCGGTTGATCCAGGGCATCAAGAAGCGGCTGACGCTGGGCGAGCTCTCGCGCCTGCACGGCTTCACCGCCGAGGAGGTGCACCGGAAGCTGTACGCGCTGCGGGTGCTGGAGTTCATCGACTCTGCGGCCGACGTCGACGCGCAGCCGGTGCGCAGCCGCCCGTCACAGCTCGCGCAGCCGTTGCCCGAGGTGCCGCCGCAGGCCGCGGGGCTCCCGTTCCTCGACGACGATCAACCGACACAGGACCTGCTGGCCTCGGAGTTCCTCTCGTTTCGCGGGAAGGATGCGTTCGAGCTGCTCGGCGTGAGCGTTGATGTGCAGGGCGCGCCGCTGCAGCGCGCGTTCCTCGCGAAGGCGGCGGCGTTGGCTCCGCTGCGGTTCCAGAACGCCGAGACGCGCGGAAAGGCGGAGGTGTTGTTCTCGGCGTATGCACGGGCGTTCGGGGCGCTGGCCGACCCCGACACGTGGCAGGTGCATCGCGATCGCCGCGCCGCCCGCGATGCGAAGCGGCCCGAGGCGATGAAGGCGAAGCGCGCGGCGGGGGCGTTCCGCATCCGCACCGAGCTGCTGGATGCCGATGCCCAGTTCGAAGAGGGCCGCAAGCGCCTCGCCGCGGGAAACGCGAAGGGCGCGATGGAGTACTTCCAGCAGGCCATCGACATCGAGCCGCGCCCGCGTTTCTCCGCGTGGTTGGCGTGGGCGAGCTA
>CAMLFP010000317.1 GCA_946479335.1 uncultured Archangium sp.
GTCGCCCGCGGAGAAGACGCCTCCGTCGAAGGACGTGGTGAGCGTCACCCGCGGTTGCCCGTACTGCTCCGCTCGCTTCGGGTGACCATTCGCGATGAAGGTGAGCCAGTCGTTGAGCTCCGCGACGCTTTTGACGCTCATCGCGTCGAAGTCGAACGAGAAGAGGTTGTCCGCGGGCTCCATGCGGAAGTACCCGGCGTCTGCGTGGCTCTGGCCGGTGGCGGTGTCGACCCGCAGCGCGGCGAGCGTGGTGCGCGGCGTCTCGAGGGCGATCGGCCCGAGCGGGTGCATGAGCGCGAAGAGCTCGTCGAGGCGCAGCGTGGGGCCATCGCCGCCCGTCCAGTCCCACGAGCTCGAGCCGCCGAGGGAGCCGCCGGAGAACATGCCGAGATCCCAGGGGGTGACCACGTCCCGCTCGAACACCCCTGCGACGGGGGCGACGCGCTGCCAGAGGTCAGCGGCGACTGACTGATCGCCCGTGCGCACGTCGACGCTGGTCATGGCGCGCGAGACGAGCGGGCCGTTCGTGAGTTCAAGCGCGTACTCGCCGGGCGGCACTCGCGCGAATACGGTGCCCGGGCCGCTGAAGAACACGCCTTGCACGTCATCGGGGCGATCACCGATGTCAGAGAAAGCGCGGTAGTCGACAGGGCGCGTAGCGCACGGCGGGTTGGCGCACCGAACGATGGCGCGCCCGCCGACGTCGCCGACGTTGGTGATGCTCACGAGGCGCGATTCGCCGTACTTCAGCGTCGCCTGGGCGGTGCCATTCGACGGCACGGTGAGCGCGGTCGCGGGCTCGATGGCGTAGCCCTCCGCTCCGGTGCTCACGAGGTAGTTCCCCGGCGAGAGGTCGAACCGGGCGACCCCGAGCTGGTCGGTGGTGGCGATGGTCACGGCCGCGCCGTCTTCTGCGCGTTTCACGTTGATGCGCGCTTTGGGAACGAGCGTGCCGAGGGGGAGTGTCGCGGTGAGCGTGACGCGCGATCTCCCTGCCGCGTCGAGCGCGAGCATGGTGCTGCTGATCTCCGAGAGATCGTTGCCGAAGAACACGTCACGCACGAACACGCGTTTGTCGCCGGGGAGAATCCCGAAGCCGTCGAGCGAGGTCATGAACGCATTCCCCACCGGCTCGAGGTGCGTCATCGCGGGCGCGACGGAGTCGTTGAGGCTGTACGCGCGGTAGCCCCACGCGAGCTGGCCGAAGTCTGAGCCGATCCACTTCGAGCTGTCGGCGCCACACGCGCGCGTGCCGAAGCCGTTCGCGCAGCCGCCGGCGTTGAAGACCTCGCCACCACCGAAGTCGATCAGGTCTCCGACGCTGGTGGTGATGGTCTCTTTGCCCTCGTTGCAGAAGGCGGTCAGCACGCGCACGCGGCTCTCACCGGGTGACAGCACGAAGTAGGTGGTGAGCAGCAGCGGCAACTCGGTGTCGGCCTCGCGGTGCAGGTTGAAGGTGTCGTTGAGCCCATCGCGGCCCGTGACCGCGACCACCGCATACCCACCGGCGGCGCCGTCCTGCAGCACCTCCGTCGTGGAGCCCTTCATGGTGCGGCCCGAGGCGTAGTTCAGCACCATCGAGCCGAAGCCAGGGGCGGTGAGCGTCGCGCCGAAGGGGAGCTTCTTGCCGGTGACGCCCGCGTCATCGGGCGAGATGTCCACCGTGAGCCGATCGTTCTGCAGCGTGGTCAGGTTCGTCTGCGTCACGGCCACGCCGGTCCCCACGTTCGCGAACTTGTACTGCTCGAGGTCGACGTCGCAGCGGCCGGTGGGTGGCGGCGGGTACTTCGTGGGCGGTGGGCATGCGAAGAGCACCAGCGACGCCACGCAGATCCAGGTTCTCATGTGGCGCACACTCTAGTTTACGGTCGACGCGTGCGAGCCCTCGTTGCGTTTCTGTTCCTGGCCGGGTGTTCACGCGGGTTTTCACCGCCGAGTGATTCGCACGCGTTGCCGATCGATGACCGCCAGTGGGACGCCGAGGCCCCTGCGGAGGGGTGGTGCGGTGAGACGAGTATTCAGCTCGCGGCGGGGTGGTACGGCGCGTACGCCGCGCAGGCGAAGGTGAACGCGCTCGGTCACCCGAAGACGCCCGATCTCTGGGAGTACGATGTCCCCGTCGCGCTCGAGGCGATGCACCTGCGCTTCACGCGCGGGCCACAGACGCTGGTCCCCGCGCTGCGGTGGATCGTCGAAGAGTTGCGGCGCGATCATCCCGTCGTGCTCGGGCTCAAGCTCGTGCCGACGGAGCACCCGGAGTGGGCCGTCGATCACCTGGTGCTCGCGGTGGGCTTCTCTCCCGACGGGCTGTTGATCGACACCAACGCGGAAGAAGGCCAGATCACCGTGGCGTGGGCGGGGCTCCAGCGCGCCGAGGGCGATCGCGAGTACACGCTCGTGAATCACACCGGCGAGGTGTTCGCGTTCGCGGTCGACGGCTTCGAAGCGCAGCCGACGCTCCCCGTGCGCGTGCGCATCGTGAGTCAAGACACGACCTCTGCGGTGCTCGACGTGTCGCTCACCGGCATGCGTGCCGGCGCGACCTATGAGCTCCTGCGCGACGAGACGGTCATCGAGCGCTTCACGGCCAAGGGCACCTCGCGCTCATGGCGCATGGAGGCATCGCCGACGGAGCTGGTTCGCTTTTCCGCCCGCGAAGCACCCGCGCGCTAGAAGCACGGCATGTCGCTTCGCGCCGGCTTGATCGCCGCAGTCGTTTCGCTCCCGTGCTTCGCGTCGAACAGTGACAGCGGGCAACCCAACGCGGAGGAGCAGATCCTCCCGAAGTTGAACCTGCTGTGCGGCGGCACGTTCACCTCGAAGTACGACCTCGCGTCGCTCAAGGCCAACAACAAGGACATCGGGTGGGATCAGACGTCGGGGTCTCTCGAATGCGATGAGCCGCTGCGGCTGATCTGGGCGTTGTGCCAGAGCGCTGAAGGCAAGGCGCTCGTACGCCGCAATGAGCTGCGCGAGGTGCGCTGCCGCGGCATCGCGGGCAACGTCGGCAAGCTCTCCGTGAAGAATGGCGTCATCACCGTCGAGCGCGCCTACGAAGAGCGCGAGGCATGGAAGCGCGCGCACACGGAGTTCGAGGCGGCGCTCAAGGTGAAGGTGCCGCTCACGTCTCCCGACCCGTACTCCGACGACGCGTGGCGCGACTTCCTCCAGGCGCCGACCCCGGTGACGAGCACCACCGACTACTGCCTCGTGAACGGCGAGAAGGTGAAGCTCGACGTGTCGCTGGGCGACCGCACGCGAGAGGGCACGGTGAAGTGTCTCGAGCGCGGCGTGGTGGTGGTCGACCTCACGGTGAAAGACGGGCGAAAGACCGGGCTCTCCCGCGCGACGCGCGACGACTGGTACCGCGTCGAACACGCCGTCGACGGGACACGCGATGGCGTCGTGGAGGAGTTCAGGAAGGGCACGCTGACGCGTCGCGAGCTCTACAAGGCGGGGCAACGCGTGTGGACGCGCGAGTTCAATGAGCGCGGCGAGGTGAAGGAGTACACGCGACAGTTCGAGAACGGCCAGGTGACGCTGCGACTGACCGATGACGGCCGCGTCACCTCGCTCAACTGTCTGCCCGAGGCGCGCGGCGATGACGTGCTCGACGCGTGGTGCGGGTTCAAGGGCGATCGCGTGGTGTCGATCTACGACGGCACCGACAAGGTGAGCGCGATCCGCACGTTCCGCAACGGAGTCGTGGTCCGCGAGCGGCCGGGCGACAGCCACTACGCCGCGCGGCGCGACGTCGCGTTCGACGCGAACGGCAAGAAGCAGGGCGAAGAGCGCATCACCCGCGAAGACGGGACCCTCGAGCGCATCGCGCGTTGGAAGAGCGGGGAACAAGAGGGCGCCGAGGAAGTCTTCGCGAAGGACGGCCAGCGCGTCGTCGAGCGCACGCTGTGGAAGGGCGGTGCCCCGCTCGATCACACCGAGTTCTTCCTCAACGGCAACCCGAAGCGGCGCGAGGCGAACGACGGCGATCGGCAGACCCGCATCACCTGGTTCGATCTCGGCGCGAAGCAGAGCGAGGCGCAGTTCGCGCGCTGCCGCAACGGGCGCGCGTGGTGCGAAGACGGCACCTCCCGGCGCTGGTTCGAGAACGGCACGCTCGCCGAGGAGTCGCGCTGGTCGCTCGGCGTACAAGAGGGCGTGACCAGGCGCTGGTTCCCTTCAGGGACGCAGCAGCTCGAAGAGCGTTGGGACAAGGGCCTTCGTCGCGCCCGCCGCGAATGGGACGAAAAGGGAACGTTGTTGGCCGACGACGAGTTCGAAGACGACGGTTCGCGCAAGCTGCGGCGCTGAAAAACTTCATGGCGCGTGGTGGTCGAGTACCGTGCGCGCTGCATGGCAGGGCAGCGGACACCTGACGAGTTGCGCGCGGCGATCGCGTCGATGTTCCGGATTCGCGCGGTCGAGTCTCCGGCCAACGACAAGGGCATTCGCACCGTGTGGCACCGCGGCACGAAGGACGCCGAGCTGGTGAGCGAGCTCGATCTCGATGGGCACGTCGCGCGTCACGAGTTCACGCTCTTCGGCGACGTCGTGATCTGGGAGCGCGGGCGCGGCTTGAGCACAGGGGTCGCGTCTTCGGTCGCGCGCGCGGGTGACAAGTTGGAGCTCGATCTCGGTCTCGACGACAACCGGCTCAAGCGGGTGGCTGACGCGCTCCGGCCGTACAGCGGCGACGATCGCATCATCGCGCACCTCAAGATGTTGCTGACCGCCGGCATCGGGAACCCGCTCGAAGGCCGGGGGCGCGTCACCAGCAACGTCTCGGCGCTCGCCGTGCCTCCGGTTGAACCCGCTGAAGCGCCGAAGCCGTCGCGCGCGCCGTACTTCATCGGGTTGCTCATCGGCCTCGCGCTGATGGCCGTCGTTGCGGCGATCGTGCTGCGCTAAGGCGCGCCTGTGCGGCCGGGAGGGCAGCCAATGGAAAGCAAACGCGTCGCCGGGTTCGGCATCACCATCTTCTCTGAGTTCTCGAAGCTCGCCGCGGAGCGCGGGGCGGTGAACCTCGGCCAGGGCTTCCCCGACTTCGACGGCCCGCCAGAGATCGCGCGCGCCGCCATCGACGCCATCCACTCCGGCGCGAACCAGTACGCGATGACGCAGGGCGCGCCCGCGCTGAAGGCCGCCGTCGCCGCGCACGCGAAGCGCTTCTACGGGCAGACCCTCGACCCCACGACGCAGGTCGGGGTCACCGCCGGCGCCACGGAGGCCATCTTCGCGGCGGTGCAGGCCTTCACCGTGCCCGGCGACGAAGTGGTGCTCTTCGAGCCGTTCTACGACTCGTATCTCGCGAGCGTGCAGATGGCGGGAGCGGTGCCGCGCTTCGTTCGCCTCCGCGCCCCTGACGCACAGCACGCGAAGTGGTGGCTCGACGACGCGGAGCTGGAGGCCGCCTTCACCTCGAAGACGAAGCTGGTGATCATCAACACGCCGCACAACCCGACCGGGAAGCTCTTCACGCGCGAGGAGCTGCTGCGAATCGGCGAACTCACGAAGCGCGCCGGCGCGGTGCTGGTGAGCGACGAGGTCTACGAGCACCTGGTGTTCGACGGCGCGACGCACCTGCGGCCCGCGACGCTGCCCGGCTTCGACGAGTTCACGCTGACCATCTCTTCCGGCGGCAAGTCGTTCTCGTTCACCGGGTGGAAGGTGGGCTGGCACCTCGGCCGCGCGGAGTTGGTGAGCGCCGTTCAGAAAGCGCACCAGTGGATCACCTTCTGCACGCCCGCGCCGTTTCAGTTGGCGATCGCGAAGGCGCTCGAACTTCATGACGCACATTTCGCGTCATTCATCGCTGACTACTCGAAACGACGAGACTTTCTCAGCGCCGCGTTGACGCGGTCGGGCTTCGAGGTGCTGCCGTGCGAGGGCACCTACTTCCTCATGGCGCGCACCGATCGCTTCCGCCGCCCGGAGGAGGACGACGTCGCCTTCTGCCGCCGGCTGCTGATGGAGCACGGGCTCGCGGCGATCCCTCCGTCGGTCTTCTATTCGCCGGTGCACGCGCCGGAGGTGCGCGGGCTGGCGCGCTTCGCGTTCTGCAAGACCGATCGGGTGCTCGAGGCCGCGGCCGAAAAGCTCGCCGCGCTGCGCTGAAACGGCCGCGAGACACGGGCTGAACCGCTCGGGCGTCTGTAGTAGGGCGCGGGCCATGCAGGCCCCTCTGTCGCCCTATAAGCCGAAGCACCACGTCCGCATCGTCACCGCCGCCTCGCTGTTCGACGGGCACGACGCCGCCATCAACGTCATGCGCCGCATCATGCAGGCCTCGGGCGCGGAGGTGATCCACCTCGGGCACAACCGCTCCGTCGCGGAGATCGTGAACTGCGCGATCGCCGAAGACGTGCAGGGCATCGCCATCACCAGCTACCAGGGCGGTCACGTCGAGTACTTCAAGTACATGATCGACCTGCTCAAGCAGGCGAACGCGAACATCAAGGTGTTCGGCGGCGGCGGCGG
>CAMLFP010000318.1 GCA_946479335.1 uncultured Archangium sp.
GCCGGCCTTGTCCTGGTACAGCTCCGCGGCCTTGAGGAGCAGCTCGGCCTTCTGCGCGGGCGCCTTCGCGCGCTGGGCCGACGCTTCGTAGTGCGCGGCGATGTCACCGACGCGGTCCTGCCGCTCATAGAGCGCCAACAACAACGCCTCGGCGTCGGCCAACCCGGGCACGCGCTGCAACGCCTGCTGCAACGCCGCTTCGGCCTGGTCGGGCGCGAGCATCGGCGCAGCCGCGACGTCGCCGCCATCGGCCGACAGCCCGAGGTGCAACCGCGCGAGCTGGACGAACGCGATGGCCTGCTCCGAGGCCGACGGGAGCAACCCGAGCAGCCGCTCCTGCCAGTCGATCTCCGCGTCGCGATCGGCGCGGCGGCGCACGAGCGCGAGGCCCTCCTTCGCGAGGGTCAACGACGGCGCGAGCGCCCAGGCGCGAGCGAACGCCTCCACCGCGCCCTGCAGGTCGAGCTTCGAGTCGCGCAGCAGCTCACCGCGGTGGATGAAGTGCGCCCCGGCTTCGGCCTCGCGGCCCTCTTCGGCGCAGACATCGGCCATCGCCGACAGCGTGCGCAGCGCCTCGTCGATGCGCCCGTTGCCCTCCGCGAGGCGCGCCTCTTCACCCCACGAGGCCAGCGCGCCCTCGATGTCACCGGAGGTCAGCTGGAGCTGCGCGACCTCCTGCAGCTCGGTCATCAGCTCGCCCACCCGGCCCGCGGTGCGCAGCAGCGTCGTCAGCTCGAGGCGCACGGCCAACGGCTCGTCAGACGCCTCGGCGGCCTTGCTGAAGAGGCGCGCGGCGGCGGCGAGGTCGTGATGCGTGGTGTTCGCTTCGCGCGCGAGTTCGACCAGCAGCGCGGCGGTGCGCGGCGACTTCGAGAGCGTCTCTGCCCAGCGCGCGCGCAGCTCGAAGCCCGCACGGGGCTCTCTCGCCGACACCAGCGCCGACAGCTTCTCGACCGCGGCGCCGTTGAGCGGACGTTCGGACACCACGCGGCGCAGCGTCGACTCGGCCAGCGCCACGTCGCCCTGCTGCTGCGCGAGGTCGGCCAGCCGCAGCCACACGCGCTCCGCGACATCGGGCGCATCGTGGAAGGAGACCGTCGACGCCAGCGCGCGCTGCAGCGGGAGCGCCTCGGCCATCGCGCCCGCGAGGTACAGTGCGTCGGCCAGCTTCTGCAGCTCGTCGCCGGTCGCGGGGTCCAGCGCGTGCGCCAGGCGCATCAACCGCAGCGACTCGGGCGCGTTGTCGGCCTCGGTCGCCAGCTTCGCGGCTTCACGCAGCGTCGCGGCGCCCTCGAGCTTCGGCAGCTGCGTCGCCGCGCTCTCCAGCAGCTCGATGGCGGTGGCGAAGTCTCCTCGCGCGGCGAGCAACGACGAGAGCCGGCGGCGCGAGGGCACGTCGGTCTCGTCCAACGCGACGATGCGGCGGAGCGCGGCCTCGCCCGGGCCCGGCTCGTGGAGCTTGTCGAGGTAGAGGCTCGCGAGCTCCACCAGCACCGGCACCGCGTGGCCCTTCGGCAGGTGCGCGGCCTCCGCAGCGAGGATCTCCGCGAGCCCGCCCCAATCTTCCGCAGCGCGCAGCGCGGAGATGAGGCCGGCCGTCGCCTGCGGGTGCCGCGGCGCCAGCTCCAGGGCCGACGAGAAGGCGGCGATGACGTCGGCGCGCGCGCTGCGCGACTGCAGCAACTCGGCGCGCTCCAGCAGCGCCTCCACGCGACGGGCGACGGGGCCCTGCTTCGAGGCCTCGAGCAGCGACTCTTCGGCGCGGCGCGAATCACCGGCGCGGCGCGCGACCTGCGCGAGCCCGAACCACGCCTCGGTGCGCTCCGCCGCGGGGAGCGGCAGCTTCACCAGCGTCTCGAAGGCCTCCAGCGCGTGCGGCGTGTCGTCAGCGCGGGCGCGGCTGCGGGCGATGGTGACGAGGCGCTCGGCGGCGGCGGTGACCACCGTCTCGTCGGCCTGCGTCTGCTGCAGCACCGCCTTGAGCGCGGAGAGCTCGGCCGCTTCGTCGCCCGACTGGCGCGCGAGTTCGGCGAGCGAACGCAGCAGCGGCACCGGGTTGGTCGAGAGCCGCGACGCCTCGGAGAGGTCGGCACGCGCGGAAAGAAGGTCGCCTGCCACGCGGTGCAGCTCGGCGCGGCGGGTGAGCAGCTCGGCGCGCGGCTCGCCGCTGGCCGAAGCGAGGAGGCGCGAGAGCAGCTCCAGGCGCTCGCTCTGGTGCGCGTCGTCATTCGGGAGCAGCGCGAGCAACCGCTGCGCGGCCCACTCGTGGTTCGGCTCGTCGGCGAGCATCGCGCGCAGCGCTTCGAGGGCCGACTGCGTACGACCGAGCGACAGCGCCCCTTCGGCGAACTCGCGGCGCGTGGCCTGACGCTCGCTGCCGGTGAGGCGCGGCCAGAGCTCGCCGAGGAGGTCGACCAGCGGCTCCAGCGCGCCCGCCTTGCGGTGCAGCTTCGCGAGCTCGAGCTGCGCGTCGAGATCTTCCGGCTTGAGCGCGGCGTACTTCGAGAAGAAGCGGCGCGCGGCGTCGTAGTGCCCGGCCTTGAGCGCGGCCTGCGCGGCGCGGCGGGTCAACGAAGCGACGTCGATGGGCAGCCCGCTGTCGTCAGTGGCGTTGGCGCCGGCGTTGAGCACCGCTTCGAAGTCGACCAGCGCCTCGCGCGGGTTGACGGTCTCGATGAGCTCCGCGCGGCGGAAGCGCGCCGGCAGGAACGAGGGGTCCTTCTCCAGCGCCTGCGCCAGCAACGGCTGCTCGCGGGGCGTGTCGCGGGTGAAGGTCGCGGCGCGGAAGTACCAACGCGCGGCCTCCTGCGGGTCGGCGGCCAGCGTGGCGCGGCGGGCGTAGAGGCGCGCGGCCTCCTGCAGTGCGCCGCGATCGACCTCCAGCTTCGCCAGCGTCTCGAGCGCTTCGGCGGCAGTCGCGCCCTGCGGCGCCGCATCGAGCGCGGCGGTGAGGCGCAGAATCGCGCCCTGCGTGTCGCCGGTCTCGAGCTGCGTCTTCGCCGACTTGAGGAACAGCGGCGCGGCATCGTTCGCGCGGCCGGCCTGCCGCCACGCCGGCGCGCGCGCGGCCCACCGGTCGGTCCACCCCCGGGTCGCGCGCTCCTCGACGTCGAGCGCCTCGAGGCGCGCGGCGAGCTCGTCATCGAGGCGGCGCAGCGGGAAGGCGAGCGCGTAGTTCTCGCGGGCAGCGTCCTTGTCGCCGAGCTGTTCGCACGCCCGGCCCAGACGCGCGCGCACCTCCGCCAGCTTCTCCGGAGGCGCGTGCCGCGGCAGCAGCGCGAGCACATCTTCGAGGGCCCGGCGCGCGTTGACGGGCCGCTCGAGGCGGAGCGACAGCGTCGCCAGCTCGAGCAGACCATTGACCTCGGGGAAGAGCCGGTTCGCCTTCTCCAGCGCGACGAGCGATTCGCCGGCGCGACCGAGGCGCTGGTCCAACACGGTGCTGAGTTCGCGCAACGCGGCGGCCGCGAGGCGCTTGTCTCCCGCCGTCTCCGCGACGCGCGCGCGCTGCTCGAGGGCCCACGCGAGGCCGGCCATGTCGGAGCGGCGGCGCTCCAGCGCGGTGAGCTCGCCCAGCACGGGCAGGTCATCGGGCTCCAGCTTGAGCACTTCGCGCGCCGCGCGGGCAGCGGTGTCGAGGTCGAACGAGAGGTCTCTCGCCGCGACGACGAGGCGCCGGTAGTGCCGCGCGCGCTCCTTCGCGTCTTCGGAGAGCTGCGCCAGCGCTTCGAGGCAGCGGCACAGCTGACCGCCGTCGCGCTTGCTCTCGGCGAGCGCCAGCATGCCCTCGAGCGCGAGGCGGTTCTTCGGGTCGGCCTCCAGCGCCTGGCCCAGCAGCCGCTCCGCGCGGTCCAGTTGATTGAGGCGCCCGCGGTACAGCTCACCCGCTTCGGCCCAGAGCGCGGCGCGGCGGGCCGGCTCCTCGACGACGGCGGCGGCCTTCTCGCAGGCATCGGCCAGCTCGGCCGATTTGCCCGACGCGCGGAAGTACGGGAGCAATTCGTCGAGCGCGACGGTGTCTTGCGCGTCCAACGCAAGCGCGGCTTCGAGGTGCTCACGCGCGCGCGCCGGTTCACCCAGCTTCGCCTTGAGCAACCGGGCCAGCGCGTGGTGCGAGGCGTGCGCCGCCTTGCGAATCTCCTCGGTGCGCGGAGACGGACCGGCCAGCTCGACCGCCTGCTGGTAGCCGGCGACGGCCTCCTGCAATTTTCCGAGCGACTCCGCGACGCGCGCCGAGAGGTACTGCAGCTCGGGCTCACCGGGCAGCAGCGACGCCGCTTCGTGGAAGCGGAGCAGCGCGTTCTCGGGCTGCTTGAGGCCGGTCTCCCACACCAGGCCCGCGAGGATGTTGGCGCGACCGACGCGGTCCACCTCGTGGCGCGCCATCGAGACTTCGCGCACGCGATCGAGCGACTTGATGGCGCGGAGCCACTCGCCGCTCCGGTAGCAGAGCTCGCCCAGCAGGAAGAGCGCCTCGGAATGATCAGGCGCGAGCCGCAGCGCGGCCTCACAGTGCAGCCGCGCGCCGGCGAGATCGTCTTCGGTCTGCGCGGCCAGCTTCGCCAACTGCACGTGCGCTTCGGCGGCATCTGCCGGGTCGCGCGCCAACGCAGCGAGGCGACGGTACGCGCGAATGGCGCCGGCGCGATCCTTCGCCTGGTCTGACGCGCGCGCCAGCGCCTTGAGCGAGGGCAGATGGTCGGGCTTGAGGCCCAGCAGCTCGTGCAGCGCCTTCACCGCCAGCTGCGGGGCGTGGTCGCGTGAGCTGCGCGCGGCGGCCTCGGCCGAGAAGAACGCGCCCGCCTCTTCCTGGTTGCTGCGCGCGAGCTGACACAGCGCGAGGAAGCGCTCCGACGCGCGCGCGAACTCGCCGCGGCGCTCGCGGATGACGGCCTCCGCCCACAGCGCGGTCGCGCTGCGTTCACGGCGGCGGTGCAGCGAGGCCGCGATGTCCAACGCGAGCTCGTGCGACTGCAGGTCGGCCACCAGCAACGTCAGCAGGCGCTCGACGGCGAAGGGGTGCGCTTCGGTCGCGTCGCCGAGCCGCAGGTACGCCTCACGCGCGGCGTCGAGCTTGTTCTGCGCGAGCAACTCTTCCGCGTCGGCGAAGGCGCGCGCGCCCTCGAGCGCCAGCAGCAGCTCTTCATCAGGCGCACCGGGAGGCGGCAGGCCACCCGACGAGAAGCGCAGCCGCAGGCCCTTCGAGGAGACGTTGGCCTCCGCGAGGCGCGCCTGATCCAACGACGGCATCTTGTAGCCACGCGAGACGGCGGCGAGTTCGACCAGCTCCGGCAGCACGCGCGCGGTGAAGCCATTCGCGCCACGGCGCTCGACGTCGGGCAGCACCCCGGAGGCCTTCAGCGCCTCACTGACCAGCGCGCCGAGCCGCGACGCGGGCGTGGGCGAGAACGAATAGAGCCGCACGTCGTAGAGGTAGACGGCCAGCTTCTCGCCGTCGCCGTCGAAGGCCGCCTTGAAGGTGACGGGCGTGCGCTCCGGGCCGCGCAGCCGCGCCTGCACCTCGAGGTGCCCGGGGCGGAAGTGCAGCCGCACGTCGTCGAGGTCGTTCAGCTTCGCCGACTGCGCGCGCACCTCGCGCTGCAGCACCTCCGCGTCGACCATCACCTCGAGGAAGCCGAAGTCGAGCTTCTTCTTCTGGTACTTCGACGCGCCGCCCGAGAGGTTCATCGGGAACGTCACGTCGGGGATGGAGAGCGCGAAGTCGGTGATGACGACGCCGGGCACGACCTGCAGCTGCGGGAAGCCCACGAAGGCGCGTCGATCCACGAGCCGCAATTCGGGCCCTGCGATCTTCGCTTCGGCTGCTGCGGTGGGCTTCTCTGCCATGTGCGACGTGTGCGGGCGCGAAGCTAGCACCCGGTGGATCACCCTGAAATTTTTACGCTTTCACAAGTCGCTGACGTCGTTGTGCGGCACGCCCGCGGGCACGCGCTCCCCGTCGATGACCCGGTCTTCGCTGGAGATGGTCCACACGTCGATGTCCGGGTCGTTGTCGATGTTGCCCACGCACGCCGCGGAGAAGCGCTTCCCCCCCGCGCCGAGCGCCTGGCGGATATCGGCCGGCGTCTGCTCGAGGAGGCCCTCCTTCACCGCCTGCGGGAGTGACGGCTTCAAGACGCTGCGACCCATCACGTAGGCGTACCGGGAGCGCTCCGGCTGGAAGCTGAGGTCTTCGAACGACTCGGTGTACTCGCCCTTCTCGGCGAGCTGCGCCTGCTGCGCGAGGTAGAGCTGCTTCAGGTTCAGCTTGCACTCCGACTGCTTGGCGCGCGCCTGGTACTTGATGAAGTTGGGGATGGCGATGGCCGACAAGATGCCGCCGACGCCGCAGCACCCGAAGAGCACGACGACACCGACGATGATGTAGACTGCGACGTTCGACTGCTTCTTCGTGGGCTGCTGCGACGGCGGTGCCGGGAGCGGGTTGGGCGTCATGTGCGGCGCA
>CAMLFP010000319.1 GCA_946479335.1 uncultured Archangium sp.
GCCAGTGCGTCTTCGATGAGCGCCTGCTGGGCGACAGGCGCACACCTGCTCCGCGAAGCCGATGAACGTCTGCACTTGTTGAAGGCACGAGCACTCGCAGGGCGTCACCGCGGCCCCAACGAAGGCAGCTGGCGAAGCCACGGGCGGCAGGGGACGACGAGGGGCGGGAGCTCCGCGTACCGGAAGACAGTTCGCCGTCAGCTTGTGATGTTTGTGCGAGGGCGAGGGCGCGGAGGTGATGAGCACCCTCGCCAGGTTGCGTGCTCACCTTCGCTGAAGGAAGCCGCCCCTCACCCCAACCCTCTCCCCACGGGAGAGGGAGTTTACGGCTGGGTGTTCGCCAGCGTGCGGATGGCGTGCTCGATGTCGCCCGCCTGCGGAACCGACGCGGCCTCGAGCGGATCCGCCAGGCCGATGCCCGGGAGGAACTTGCCCGCCAGCAGCTTCGGCGGCGCGAGCAGCTTGAAGAACAGCTCCTCGACCACGCGGCGCACGAGGTGCTCGCCGAAGTTCGTCACCTCGGTGTCTTCATTCACGAAGAGCACGCGGCCCGTCTTCTCGACCGACGCCTTGATGGCCTCCCAGTCGTAGGGCCACAGCGTGCGGAGGTCGATGACCTCGGCGTCGATGCCCTCCGCGCTCAACTTCTCCGCGGCGGTCGCGCACAGCGGCAGCGTGCGGCCGTACGAGACCACCGTCACCTGCGAACCCGCGCGCACCGTCTTCGCCTGCCCGAGCGGAATCGACGCGTCCTGCAGCTCCGGCCACTGCGCGCTCCACTTCGAGCGGTCACCCAGCGGCGCGTCGATCATCTTCGAGAGCGCCTTGTCGTCACCCGGCTCCCCGGGGATCAGATCCTCGCCCTTGATGCGCATCAGCGCCTTGGGGATGAGGAACATGACGGGGTTGGTCTCCTTGCACGCGGAGAGCAGCAGCCCGTACGCGTCGCGCGGGTTCGACGGCATCACGACCTTCCAGCCCGCGATGTGGGTCGCCGTCGCGTCGACAGAATGCGAATGGTAGATGCTGCCGCGGATACCGGAGCCGACCGGCGTCATCACCACCATCGGCAGGTTCCACTGACCGTTGCTCGACCAGTACGCGTTGCCCGCGAGCTTGAGCAGGTCGATGGTGTTGTAGATGTAGTCGCAGAACTGGATCTCCGCGACCGGCTTGCCGCCCGCCATCGCGATGCCCATCGCCGCGCCGATGATGCCGCGCTCGTCGAGCGGCGAGTTCCAGGTGGTCTTCAAGCCCTGCGTGCAGGTGAAGACGCCGCCCAGCGGCATGCCGACGTCTTCTCCGAAGATGTCGGTGACGCCGAGGTTCTCTTCCGCGAAGTGCAGTGCCATGCGCACCGCTTGAGCCATGTTCGCCATTTGAAGTTGCTCCGGAAAAAATCAGCGGGGGAAAGGGTCGCGACCCGGCTCACCGTGGAAGACGTGCTCCCAGATGGAGTCGCCAGACGGGAAGGGCTCTTCTTTGACCTGCCGCGCCAGCTCCGCGAACTCGGCGGAGTACTTCTCCTTGAGCGCCGCGGCCTCGCCGGCCTTCAGCACGCCGGCCTTCTCGAGCCGCGCCTCGAAGAGCGGGATGCAGTCGGCCTCCTGCGACGCGTAGTTCGCGCCCGACGCCGAGGAGTGCCCATAGAGCCGTGAGACGCGCGCCTCGACGAGGTACGGCTTGCGCTCGGTGCGCACGTACTCGAACGCTTCTTTCAGCTCGAGGTACGCGCTGATGGGGTCGTTGCCGTCGATGGTCTTGGTCTTCATGCCGAAGGCCACGCCGCGGTCGGAGATGCGCTCCACGCCCTGCACCTGGCCGTACGGCGTGGAGATGCCCCAGCGGTTGTTGGTGACGATGATCAACACCGGCAGCTCTTCACCGGGGCGCGAGCTCCACACGAGGCACGACGCGAAGTCGCCCTCGGCCGTGCCCGCGTCGCCGCCGGTGACGATGGAGATGCCGTCGCCCCCGTGCCGCTTCTGGACGAGCGCGGTGCCCGGCGCCATCGCGTACTGCACCTCGATGGGCGAGCTGACGGGCACGATGTTCCATTCTTTCTTCGCGAAGTGCCCCGCGAAGTTGCGCCCGCCCGAGTACGGGTCGGTGACCGTGTTCTTCATCTGCCGGAGCGCGCCGATGGGGTCTTCGCCCATCGCCAGCAACGTCGCCGACTGCCGGTAGTGGAAGTGGAGGTAGTCGAACGCCGGGCCCTGGCCCTTCTTGATGAGGAGGCCGAGCGGCACGTTGAAGGCCTCTTCGCCGGGCCCGCCGATCCAGAAGTAGCCGTGGCCGGTCTTGTACATCGCGATGAGGCGCTCCTCGAGCACGCGCGCCTTCACCATGTTGTCGTGCATCGCGCGCAGCAGCGCCGGGTCGAGCGGGAGCTCGTCGGAGTTCTTCACCTTCGCCTTGAACGCCGAGATGGGCTGCGGTGCCTTGCGCGCACTGCCGGAGGTCGCCTTCTTCGCTTCGCGGGCCATAGCGGAGGCCGCTGTATCAGCTTGCGCGGAGAGTGGATCGTTCTTGATCAGCCGCGACGCGCCGCGTTTTCAGATGTTCTTGAGGTAGCGGTTGTACTGCTTCGTCACCTCGTCATCGCAGTCGTAGAAGTCGGCCAGCGTGCGCGCCTTCTCGCACTTCTCCCGCGCGCGCTTCACGCCGATCTGCAGCATCTCGCGCAGCTCGCGGTTCTGCTTCATCGAGGTGTCGATCTCATCGAGCCGCTCGTCGATGCGCTTGCCGCGCTTGAGCTCGCCCAGCCGCACGTCGTCGATCTCCGTGTTCGGGTCTTCCTGCACCACCTGCGCGGGCTCCCCGGTCGCGGCGTCGGGCTCCTCGGCGGTTGGGGTGGCGTTGGTGGGGTCGGTCGTCGGGGTGGGGTCGGTGCTCGGCGCGACCTCCGGAGGCGGTTCGACCTTCGTCGCCACCGGCGTGGGGTCGACCGTCGGCGCCGGGTCGGTCGATGGCGTGTCGGCCTTGGGGGGCGTGTCGACCTTCGCGATGGGCGGCGGCTCGGTCTTCAGCGGCTTCTTCACCGGCGCGGTCGGCGGCGGCTCGGGCGGCGCGGTCGGCCACAGCACGTACACGCCCACGCCCAGCAGCCACACCACGCCGACGCCACCGGCGATGAGCGGCCAGCGGCGCACCGCCTTGCGCTTCACGTCGGCGACCTGCGCCTCCAGGGCCAGCTTCTGTGCGCGCTTCTTCTCGTCGGGCGGCGGGCGATCACTCACCGCCTCGACGGCCATCATCGACATCATGGTGGCGGCGTTGCGCATCTGCTTGGTGGCGGCGCGCAGGTCGGCCTTCACGTGCGCGGCGTCGGGGCGCTCGCCGGGGTCCTTCGCGAGCAGCTTGAGGATCAGCTCCGACAGCGCCTTGGGGATCTCCTTGTTCACCTCGTGCGGCACCGGCGGCGGCGAGTGCACGTGCTTCTCCATCACCTCCATCGGCGTGGTGCCGGAGAAGGGGAGCTGCCCGGTGAGCATGTGGAAGCACAAGATGCCGAACGCGTAGAGGTCGGCGGGCGGGCCGGCGGGTCGGCCGCGCGCGTGCTCCGGCGAGATGTAGTCGGGCGTGCCGGCGATGCGCGTGACGTTCTGCTGGCTGCGGCGCGCGAGGCCGAAGTCGAGCAGCTTCACGTAGGAGAGGTTGCCCTCCTTCACGAGGAAGACGTTGGCGGGCTTCAGGTCGCGGTGCACCACGCCCGCTTCGTGCGCGGCGGTCAGCGCGGAGAGCACCTGCTCGAGGATCACCACCGCGTCGCCGGCGGGCACCTTGCCCTCGCGCTGCATCAGCTGCTCGAGCGACTCGCCCTCGAGCATCTCCATGATGAGGTAGTGGCGGCCGTCGTCCGTCGTGCCCGCGCCGAAGATGTTGATGATGCCGCGGTGCTTGATGGCGCTGATGATGCGCGCCTCGTCGAGCAGCCGGTCCATGTCCCGCGGGTCTTGCACGATGTCGGCGCGCAGCACCTTGATGGCCACCGCCTTGCCGATCATCTTGTGCGTAGCCTTGTAGACGACGCCCATGCCGCCGGTGCCGAGCTTCTGCTCGATGACGTATTCCTGCAGCGTCACGCCGATCATCTTGTCGCGCGAACCGCCCGCGACGCCGCTGACGCTGCTCAGCTCCTTCTCACCGGTGGCGCGCGGCGCGCTCCGGCGGGGCGGCGCGGCAGACGGCTTGGGTACGGGACCCCCCTTCACCGGCGTGTTCTTCACCGTGGGCCGCGGCTCCGCGCCTTCCTCGTCGTCTTCCGAGAGCGTCTTCACCGATGCCATCGACGCGCCCGTCGCCTTGCGGAGCGGCGGCCGCTTGGAGGTCGCCGTCAGCGGGCGGCTGCGCGAGGTCGCGTCGCCGCCGAGCTCCAGCGCGGTTCCGCACGAAGGGCACACCCTGGTTGTCGTCGGAGACGCGGTGCCACACGTGGGACAGATGACTTCACCGGCCATGGGGGTCCATCATTCAAGCACAGCTTGTTCAGGGCGCCGTCGGTGAAGTGGACGCGGAGGGTGAGAAACCCGCGCCGTCCTTCGACAGCACGAGCTGCCCACACGCCGCCGCGATCTCCCGCCCGCGCGGCCAGCGAACGAGCGTCAGCACGCCCTGCCGAACCAGCCGCTGGTGGAACGCGTTGACGCGCGCTTCGGTGGGGGTGACGAGCCCCGTGCCCGGGTACGGGTTGTAGGGGATGAGGTTCACCCGTGAAGGGATGCCCTCGAGCAGTTTCACCAGCCGGTCGGCGTCTTCGTCGGTGTCGTTGAGGCCGCCGAAGAGCACGTACTCGATGAAGTAGTCGCGCTTGTGGTTGCGGCGCTGGGCGTCTTCCCGCAACGCCTCCAGCAGGCTGGCGATGGGCCAGGTCTTCGTCTGCGGCATCACCTGCGCGCGCACCTCGTCGGTGGTGGCGTTGAGCGACAGCGCGAGCGAGGCCTTCGAGTCTTTCAAGAAGCGCTTCAAGCCCGGCAACACGCCCGAGGTGCTGACCGTGACGGCCACGTGGCGCAGCTGCGGCGCGGGGCTCTGCGTGAGGCACTCCACGGCGCGCAGCACCTCGTCGAGGTTGTCCATCGGCTCGCCCATGCCCATGAAGACCACGTTGGTGGCGGGCGTCTCCGGCGGCGCTTCGGCGCGCGCGAGCAGGTACTGCGCGAGCATCTCCTCCGCGGAGAGCTGGCGGATGAAGCCGAGCTCTTTCGTCGCGCAGAAGGTGCACTTGCGCGTGCAGCCGGCCTGGCTCGACACGCAGATGGTGGAGCGCCCCTTCGCGGGGATGCGCACCGTCTCGACGTTGGTGCCGTGGAAATCGAGCGCGTACTTGGTGGTGCCGTCGGCGCTGATCTGGCGCTCCAGCACCTTCGGCAGCGTCCACGTGCGCGCGGCGATGAACGGCTTCCACACGCGGTGGCTGACGTCGGGGATCTGCTCGGGGAGCACTTCAGGCAGCGGCTTCTGCGCGTACAGCCACTTGAGCGCCTCGACGGCGCGCGTGCGGCTCCCGAGTTCTCTCGAGAGTTCGTCGACGGTGAGCGCAGGGAGGTGACGCACGGCGCGCTCCTCGCAGAGTCGCCCCGCGGGTGTCAACGCGGTGGTCTACGCTCGGCGGGGCGCGCGCATGATCTCTCTCGCTCTCCTCAGTGTGATGGTCGCGGCGCCGCCGATCGAGCTGCACGTCGGGGAGCAGAAGATCATCTCCGTCACGCGGCCGGCGAAGGCGCGCGTCGAGCGGTCGTCGGTGGCCCAGGTGCGCGCGCTCGACGGCGAACGCGTGCTGCTCATCGGTGTTTCGCCGGGCAAGACCGCGCTGCTCGCCGATGGAACGCGCCGCGACCTCATCATCACCCCCGTCGATGAGGCCGCGTTGGTGGGGAAGGTCCACGCGCTGCTCGACGGTACGCCCGTGTTCGCCGGGTGGGATGGTGCGTGCGTCTGGCTCGAATGCCCGACGTGCTCCGCCGCGCAACGGGAACGCGTGGCCGAGGTGCGCGGGCTGTACCCGTGTGTGCGCGCGGTCGATGTCATTGCGCCTGGCCGGCCAGCGCTGGAGGTGGTGCAGGGCGTGCGTGCGCTGCTCGGCGAACATGCCGATGAAGCTGAAGTCGACGTGCGCGACGGGCGGGTGGTGGTCGTCGGCATCATTCGCTCAGCCGACGATGTGCAACGCATGGCGCAGGTGCGCGCGCGGTTTCCCGAAGCGGTGGTGCACGTCGAAACCCGGCCGTGAGCGGGCGCCACCCATCGGGCAGTTGATCGTTGAGTTGAACTCCTGTTCAGTGTCGGCCGTCCCATGATTCCCGCCGAGATCCACGAAGCGTTGCGTGCGTGTCACCGCGTCGTCCGCGACTGGTTTCACGAGACGCTGGGTGAACCGACCGAGCCGCAGATTCGCGGGTGGCCGCTGATCCGCGAAGGCAAGAACGTGCTCATCGCGGCGCCCACCG
>CAMLFP010000320.1 GCA_946479335.1 uncultured Archangium sp.
CTCGACCAGCGGGCAGAGCCAGGAGTCGAGGTTCTTCCCGGATCCGGGGCCTTCGGGCGCGCCGACGGTTTTGTAGAAAGTACCGATGTGCGTGAACAACGACCTCTGAGCGCCCAGCGATTCAATCGAGGCGATGGTCGTGAGGTTGAGGACTTCGACGCGAAGAGAACCGGGCATCGCTGACGCATACCCCGCTTCGTCGCGGTTCAACGCCCGGAGTTGCGATGGGCCGAGCGCCCCACCCCTCAGTGCGCGAGCGTGCTCACGACGGGTCGCCGGGCTGGCGCGTCTTCACGAGCCGCTCGGTTGGGTATTGCTGTTCCGCGAGCCGCCGCAGGATGCCCTCGTAGACCTCGGGCGCCAAGGTGGGAGTGCGGCTCAAGATCCACAAGTAGTCGCGCCCCGGGTGACCGACCACCGCGTATTCGTAGTCGGCGCCGAGGTCGACGACCCAGTACGGCCCCCAGAAGGGGCCGAAGAAGCTGACCTCCAGTTTGGCGTTGCTCTGCTTGTCGACGACGCGCGCCCGGCCATGGGCGACCTGCTCGGGGCCGTCGAGGGAGTCCTTGCGGCAGCGATTGACGACGTCGATCTCCCCGTCGGCGCGCAGCGTGTAGTTCGCGGTGCTGGCGGTGCAGCCCTTCTGAAAGCTCTGCGGGAAGCTGGCGATCTCGTACCAGGTGCCGAGGTAGCGACTGAGGTCGACCTTCTCGACGGTGCGCAACGGCGGCAGCTGGAGCCGCTCGGTGGTCGAGGTGGCACAGCCGGACAGCACGAGGGCGATGAGCGGGCCGAGCAGTCTCATGCCTCAAGGACTAACGGCGCCCGCCCCAGACGACAGCGCACGTTTTGCGCGCCGCGCCGGGGCCGCCTTCAGTGTGCGCGCCGCCAGGGCCAGCGCAGCACTTTCGACACCGCCGACGTGTGATGTTCGGCCGCGCGCTTGTCGCGCAGCTCGTGCAGGAGCTCGGGCGTGATGCGTTTGACGCCGCGCGCCTTCGCCGCCTCCACACACCCGGTGAGCACCGTCTTCAAGAAGATGCGCGGCACGCCCACCAGCTCTTCGCAGGCCGCTCTCTCCCAGGTCACGTCGGGGTCGATGCGGTCGGCCTGAAACTGCACCGTATCGGCGGTGACACCGTGCCCCTCCGGCAGGCCGACGGCGTACGGCTTGCTCCCGCGCGCGAACCAGAAGTTCAGGCTGTCGCGATAGCCGTAGTCGATCGGCAGCCGCGGGAACTCGCCCCCTTGGAGCAGCGCCTCGCGCCACTTCTTGTGCATCACGATGTGCTCGACGTTCAGCAGGTAGTGGTGCTCGAGCCCTTCGGTCTCGTGGGGGTGCGAGCGGTCCCACGTGCAGAGGAACGACTGCACCGCTTCGCCCACCAGCTCCGGGAAAGGGCGCCCATCGTGCGCCGCGTGGGGCGCTGGCAGGAGCGTGAAGATGCTGTGCTTCATCTTCTCTTCGGTCGTCTCGCCGGGGAACCCGAGCACCACGCAGTTCTCGAGGTACGCGCGCTCGTCGGGGATGAAGTTCAGCACCGCCACGCCGGTCCGCCGGAGGTTGGTCGCGGTGTTGCTGTTGCCCCGGGCGATCAACATCATCGCGTGCCGCTTCGAGATGATGTGCGGGAAGCACAGCGAGTACGGACCCAGGTTGGTCGCGCCGCTCTCCGCGAGCGTGCTCACCAGGACCACCGGCATCGGGAAGAAGCAGGACGTCTGGTAGAAATTGTCGAGGATCTTCACGTCCTCGAAGTCGTCACGCGCGGTCGCCATCGGTCGAGACCTCCAGACCGACGCTTCGCAAGATGCGTGCCTCAGACAAACCCTGCCCGCCCGCCTCCGGGACGGGCTTCGGGGCGCAGTCTTTGCGGCGCGACTACTCCTGCGCCTGCTGCCACTCGATGGTGACGCTGCGGTTGAGCGAGTCGCCGAAGCCGCCGCCCTGCGCCAGCGGCTCGTTCTTGCCGGCGGCGCGCGTCGAGAGCCGCTCCGCGGAGATGCCGGCTTCCACCAGCACCTTGCGCACGGCCTCGGAGCGCTGCTTCGAGAGCGCCAGGTTGCGCGCGTCGTCGCCGCTGTCATCGGTGTGGCCGACCAGCGTCACCGGGTTCTTCATGCTGAGCAGCGTGCGCGCCACGTCGCGGATCTTCGCCAGCGCGTTGTCATCGAGCTGCGCGCTGCCGAGCGAGAAGGAGATGGTGACCTGCTGCAGCGAGAAGGCCTTGAAGCGCGCGCCGGTGTCGACCGAGCCGGCCTCCGGGCAGCCGTCGCCGTCTTCGTAGCCATCGAAGTCTTCGGGGGCCAACGGGCAGGCGTCCTTCTCGTCGGGCACGCCGTCGGAGTCGGCGTCGGTCTCCGGGCAGCCGTCGGCGTCTTGAATGCCGTCTTTGTCTTCCGCCGCCAGCGGGCACGCGTCGCGCGGGTCGAGGATGCCGTCGCGATCGTTGTCGAGGTCGGGGCAGCCGTCGCCGTCTTCGAAGCCGTCGAAGTCTTCGGCCTGCGTCGGGCACTTGTCGTCTTCGCGCTCGAGGCCGTCGTTGTCGGGGTCGGGGGGCTGCTTGTTGGGCTCGAAGAAGAAGCCGCGCGCGCCGAACGCCAGCTGGCCGAAGCCGCGCGGCGTCAGGCCGGAGTCGATGGGCGCCACGCCGCCGCCCAGCTCCACGAAGAAGTACTGGTGCACGTAGCGGACGCCCGCCACCAGCTCGAGGGTCGCGCGCTGCGGTGCGCTGCCGGGCGCCGCGCCGGTGTTGACGTGGGTGAGCGCGTCGAAGCTCAAGCGGAAGTCGGCGATGCGGTGCGCGAACGACGCGCCCGCCACCACGCGATCACCCAGGAGCTGATCGCCGACCAGCAGCGACTGCCCCATCTGGTACCCGACGTGCGCGTTGACCGCCGAGCCCTGGCCGAACTGGTACGTCGCGGTGGTGGAGAGGTCGGCGCGCGCGGTGCGCTCCCCGAAGGCCGCGGTCTTCAACCCGGTCGGCGTCGACAGACCGGCGGCCAGCGACCACTGGAAGCCCTTCGCGCGCGACGACAGCGGCTCCAGCACCGCGAAGCGCACGCCGAAGCGCGCGTCGCCCACCGCCGGGGTCGCGGCCAGCGGCGTCTCCACGCCCGCGACGGCGTTGGTCGACTGGTTCAAGAGCACCGGCAGCGCGGCGTCGAGCTCCAGGCGCGCGAGCGGCGCGACGGCGAACTGCGCCCACGCCACGTCGCGCTGGTCGATCCACCGGGTGGTCTGGGTCAGCGCGTTGCCGCGCAGCTGCCCCGAGGCCACGGTGGCGCGCACCACGTCGGCGTCGTGCCGGTAGCCGAGCGAGACCTCCCACGCGCCCCAGGCCAGCAGCCGCGCGGTGGGCAGCGCGATGGTGCTCTCGGCGCGGTTGGTGCCGATGGCGACGGCGTTGGTGTCGACGCCCTGCGCGTGCGCGAGCGCGGAGACGAGCAGGAGGAACCCCGCGAAACGGAAATCGGTCTTCACTGGCACTGCCCTTCCGGAAAGACGTCCTGGTACGAGTAGCGGAGCTGCAGCTTCACGTCTTCGAGCTGCTCCCACGGCTGGCGCTGGTTCGACGGGTGGTCGCGATCGATGACCACCGTGTAGCCGGCGGCCAGCGGGAGGCCCTCGAGCGTGGTGTTCCACGTGGTCGACGGCCCGTAGTCACCGAGGCCCGCGATGGGGTTGACGGTGCGGCCCGCGGTCTTGAACGAGGTCACCGCCGAGAACGCGGTGGTGCCCGGCCCGAGCGCCTGCACCAGCGGGAGGATGTCGGGCTGACAGCTCCGCAGCTGGCCGGCGCCGTCGTACACCACCGAGACCACCGGCTGCCCGGTGAAGCCCTTGCCCACCAGCTGCACGGCGACCGACTGCAGCTTCGCGTTGCACGACTGCCCGAGGTTGGCGAAGCCCGAGATGCTCAGGGGGAATGACGCGGCCCACGCGTTGCCCGAGTCGAGGCGCGCCCCCAGCGTCTGCGTCGCGGAGAACGGCGTGTTGGGGTTGGTGGGCACCTCGGCGCGGGCCAGCAGCGCGCGCAGACGTTCCTCCGGCGCGACGAGGGCGCCGGTGTCCTTCGACGCGGTGGCGAAGCCCATGCGCAGCAGATCGTCGCGCAGCGAGAGCTCCACGGTCTGCTGCGTGGTCGGCCCGCCGCACGCGCGCTGCAGCCGCAGGAACTCGTTGGCGATGGCCTCGAGCTGCGACGGGTTGCGCGCGAGGAGGATGGCGAGGCGCTGGTCGACGAACGGGCGCACCGCGTAGTACTCGAGCGCCACCAGCCACTCTTCGAGCGCGGTGCGCGCGCGATCGATGCGGCTCTCGGCGCTGGCCATGCGCGCCGCGAAGCTGAAGAGCACGTCGGGGCTGCCCAGCAGCGACTGCAGCGAGCCGTAGCGCTGCAGCATCGAGCGGTACCGGCCCTCGAGGAGCTGCCCGCTCTGCACCACCTGCGCGTACGCCAGCTCGCGCTGCCGCGCCGTCAGCTCGGCCTGCAACACGGCGTAGTCGAGCTGGTTGGCGTCGATGAGCGCCATGCGCCACGCGTCGCGGCGATCGCGGAGCTCCACGAGGTCGCGGTCGTAGGCCAGGTTCAGCGCCAGCTCGCGCTGCTTGGCCTCGATGAGCGCCTGCAGCGACGCCACCTCGCGCTGGCTGGTGAGGTTGCCGCGATCGATGAGGTCTTGCAGCGACGCGAGCTCGTCGGTGAGGGTGAGCCGATCGAGGTCGGGCAGCTGCTCCAGCGTGGTGAGCTGCGCCTCGCGGAGCATCTTGTCGGCCTCGAGGTTGGTCTGCAGCGCGGTGGAGGTGGCGCTCAACGCCTCGGCGCCGGCGAGCAGCGCGCTGCTGGCCACGTACGCCGGCAGCCGCACCGCCTCGCGGAAGGTGCCCGACACGTCGTTGGCGAGGCCGGTCAGCTCCGGCAGCGCGTCGACGAGGATCTCCGCCAGCGTGTCGATGCGGTCGGCGGTCTGCCCGAGGACCGACGCGGAGATATGGAGCGCGTCGATCTGGTGCATCTTCTTGATGTCGCTGGCGAGGCCCTGATCGCGGATGTCTTCCCACTGGGCGAGCGCCGCCTGCTGGCGGGCGTAGTCGCCGTCGCGTTGCGCCTGCTGCGCGCGAATCGAGGCCAGCTGCGTCGCCAGCAGTTCGTCATTGATGGCTTCGATCTCCGAGACGATCTGGTTGATCTCCGCGTTCACCGCCTGCCGCTGCGTCTGCCACTTCTCGACCTGGGTGGCGAAGCTCTGCGCGGTGGCGCCGAGGAGCGAGGCCTGCTGCGCGCGCGCGTCGCGCGTCTGCTGTGCGCCCTGCAGCCCGATGAGCGCCTCGCGGAGCGACTCCAGCGCCGCCCCGGCCTCGGAGGTCGACGACGCGTCGCGCTGGGTGCCGTCGCGGTTGACCGCGAACCCGCACCGCCCTGCCTGCGTGGGCACCGCGCACGCGGGGTCTTGCCCGACTTCGGCGGCGGTGCAGCCCTCCGGCAGCCCGCACAGCGAGATGAGCTCGTCGCGGAGCGCGAGGATCTGATCTTCGTACCGCGCGGTGAGGTCGGCCTGCTGCACCGCGGCCTGCTGCGCCTCGTCCAACACCAGGTCGACGCTGGCCTGCGCGTTGGCGACGGCCTTGCGCGCCGCAGTCTCCCGGCTGGCGAGCAGCGAGTTGGCGTTCTGGGTGGGGTCGACCGAGCGCGAGACGACGACCTCCGCATCGCGCGCGAAGAGCAGCTGATCGAAGGGCATCGCCAGCTTGTTGAGCGCCGCCTGGAGGTTGCTGAAGCCCGCGCCGAAGGTGGAGGCCAGCGCCGAGGCGCCCGCCTCACGGCTGAGCACCTGGAGGATCGCCGCGGCCACGTACAGGCGCGAGGCCAGCTTGCGGATCTCCGCGGCCGCCTGCGCGCGCGACGTCGCGTCTTGCAGCACCACGTTCTGCCGCGTGGCCAGCAGCACCATGCCGTCGAGCGCCGCGCGCCACGAGTTGGTGAGGTCGAGCAGCAGCGCGCGCCGGTTCGACTGCGCGTCGGGGTCGGTGGGGCTGCGCGTCAACACCGCGAGGCCCGCCGCGTCGAGCTGCCCGAAGACGCTCGCGAGGTGCGCGTCGAGCACCTGCGTGCGCCACGTGGAGAGGATGCTCTGGTTGTAGTCGCGCAGCGTGGAGGCGAGGAACGGCGGCGCCTCCGAGGCCTGCAGCCACTTGAGCCGCGTCTGCGTGTCGACCTGGAAGGCGGCCAGCTGCCGCCCGAGGAAGGCCTCCTGCGTCAACGCGTCGTACGCCGCGGAGAGCTTCTGCACGCCGTCGCTCGCGGCGTCGGCGTCGAGGTACGCGGAGGCGGCTACCGCGCGCGCGCACAGCAGCGGCGCGGTCGGCTTGCAGGTGGTGCTCTGCGCGTTGGCGCAGTCTTCGATGAACGACGCGAACGAGACGCCCG
>CAMLFP010000321.1 GCA_946479335.1 uncultured Archangium sp.
CTGATCTCTCGCCGAAGGTGCCGAAGCCCTCCTGCATGCGCGCCGAGAAGGGGATGATCGCGGCCAGCTCCTGACCGACCATCTCCGAGAGATCAGAGGTCACCGGCTCGACCGGCTCTGGAGGCGAGGAGTCACTCACGGCGGCGCTCCTGTTTGAAGCCGTTCACCAGCGCGTCGAACTCCGCCTGGTGTTCGGCCTCGTGACCGACCGGCGAGATGTACTCGAAGTCGTGCACGCAGCCGTTCTTCTTCATCACCACCAGCTCGAGCGACACCGGCACGCCGTCGAGCCTGGCGCGAACCTTCGAGCGCAGCGCGTCACGGCCGTCGAGGGTGAACTGCGTCTGGTTCAACCATTCGCGGTCGGTGAAGCCCATGACCAGGTGCTTGGTCAGCACGTCGAGCTGCGGGTCTTCATGGTCGGAGCAGGTGGCGTTGATGGCCACCACGTGCCCGCTCTCGTTCGCCAGCCACGCGAGATCATTGTCGGCGAAGTCGACCCGTCGCCACCCCTTGCCGTCGTTGGGGGGCACGACGCGGTACGCCACCGCGTCTTTGCTGAAGGTGGTGCCCGCCAGGAGGCCGCGGCACCCGGCTCCGAGCACCACCAACACGAAGAAGACCGCCTGCCGCATGCCGCGCAGTGTGCCCGAAGGTTTCATTTCTCAATGAAAAATTTGACTCTGCACAACCGTTCAGGAACCATACTGAACGGAGATCCAGCCCATGGAAGACATTACCGACCGACAGAAAGAGATCCTGACGTTCATCCAGAAGACCACGGAGGAGCGCGGCTTCCCGCCGACGATCCGTGAGATCGGTGAGGAGATGGACATCCGCTCCACGAACGGGGTGAACGATCACCTCAAGGCGTTGGAGCGCAAGGGGTACCTGACGCGCGGTGAGCAGCAGAGCCGCTCGCTGGTGCCGACCAAGCGCGCGCGGCTGGTGCTGGGGCTGGGGGCGAAGAAGTCGCTGAGCGAGCAAGGGATGGTCGACGTGCCGGTGCTGGGGCGGGTGGCGGCGGGCGCGCCGATCCTCGCGACGGAGAACGTGGAAGACACGGTGCGCATCGACAGCTTCCTGCTGGGCGGCTCGGGCAAGGAGGTCTTCGCGCTGCGCGTGAAGGGCAGCTCGATGATCGAGGCCGGCATCCACGATGGTGACTTCATCTTCGTGAAGAAGGCGCCGCACGCGTCGCCGGGGGAGATCGTGGTGGCGATGATCGAAGACGAGGCCACCGTGAAGAGCTACCACCCGGAGGGCGACCGCATCCGCTTCCAGCCGCACAACCGGACGATGGAGCCGATCTACGTGAACAAGTCTGACTTCAAGCAGACGATGATTCTCGGGAAGGTGGTCGGCGTGTACCGGAAGATGATCTGAAGCGGCGTTGAGGGAGGTGGAAGCCAATGGTGACGTAACCCCTGGCTACTCCGGCGCAGCCCCCTTCTCCCCTGCAGCTTGATGCAGTTCGTGGCGTGCCGCGGAGCCAACTCAACGCTCCGCGGTGCACACCCACCGAGAACACCGCCTTCACTTCAGGCGGCGTCGGCGTCTTCCGCGCGGTGCGCGCGACGAGACCCGCGCTCCTTGTACCGGCGGATCGCACCGCTGAGGATCTCGCCAATCAGCGTGCGGTAGTCCATGCCGTCGCCCTGCGCGATCAGCACCAGATCGCTCCAGCCGGGGGTCAGGCCGGGCAGTGGGTTGCACTCGATGAAGTAGATGCGATTCGCGTCATCCATGCGGAAGTCGATGCGGGCGACGTCACGGCAGCCGAGCGCCATGAACGCCGAGCGCGCCGCCGCGCGCAGCCGCTCCAACTGGCCCGGGTCGACCTTCGCCGGCACCTCGTAGCGGATGCGATCGTTCTCCTCGAGCTTGTCCTCGAAGGAATAGATGGGCGTCTTGTCTGACTTGTCGGTGAAGACGATCTCCATCGGCGGCAGCACCTCGGGGCGGCGTTCGCCCAGCAGGCCGACGGTGAACTCGCGGCCACCGATGTACTCCTCGACGAGCGCGGGCTGGTTGTAGCGGCCCACCATCTCTTTCACGATCTCGCGCACCTCCGCCTCGGAGTGACACACGCTCTTGCGGATCACGCCCTTGCTGGAGCCCTCGGCCACCGGCTTCACCATCAACGGCCAGCGGGTGAACTGCTTGTCGAGGCGCTCCCGGCCGGTGTTCATCAGCTGGAAGTTCGGCGTGTCGAGGCCCGCGGCGCGCACCACCTTCTTGGCCAGCGCCTTGTCCAACGCGAGTGAGAGCGTCGCCGGGTCGCTGCCCGTGTAGGGGATGTCGAGGAGCTCCAGCAGCGCCGGCACCTGGCTCTCGCGGTTTCGCCCGCGGAAGCCCTCGGCGATGTTGAACACCACGTCGACCGGCGTGGTGGCGAGCACCATCGGCAGTTCAGGCGTGGCCTCGAGATCGATCACCTCGTGCCCGTGGCTGGCGATCGCCTCGCGGATCGCCTGGAGCGTGGTGGGCGAGTCGTACTCGGCCTCGCGATCTTCGCCTTCGACCGTGGGCTTGATGCGCTTCACGTTGAAGGTGAAGCCGACCTGCAGCGGCCCGCGGCGCGTGGGCTTCGACAACCCGCGCGGCTTCTCCTTGATGCGGTACCGGCGCGCGGCGTTCTGGATCACCGCGTCGAGCACCCCGTCGAAGTGCAGCCCCTCCAGCGCGGCCGACGCGTAGATGCCCGCGCCCGGCTCGAGCGAGGGCAGCGCGTTGATCTCGAGGAAGTACGGCACGCCGGCGTCAGACAGGCGGAAGTCGATGCGCCCGAGGTCCTTGCAGTCGAGCTTCTTGTAGACCGCGCGCGCCATCTTGCGGAGCCGGTCGCTCATCTCCTCGGAGATGTTGGCCGGCGCGCGCACCGTCACCGCCTTGTCGCTGCGCGTCTTCAGGTCGTAGTCGTAGATGGCGTAGCGGCGCCCCTGGAGCAGCTCCGGCAGCACCACGTACTCCACCGGCGCCAGCACGCCGTCGAAGTCGTTGTCGACCGATTCGAGGAACGGCACCGCGAGATCGCGGCCGACGATGTACTCCTCCACCAGCACGCCCGCGGGCCAGCGGTCGAGCGCGTCAGACACCTTGCGGCGCAGCTCCTCGACGTTCTCGGCCACCGAGTCTTGCGTGATGCCCTTCGAGGAGCCCTCGAAGTTCGGCTTCACGATCACGGGGAAGTGGAGCTCGTCGGGCCGCAGCTCCGACATCTTCTCGATGAACTGCCAGCCCGGCGTGCGCACGTTCTCCTCGCGCAAGATGAGCTTGGTGAGCTGCTTGTCCAACGTCACCGCGAGCGCGTACGCGTCGGAGCCGGTGTACGGGAAGCCGAGCTCGTCGAAGAGCGCGGGGAAGAACGCTTCGCGGAAGCGCCCGCGCCGCCCCTCGGCGGTGTTGAAGATCAGATCGGGCGCGAAGGCCTCCAGCCGCGCGACGGTGCGCGACGCGGGCCCGGAGACCTCCATCTTCTCGACGCGGTGCCCGAGGCGCTCGATGCCCGCGGCCAGCGCATTCACCGTCTCTTCAGTGTCGAACTCAGCTTCTTCTTCCGCGTCGGAGAGACGCAGGTTGTGTGTCAGCGCGATGCGCATGGTGCCCTCTATTGAAACTACTGAGACTGCTTCAACCGTGCCGGCGCGCGCGCCTCCTGCGCCCGTGGCACCCGCTGCGGTTGATCTGCTTGAACCTTGCCGTCGATGACCTGCGTCTGCGCCCAGACGTCGCCGAGCCGCAAGCCTTCTTTGTCGCGCCACACCTGCAGCGCCTCGATGCTGCCGATCACCGCGAGCCCCGCCACGAACGCGCGCGGGCCCAGCTCCGGCATCATCGAGAGGATCAAGATGAGCCCGAACGGCGCGTTGCGCAGCACGCTGTCGCGGTGGCGCGCGCCGCTGCGGGTCGGGAGGTACACGACCTTCACGCCGAAGATCTTCTTCCCCGGGCTCTGCCCCTGCAGCATCCCGTCAGCGAAGAGGATGTAGAGGAGCGACATCACCACGCCCGCCGGGCCGGTCGACGCGTACAGCGCCCAGGCGATGGCGACGTCGACGACCCGCGCACCCGCCCGCAACAGCAACGATGCCTTCGGGTACCCGGAGGGCTCCTCGTCCTTGACCAGCCGCAGCGCCCTCACGACTCGCCCTTGTCATCGGCGAGCAGGTGGAGGCGCTCCCACGCCGACGACATCGCGTCTTCGTCGGGCCCGTCGGCGAGCCGCTTGAGGTGCGCGTCGGCCGCGGCGGGGTCGCGGAAGTTGTCGGCGTCGAGGTGGGGGATCACCTCGGCCGGCGTGGAGATCGCCGGGCCCTCGCGCGTGAAGAACACGAACGCCATCGACGGACGCTTGCTCGATTCGCGCATCGCGAACTGCACGCCGTCGAGCTTCCAGCCGCGCGGCGTCCACTCGTTGAGCGTCCGCTCCAGCGTCGCCTCATCGACACTGGAGAGCTCCACCACCTTGTAGTGCAGCTCGCGCTTCGCTTCCGGCTCGCGCTTCTTCGAGCGACGTGTGGCCATGATCAGGAAACTACCACCACACGAGCGCCTTCTTGTTGCTGTTCCCCGGTGCGTCGGCCACCGAGTCAGCCCACAGCAGGCTCACCAGCGTCATCGCGCCCGCGGAGGTCACCCCGGACAGGATGTAGGGGACCGGCGACTTGGTGAAGCCGGTGGTCGGCCCCAGCAACAGCCCGGAGACGACCAGCACGATGGCGCCGGCCAGTGAGCCGAACAGGTTGGCGCGCATGATCTGCCCGATGCTGGGGTTGAACTTGAGCGCCGCCAGCGCGAACGCCGCCGCGCCGACCGCGGGCAGCAGCATCACCGCGTCGACGCCGTCACGTGGGGTGATGCCTCCGCCGGTGGTGGCGATGATGCCGACGATCAACGCCGCGTAGATCGCCGCCCACGCACCGCCGGTGGTGATGAGGAACATCTTGTTGAGCGGGTAGTCGCCGCGCGCGAGGATCACCGACAGCCAGCCGCCGGCCACGCCGCCCAGCAGCGCGGACCATGACGCGGCCCACGCGTCGTTGTGCTTGGTGACGAGGTCGGCGATCGCGCCCACGAAGAGCGACCCGAACGCGCTGTTGATGACGCCGAAGTTCGCGCTGCGCACGCTCATCCAATTGAAGAACTGCCAGATCGACGCGCTGGCGAAGCCGATGCCCGCGCCCAGCAGAGTCGACGTGAGGTACGCCACGCGCGCCTGCGCGCCGGTCGCGATGTCGCTGCACGAGGTGGGGCGCTCACTCGCGGGGAACTTCGAGTACGGCAGCTTGGCCTGGTACGTGCGCGAGCCATCGGGCGCGGTGGGGTCGCACCCGCCGGCCAGCGTGCCCACCGCCTGACCCGGCACGTGGTGCGGCGGCGCGGCGTCGACGAGGCGCGGCACCAGCTGCGTCGCGAGGCCACCGAGCCCCAGCATCAAGGTGTGGTGCGTGAGGAAGATCGCGCTGCCCGGCCCGGAGAGGAACGCGCCTTCACGCGGGTGCCCGTCGAGCATCGCGCCCGGCCCGCTGGGCGTCGGCAGCGGCGGCGGCGCCTCGTCGAGCGGCTCGGCCATCGGCTCCGGGGGCGGCGTCGCTTCGAAGGTGCGCGTCTCCGCCGCGGGAGGCACGTCGGGCGTGGGCGTCGGCGGCGGTTGCTGCTGCGGAGTCGGCTCAGGCTCCGCCTGCGGCGGCGGGACGACGATCACCTGCTCATTCGGCTGCGGGTCTTGCGCGAAGCCGGTGCCAGCCAACAACGCGACGACCAACGCGATGGTGCGATGCATGGTTTTCAACATAGCGCGCATACGGTACCTCCCCAGCAATGATTGAAGCGTTCCGCCAGTGGTCACCACGAGTCGATGCACGTGCTTGGGTGCACGCGTCTGCGCAGTTGATCGGAGACGTGGTGCTCGCGGAGGACGTTTCGGTGTGGCCGCTCTGCGTGCTGCGCGGCGACGTGGGCGCCATCCGCATCGGCGCGCGCACCAACGTGCAAGACGGCACCATCGCCCACGCCACGGGCGGGGTGAGCGTCACCACCATCGGCGCCGACTGCACCATCGGCCACCGCGTCACGCTGCACGGCTGCACGGTGGGCGATGGCTGCCTCATCGGCATGGGCTCGACGCTGCTCGACAACTGCGAGATCGGCGCGGGCAGCTTCGTCGCCGCGGGTTCGCTGGTGACGCCCGGCAAGAAGTTCGAGCCCGGCAGCTTCATCGTCGGAGCGCCGGCGAAGCGCGTGCGCGCGGTGACCGACGCCGAGCGCGAGATGATCGCCCGTGGCGGTCAGGTGTACCTCGAGCTGATGCGCGACTACCGCGCGGCGTCGTCGCGGTAGATCTCCGCCAGCGCGTGCGCCTTCTCGACCTCGTCGCGCGCGGCGTCGAGCTTCATCACGCGCTCGAAGTCGGCGTGCTGCGCC
>CAMLFP010000322.1 GCA_946479335.1 uncultured Archangium sp.
GCTGCCGTAGATGGCGCGGAAGAAGCTGCGCACCACGATGGGCCCGAACTTGAGGTTCAGGTTCGCTCCGATGGTGACCTCGAAGCCGTTGGTCGGCTGTCGCGTCGCGCCGAGGTTCTTGATGGCGGTATCGCTGAAGTTCGACTGCGCGCCGGGGAAGCTCTGCAGCAGGTTGAAGCTGCCGAAGTACTGCACGAACTGAATCGCCGACCAGACGCCGAACACCGTCGTCGGGTTGAACTCCACGTACGGCCCCACCTTGAGCATCGCGGGGCTGAAGGTCGGCGCGACGCCCACGCCGATGAAGTTGTCGCGCAGCGCCTTGCTGTCGCTCTCGTAGAGCCGCAGGCGGTAGGCGAAGCGCGCGTCGTCGAGCAGGCCCAGCGGGTTGACCCGGAGCGCAGTGAGGTTCTTGTAGACGATGCGGTGTTGCGGCGGCGCGCGGTCATTCAACATCTGCGCGCTCGAGACACCCGACAGCAGCAACACCAGCGACAGCAGACCCCGTCGTGTTTGGCGCATGCGAGGAGTTTCGCCTCGATTACGCCGCACAGGTGAAGTCTTTGAGCTCGACCTTGCCGCGCTTCGTCATCCACCCGCGGATTTCTTCGCGCGCGCCCTTCGCCGCGACGCAGCTCAGCAGGTGCGAGCCGTCGTCGGGCAACGCGTCGGGGTGGATGACGGGCACCCCGTGAATGGTCTGGCCCAGCTTGCGCGGGTTCAGCTCCACGAAGCGCACCACGCGGCACCCGCGCTCGCTCAACAACCTCGAGAGCGCGCGGCCGGTGTCGGTGGCTCCCCACAGCGTCAGCGGCGTGCCCGCGAAGAGGCGCGCGAGGTAGTCGGCCTTCAGCACCAGGTGCTTCTCGAGCGTGTAGCGCACGTCTTGCCGCGTCGCGCGCGTGTCGCCGTCGCGCCAGCGGTGCAGCACGTGCGGCAGGCAGCTCAACGGGTGCCCGGCCTCGAGGAGGCGCAGCCACAGCTCCCAGTCTTCGGGGAAGTCGCCGTCGCGCCAGCCGCCCAGCGCGCGCACCGGCGCCGCGCGCAACATCACCGAGGGGTGGCACAGCGGCGACTCGATGAAGCGGTCGCGAAACAGCAGCTCCGGAGACGTCAGCGACGAGAGCCACTGCCCGTACGCGTGCAGGTTCGGGCTCGGCGGGCGGTCGTCGCGGAAGATCTCCACGCCGGTGCCGACGCCGGCCCACGCCGGGTTCTCTTCGAGCGCGCGCACGCTCAGCGCGAAGCGCGCCGGCAGCGACTCGTCGTCACCGTCCATCCGCGCGAGGAAGGGCGCGCGCGCTTCGGCCAGCGCGAGGTTGAGCGCTCCGGGGATGCCGAGGCCCGGCGTGCTGATGACGCGGACCCGCGCGTCCTCCGCGGCCATCGCCGAGAGCTTCTCGCGCGTGGCGTCGGTCGAGCCGTCGTCGATGGCCAGCAGCTCGAAGTCACTGAAGGTCTGCGCGAGCACGCTGCGCACCGCGACCTCGATGGTGGCCTCGGCGTTCTTCGCGGGCAGCAGCACGCTGACGCGCGGGGCACTCATTTTCGCGTGAGCCAACCCGTGGCGACGATGGCGAGGCCCACCAGCCCGAACAGCAGCGGGAAGCCCCACAGCGCGCCGAAGCGGTCGACGCTCGCCACCACCGGCTCGCGCGGGTCGTACAGCACGTCGACGGTGTCGCCCTCGTGGTACCCGAAGACGGCGCCGCCCTGCGCGTAGGTGATGGCCGAGCCGCTCTGCGTCTGAAAGCGGATCTCCGGGCGCGCGCTCGTGGAGTTGAGCCACACCACCGTGCCCTGCGCCCGGGCCGCGCGGCTGACGAAGTCACGCACGATGAACAGCTCGCGCCCGGCCATCAGCAGCACCACCAGCCCTACGCCGGTGAGGGTCATCAGTCGCGGGTTCTTCATGCGCGACAATGTACCCGCGTTCGGTGCTTTCTCCCCGCGCGGAAGCACGTAGATTCGCGCCCCGATGTCGACGGACGAACACGGCACCACGACGCTCCTCGATGTCTCGGGAGAGGCCTCCGCGCCGCACCTCACCGACCCTGAAATCGACGAAGTGCGCACCGCGGTGGCCATGCACGCGCGCATCGCCGCGCGGCGCACGCGCGAAGGCACGCCGCTCGACGGGTTTCAGGAGCTGGTACGCGCCGCCCGCAAGCTGCCGATGAACGCGCCGCTCGCCGCTGCGCTGGTGAGCGCGTCGCTCCGCGCAGGCACGACTGAGGTGGCGCGGCTGCTCGTCTCGGAGCGGCTCGACGACGTCGAAGGCGCGGCGCGCCTCGCGGTGAAGCGGCAGCTCGCGCGGCTGGCGCGGCGCACCGGCGCGTTGGAGCGCGCGCAGGAGCTGCTCACCGTGATGCTCGCCGAGCACCCGGGAGATCGCCGCGGCCGCGCGGTGTTGAACGCGCTGCTCTTCCGCCGGGAGCGCTGGGAGGAACTCGACGCGTCGCTCGACAAGGAGACCCGCGAGCTGCTGCAGCGCAACCAGCTCAAGGCCGCGTCGCGCTCGGCGCTGCGGCGCGCGCGGTTGTGGGGCGAGCTCCTCGATGACCCCGCGCGGGCGGCGCTGCGCGCGATGCAGGCCGCGCAGTACGCGGAGCAGGCGAGGGACCTCCCGTCGGCGTTCGTGCTGCGCGTGCTGTGGCTGCGCAACCTCCATGACGCGACCGCGCCCGGGCGCGCCCTCGATGAGGCGGCGAAGCTGGTGTTGTCGCTCGGCGAGAAGACCGGCCAACAACAGGTGGCGCGCGCGGTGGTCGAGGAGCTCTCGGCGCCCGCCGACGCGCCCGGGAACACGCTCTCTCTGTCAGGCGAGGTGGCGCCGCCCGCGCCGCGCCGTCGCAGCACCCAGCTCGAATTGATGGCCATCGCCGACGCGGTGGGGAGCCGGCCCGAGGCCGCGGCCCTCCTCGCGGTGGCGGTGCGCGAAGGCCCGGAGCCGGAGGCCGCCCAGAAGCTGGAGGCGCACCTCATCCAGCGCGGCGCGTGGCGCGAGCTGGCCGAGTTCTACCGGGAGCAGGCGGCGCGCGCGGCGGGGAAGGAAGCGCGCGCGCGCTGGGGCGAGAAGCTGGCGGAGCTGCTGGAGAGCGAGCTCAAGGACGTGGACGGCGCCGCCCGCGCGTGGGCCGAGGTGGCCGCCGCCACTGGTGACTCGCGCGCCGTCTCGGAGCAGGTGCGGTTGCTGGAGCAGAAGAAGGACAACTCGGGCATCGCGCGCGCGTTGGACGCCGGCGTTCGCCTCGCGCGTACGCTGCAGGAGCGCGCCCGCGCGTACGTGCTCCGCGCGCAGGAGGCGCTGACCCGCGAAGACCACGCGGCCGCGCGCGCCGATTTCGAGGCCGCGCAGAGCGAGGCGCCCGGTCACGTCGACGCGGTGGCGGGCCTCGCGGAGCTGACGCCCGACATCGGCCGGCTGCGCACCTTCGAGCTGGCGCTCGCGAAGCTCCCGAAGCGGTCGCCGGGGCGGGGTGAGCTGTACCGGCGGCTGGCGCGGTTGGGCGACTTCGTGCGCGACGAGCGGCTCGCGCGTGCCGCCTGGGCGGAGGTGGTGGCGGAGATCGCGGGTGATGAGGAGGGCGGCGCGCGACTCGCTGAGCTGACGCGCGCGGCGGGTGACGACCAGGGCCTCGAGCAGCAGCTGCGTGCGTCGATCTCGCGCGAACCCCGCGGCGACAAGGCGCGGCGTTGGCGGCTGGAGCTGGTGGCGTTGCTGGAGCAGCACGGCCGCTTCCCCGAGGCGCTCGACGCCTTGAAGGAGGCGGTGCGCTACGAGCCGGGCCACCGCGAGGCGTGGTTGGCCTACGCGGAGCGGCTCATCGTCGCGGGGACGAATGACGGCGAGGCCGCGTGGGCGCTGGAGAACGCGGCGACGGCCACCGAAGACGTCGTGCAGCGCGTGCGCCTCTGGCAGCGGCTGGCGCGCTTCTGTCGGGATCGCCTGAAAGACGCCGCGCGCGCGGAGGTCTTCGAGCGTCGCGTGGCCGCCGCCGGCAAGCAGACCGTGACCCACGCCGAGGTGGTGCAGCTGCCTCCGAAGGCGCGCGCGGCGCGCACCGCGGTCGAGGACGACGACGACGAGTTCGACGAGAAGACGCCCTCGGCGCACGAGCTGCGCGAGCCGATTCTGGGCGGGGCGGCCGCGGAGGAAGACGGCAGTCACACCAGCGAGACGCCGGTGGAGCTCGGTGACCCGCGCCTGCCGGTGCCCTCGTCACTCGGGCCCTCGCCGCGGCGCGCCGACGCGGAGCGGGCCGCGCTGTTCGACCACGTGCGCGCGCACCCGCTCGAGCCCGACGGCTACAAGCTGCTCGCGGAGCACTTCGACACCGCGGGAGACCCCGCGCGCCAGACGCTGATGCTGGAGATCGCCCGCGCGCTGGAGGGCGACCCGCACGCCGCGCCGCGCGCGCCCCGGTTGATCCTCACCGAGGCTGATCGCGCGAGCCTCCGGCACCCGAGCCTGCGCGGCGAGGCCGGCGAGCTGCTGAGCCTGGTGGGCGTCGCGCTGTGCCGCTTCAACCCCGCGCGCGGCCGGGAAGCGGGGAGCGACGAGGAGTTCTCGTTGGACTCGGGGCGCGGCGCGAAGGCGGTGGCCGACGCGCTGCTGACCGGGGTGCGGGTGCTGGGCGTGCGCGCGCCGGCGGTGTACCTGACGCCCGAGGCGGGGCCGCCGCTGTCGCTCATCTACACCACGGAGCCGCGCATCCTCGTGGGGAGGCTCGCGCTGCGCAAAGAGGTCAGCGACGCGGAGCTGCGCTTCTTCGCGGGCCGGGTGCTCTTCACGCAACAGCCCGAGCTCCTCGCGCTGCGCAGCCTGCGCCGCGAGCAGTTGCTGCGCGGCCTGGTGCTGGTCTCGCAGGTCGCGGAGAACCGCGCGTCGTCGGTGGAGATGAAGCTGTTCCGCGAGCTCATCCCCGCGCGGTCGTGGGAGCGCATGCGGCAGCTGGTGCGCGCGGCGGGCACCAACGTCGACCTGGCGGCGCTCTCGGAGGGCGCGCGTCACTCCGCGAACCGCGCGGGGCTCGTGGTGTGTGGCGGCGTCGCGCCGGCCATCGCCAGTCTCCGCGCCAAGCGCGCGTTGCCCAGTGAGATGATCGAGCTGGTGCGCTTCGCGGCCAGCGAGCGTCATTTGCAGCTGCGAAACCGCCGGTTGCCGGGCAAGTAGCCGCGCGTGGCTCCTGTGTTGGCAATCGATGGTGCGTCGCGGTTCTACGCGAAGCTGCTCGCCTCTCCGGGGCGCGCGCTGGTGCTGGGCGCGGGTGATGGCGTGGTGGCGGGCGCGCTCGCGGCGCGGGGGCACGACGTCGTCGCGGTGGAGCCCTCGGCGTCGCTGCGCACCGTCATCGCGCAGCAGCCGGGTGCGCTGAAGGTCTTGAGCGACGACCCCCGCACGTTGGACCTTCGCGAGCGCTTCGCGCTGGTCATCGCGCCGAACCAGGCGCTCGGCCTCGCGCAGTCGCCTGACGAGGTGCACGCGTTCCTTTCGGTGATGGCGAGGCACCTCGACGTCGGTGGCGTGTTCGCGCTCGACGTGCGCGCGGAGGGCTCGGAGCCGGAGCCGCGGCGCGTGCGGCCCATTCCGCATCTGCGCGAGCGCGGTGACGCGATTCATCCGCTCTCTGCGTTGCGGCTCCCGCCGGCGGTGTTGGATGACGCGCTGAACGCGGTGGGGCTCGAAGCGCGTGAACGGTACGGCGACTTCATCGAGACACCGTTCTCATCGGCGTCGCGACTGCAGGTGGTGGCGGGCGGCGCGCGTTAGGCGAGCAGCTCGTCGACGGCGTTGAGGAGGCTGGTGAGCCAATGTTCCTGCGCGTCGCGCATCGTGTCGGGTGGGGCGCCGAACTCCGTGGGGCCGGAGAGCGCCTCGAGCTCCGAACGCACCGCCTCGGTCTCGAACGCGAGCAGCGCGTGGCCATCTTCGGCGGCGCGGCGCAGGCGACGGGTCTGCTCGTTCGCCCAGGCCTCGAAGTGGAGGAAGCGCTCCGGCGAGTTCCCGAGGAGCACCGCGATTTCGTTGAAGGCAGGAACCAGGTGACGATGTACGACTGACATGCGACGTCCACTGTGCACGGGCGATGCCAGACGCATCTCCCGGGGGTCACAGGCCGGCACCCCGGGTCAAAACTCAGCGATCTTTCATTCATGAAATCCATCCTGGTCATTCGCTACAGCGCGCTTGGAGATGTGGTGTTGGCGACCAGCATCATTCGGGGGTTGCGCGCGCAGCACCCGGGGGCGCGCATCGAGTGGCTGACCAACGACGGCTTCGTCGGGCTGCTGGAAGGCGTGGTGGATCGGGTCATCGGATTTTCGAGGACCGCGCGTTCGCTGGCGGTGGCTGACGTACGTGGGCGGTTCGAGCTGTGCATCGACCTCCAGAACAAGGTGTGGTCGCGGCGGGTGG
>CAMLFP010000323.1 GCA_946479335.1 uncultured Archangium sp.
GGCCGGTGCCGCGCAGCACCGCCCCCTCGCAGCCGTGCAGCGCCACGCCACGGGCCGCCTCGAAGTCCCCCTCCACCACCCCCGAGACCCACACGTCGCGCGCGCCGCCGGCCAACGCCTCGCGCAGCGCCGCCGCGTCACGCGCCACGCCGTGCCCGGGGCACGGAACCGACGCCAACGCGAGCAGCAGCAGCGCGCCCATCGCCTATTTCTCCACGCTCTTGAGGTACGAGAGGATGAAGGGGAGCTCGGTTTCCGGGTTCACGCCCTGGTTCGGCATCGGCGTGAGGTGCTCGACGAAGAGCTTCTTGGCGACGTCGTCTTCTTTGATCATCACGTCGGGCCGGAGGATCATCTTCTCGATCCACTTCTGATCCCGGCGCGCGGTGACGCCCTTCAGGTCAGGCCCCACCAGCTTGCCGCCGCCAATCTTGTGACACGCGGTGCAGCCCTTGGCGGCGAAGGCCTCTTCGCCCTTCTTGATGTCGGCGGGCGCGGTGCTGATGACGAAGTCGGGCACCGCGATCTCCGTCTTCGGAGGCGGGGCCTCGACGGCAGGCTCGGCGGGCTTCTCCTGCGGCGGCGGTGCGGGTTCGGTCTTCTTCTCGTCGCAAGCAGTGAACGAGAGCGTGGCGAGGAGGATGATGCGCTTCATGACGGTGAGACTCCTGGGGTGCTGCGGGAAAAGAAGCCCGGGCGTCGCGAGAGCGCGTCGACACCCGGGCCAGGCGAGCCGTCACTTCTTCGGCTTCACCATGAAGTAGCCCATCATCTCGAGGTGCAGCGCCGAGCAGAACTCGGTGCAGTACATCGGGAAGGCGCCGGGCTTGTCAGCGACGAAGGTGACGTTCTCGTGCTTGCCGGGCTCGAGCGAGAGGTTGATGTTGTACATGTCGATGGTGAAGCCGTGCACCTGGTCCTCCGCCTGCTCGATGGAGGTGAGGTGGAGGTGCACGGTGTCGCCCTCGTCGACCTCGATGCGGTCTGGCGTGAAGTGGCTGCGGATGGCCGTCATGTAGACGTGCACGTCCTTGCCGTTGCGCTCGATGCGCTCCTTGCCCGGCGTCACCGCGAACTCGTCCTTCTCTTCGGTGTAGGGGTTGGTGCCCATCGGGTAGACCTTCATGGGCTTCAACTTGTCGGCCTTGATCATCTGCGCGTAGTGCGGCTCGCCGATGCCGATGGGCATGTCGGCCAGCAGCTTCATCTTCGGGCTGTCGATGCCGACGAGCTGGAAGTTCTGCGGGTAGAGCGGGCCGATGTTCGCGAAGCGGTCGATGCTCATCTTGTTCATCGCCACCACGTACTTGCCGTCAGGGCTGACGGTGTCGCCCTCCGCGGCGAGGATGTGCCCGATGTTGTAGTGCACCGGCAGCTTCTCGACCGTCTTGAGGGTCTTGAGGTCCCACTTGGCGACGACGCTCTCGATGAAGACCGAGGTGTACGCGAAGCCCTTGTCGTCGAAGACGGTGTGCAGCGGGCCCAGGCCGATCTCCACCTGCCCGCGGATGCTGTCCTTGAAGGGCAGGATCGGCAGCCCGTACGGGTCGAGCCCGTCGTTGGTGCCCGCCTCCATCAGCGCCTTGATCTTGTCGAAGCGGTACACCGTGGCGTGGGTGTCGAGCTTGCCGCCCACGACAATCTCCTCGCCATCGGGCGTCACGTCAGCGCCGTGCGGTGACTTCGGCTCGGGGATGAGCGCCAGCACCTTCTCCGGGCCGCTCACCTCCAACGGCAGCACCTTCACCCCGGCGATGGTCTTGGCCTTGCCCTCCTTCACCAGCTGCTCGGCCTTCTTCCAGTTGATGACGTGCAGGAAGTCGGTGTCGTTCTGCGACGCGCCCGACTCCACCGGCGGGTTCCCCTCGAGGATGCCGCCCGTCGCCATCTCGGTGTTGAAGCTGTTGATGAACACGTAGCCGTCAGACGCGCGCTTGCCGGAGTCGGCGAGGTCTTGCGTGTACGGCGGCAGCTCGACGCCGAACGACTCGCTCTCGATGATGCGGCCCTTCGTCTTGTCGAACTTCCAGAACATCGCGAGGCCGCGGTACTTCTCCTTGTACTCGCTGAGCGGCTGGAACTCGCGGCCCAGCGGCGCCGGGTACTGGCTGGTCTCCACCACGTACTCGGTGTTGGGCGTCACGAACGCGCCGCCGTGGTCAGACATCACCAGCTTGTTGGGCACGATCTGCTTCGTCTGGAAGTCGGTGAGGTCCACCACCGCCACGCGCGCGTTGGCCTTGTCATTCACGAAGAGGAACCGCCCGTCGTACTCGCCGTTGGTCTCGGAGAGGTTCGGGTGGTGCACGTCGGCCCACGAGAGCGTGGTGCCCTTGTACTGCTGGCCCCCCTTCAGCACCGCGTCGCCCAGGCCACCGTAGCCGTAGCCCTGCCACGGCTCCGGCGTGAAGACCGCCAGCACCTTCAACAACCGCATCGACGGCACGCCGATGACCAGCACCTGCCCGCTCTGCCCGCCCGACGCGAAGATGACGTAGTCGTCCTTCTGGCCGGTCGGCTTGTACGTCAGCAGCGCCGCCTCGACGTCTGCCTCCGAGAGCTTGCGCTCCTGCATGATGCTCTTGAGCCCTGCGCTCGCCTGACCTGCGGCGCCGGCCGGCGGTTGCGTGCCCTTGTTGGAGCACCCCGCGAATACCCACGCTGCGATGACCAACGCGCTGAACCACGTCTTCCGTCTCATGAAACCTCCCAAAAGTGGTGCGACGGGCACCGCCTGTGCGACTGCCGTGCCACGCGGCCCGGCCCGGGGCGTCACGCCGCGCTCGCGCGCGCGATGTTCCACTTCGAAACATCGTGGAATCAGCGCAACCCGGTGGCGCGGAGCGCGCGGTCGAGCCGCAGCGGCACGTCGCGCCCGTCACTCGCCAGCGTCGGCACCTGCACCGGCGGCAGCGCCAGCGCGCGCGACAACACCTCGCGCGGCAGCAGCGCGTCGCAGGCGGCGATGAGCCCGTGGGCCTTCAGCTCCTGCCCACGGTGGAACTCGAGCAGCTCCGACAGCCCCTCGAGCCAGTCGCGGTCGGGCCGCACCACGCACAGCTTCACGAGGGCGACGTGGTCCTGCGTCAGGAGCCGCCGCCAGCGCGGCGTGTGGCCCAGCTTCGCCTCCAGCGCCGGCAACACCACCCGCTCCTCGCGCGCGATGTGCTGCAGCAACCGCTGGCGGAACTGCTCGAAGGCGCGCACGTCGACACCGCCGCCCGGCGGGCAGCAGCGCGCCACCAGCACCAGCGTCACCTGGTGCTCGTCTTCAAAGTAGTCGGCGAAGCTCCCCGGCATGCGCAATCTCTGCGCGGGGAGTTGCAGGGGCCGTGCCGCTTTTTGCGCGTCAGGCCGCGGAGATGCCGTAGCCCTTCAGCTTGCGCCACAGCGTGGTGCGCCCCACCCCGAGGATGCGCGCCGCGTCGAGCTGCTGGCCGTGACACGCCTCCAGCACCCGCAGCACGTGCCGGCGCTCCGCCTCCTCCAGCGTCACCAGCTCGCCGTCGTTCTCCAGCGGCGCCGGCGGCACCGGGAGCGAGAGCTCCTCCGGCAGGTGTTCGACCTCGATGGGCGCGCCGCGCGAGAGCACCACGCCGTGCTTCACCGCGTTCTGCAGTTCGCGCACGTTGCCCGGCCACGGGTACTTCTCGAGCGCCGCCAGCGCGCGCGGAGTCAGCGGCCCGGGGTGCCCTTCTTGCGTGACGAACATCTGCGCCAACGGCCCGATGTCTTCACTGCGCTCGCGCAGCGACGGCACCGCCAGCGTGAAGATCTTCAGGCGGAAATAGAGGTCTTCGCGGAAGCGCCGCTCGCGCACGCACTGCAGCAGGTTCTGGTGCGTCGCACAGATGATGCGCACGTCGACGTGCACCGGCTGCGACTCGCCCACCCGGCGGATCTCCCCGTCTTGCAGCGCGCGCAGCAGCTTGGCCTGCAGCGGCAGCGGCATCTCCGCAATCTCATCGAGGAACAGGGTGCCGCCGTTCGCCGCCTCGAAGAGCCCGCGCCGCGCCGTCTGCGCGCCGGTGAAGGCGCCGCGCACGTGGCCGAAGAACTCCGACTCCAGCAACTCCGGCGGGAGCGCCGCGCAGTTCACCGCCACGAAGGGCTTGCTCCGCCGCGGGCTGTTGGCGTGGAGCGCGCGCGCCACCACCTCCTTGCCGGAGCCGCTCTCGCCGCGCATCACCACCGACGCGTCGGTGCCCGCCACCGTCGCCGCCCGCTGCAGCAGCGCCTTCATCGCCGGGCTCACCGCCACCAGCCGGCTGCACCGCCTCCCCTGGGGAGACTCCGGCAACATCCGGCAGACCTTGCACAGCGAGCCCCCCATCTCGAACGGCGTGTCACAGGCGTAACTGGGCGTCGTCTTCTCTTGTTTCTCCATGTTTCGAAACGGAACATCGGCCGCGCGGGGCCCGAAAGCAAGCCACTGGCGTGGGCCATGCATTCGCGTGGGTCATGCGTCTCCATCTCCCTCGCTTCTATGAGTTCGTCCTCACGCCGCTCCGGCCCGCTGCACGCCCGGTGCTGGCGTTGCTGGTGGTGCCGCTCGCGCTCTCGTTCTTCTGGCCGCTGTGGCGCATCTCGATGGAGGCGCCGCAGTACCCGGGCGGGCTGGTGATGGACATCTACGCCTACAAGGTCGAGGGCGGGAACAACGGCCAGCACCTGCAGGAGATCAACACCCTCAACCACTACATCGGCATGCGCACCCTCGACCGCGACGCGATGCGCGACCTCGACTGGCTGCCCTTCGCGCTGGGCGCGCTGGCCCTCATCGCGCTGCGCGTGGCGGCCATCGGCAACGTGAGCGCGCTCATCGACGTGGTGGTGATGACGACCTACGTGAGCTGCTTCGCCTTCGGGCGCTTCGTGTACACGCTGTACATCTTCGGGCACCACCTGCGGCCCGACGCGCCGGTGAAGGTGCCCGGCTTCATGCCCGCGGTGCTGGGCAGCAAGCAGATCGCCAACTTCACCACGCACAGCGGGCCGCAGCTGGGGTCGGCCTTCCTCGGGGTCTTCGCGGTGGGGCTGGTGGTGGTGCTGGGCTGGCACCTCATCGCGGGCCGGCGCGCCGCGCTGCGGGCGGAGTCACACGCGTGACCGCGGTCGCCTTCGTGCGCCGCGTCGCGACCCGCCCGGAGGGAGGCGCGCCGTGGCTCCCCTTCGTCATCGCGGCGCTGACGCTGACGCTGCTGGTGGGCGCCGCCACCGGCGCGTACGACCTGTGGAACCTGCGCGTCGTCGGCCGCGCGCTGCCGCTCGACCACCGCCGCGTGCACGGGCTGGCGCAGCTCTTCGGCTTCGTCGGGCTGTTCACGGTCGGCGTCTCGCTGCACCTCGCGCCGCGCTTCTTCGGGCAGCCGCTGCCCCCGGTGCGCATGGTGCGGGCGCTGCAGGTGGCCACCATCAGCGGCGTGGTGCTCACGGTCATCGGGCGCCTGGGCGCGCTGGTGCCGGGCTCGACGTACCTCGGCCTCGCCGGGAGCGCGCTGCTGCTGGTGTCGCTCACCGCCTGGGCGGAGTGGGTGTGGCGGATGTGGCGCGCGACGCGCGGGCTGCACGGGCCGATGCACCATTTCCTCGCGGCGGGCGCGGCGTGGTTCGCGCTGGGCGGCGTCACCCTCTTCGCGTGGCAGCTCGGGCAGACATGGGGGGGCCCGTTGCTGCGCGTGCCGCTGGAGGCCGTGTACGCGCCGGTGCTCTTCGGCGGAGCGGCCTCGTGGCTGCTGGGCGTCTTCCTGCGCGCGGGGCTGTGCACGCTGCGCCTGCCGCAGCCGAAGCCCCGTGCGCAGTTCACGCTCTTCTTTGCGTGGCAGCTCGCGGTGGCGGTGACGGTGCTGGCGCAATGGCGCTCCAGCACGGAGTGGGACTGTGTCGCCTCCGGGATGCTGGCGGCCGCGGTGGCCGTCGGCGCGTGGGCGCTTCGGCCGTGGCGGGGCCCCGACGCGTCAGACGGCACGCTGCGGCCCCGGGCCATCGAGGTCGGGCTGACGTTCGGCGCGCTCTTCGGGGTGCTGGAGCTGTGGAGCGCCCTCGGCCCGCTGGTGTGGACGCCGCCGCTGCTGCGCGACGCCGCCCGGCACGCCTTCACGCTGGGCTGCGTGACGATGCTCATCACCGGCTTCGCGGGGCGCATGGTGCCCGGGTTTCTGGGGCACGCGCTGCGCTGGCCGCGCGCCTACGACCTCGGCGTGATGGTGGTGGGCATGAGCGCAGCGGCGCGGCTCGCCGAGCTGTTCTCCGCGCGGGGTCTGCAGGCGTTGGCGGGCGCGTCGGGGGGCGCGGCGTTCATCGGGGTGGGGTTGATCAGCGCGGCGCTCCTCAGGTCGCTCGCGCCGCAGCGGTCGCTCCACGCCAGCCCCGCCGCGACAGCCGGGGCGCGGTAACGCGACGACGCGA
>CAMLFP010000324.1 GCA_946479335.1 uncultured Archangium sp.
CAGGTCCAGGGTTTCGCCGTCTGGCAGGAAGTAGGTTGACCGCCCACAGCGGTAGGCCACGTGGTAGTACTCGACGCCGGCGGCCACGAGCTGGCCGATGACCTGGCCGAAGTGGATGCGGCCCTCGTTGGATGCGTCGAAGGTGGAACGGATGGTGTGCTGCGTGCTGTCTTGCATGGCGGGGTCACTCGGATGGAATCTGTTTGAGCTGGTGGTGTTGCACCAGGGCCTGCATCGCATCCACCAACGCCTGGCGCTCGGCCGCCGGCAGGTGGCCGAAGAAGTGCTCGTCGTTGCCGACGCTATGTTCTCGCCCATGCGCACCTTCCATCGCCGCGACGTCTTGCTGGGGAGCGCCGCGCTGCTCGCCGCCTGCGCGAAGAAGAGCTCGGTCATCGCGGGCCGCACCGTGTCGGCCGTCTTCGACGCGCAGCCCACCGTCGACGGCGCGGGCGTGAGTCTGCAGCGCGCGCTGGGCCACCAGGCGCTGCGCCTCCTCGACCCGTTCCTGATGTTGGACGAGTTCCAGAGCGACAACCCCGACGACTACCTCGCGGGCTTCCCCTCGCACCCGCATCGCGGCTTCGAGACGGTGACGTACATGGTGCAGGGCGCGATGGAGCACCGCGACTCCGTCGGCAACCAGGGCCGCCTCTCGCCGGGCAGCGCGCAGTGGATGACGGCCGGCCACGGCATCGTGCACTCCGAGATGCCGAAGCAGGAGCGCGGGCTGATGTGGGGCTACCAGCTGTGGGTGAACCTCCCGGCCGCGCGAAAGATGATTCCTCCCCGCTACCAGGACATCGCGCCTTCGCAGATCCCCGAGGCGGCGCTGGAGCAGGGCCGCGTGCGCGTGGTCGCCGGCACCGCGCACGGTCACACCGGCCCGGTGCAGGGCATCGACGTCGACCCGCTCTTCCTCGACCTCACGCTCGATGCCGGCGCGCGCGAAGTGGTGACGCTGCCTGCGTCACACAACGCCTTCCTCTACGTGATGCAGGGCAGCCTGAAGGCCGGCGGGCGCGAGGTGCGCAGCGGGCAGCTCGCGGTGCTCTCTCCTGGCGAGGCGCTGCAGCTCGACGGCCTCGGCGGGCGCGCGCTGCTGCTGGCCGGGCGCCCGTTGAACGAGCCGGTCGCGCGCTGGGGCCCCTTCGTGATGAACACCGACGCCGAGCTCCGGCAGGCGCAGGCCGACTACCGCAACGGCACCCTCACCAGAATTCTGTGAAGACATCGAAGGGGTTTTGACATCTGATTCGCGCCCTCTCGTCTCGCATTCAGAGGGCGTCCGGATGGCGGTTTCTTCGTACATGCTCAGCTTCCTCGCCGTGAAGTCCGCGGCGCAGCCCGCGCAGTTCCCCCAGCACTACGCGGGGCCGTGGCTGGTGTGGGAGCCGGGCGACTGGCGCCCCGCGGCGGGCACCAGCGCCACCCTGGTGGCCAACACGCACAAGACGCCGGGCGCGGGCGACGCGCTGTGTTTCCAGCTGGGCCAGGCGAAGCAGGTCTCCGTGGGCCGCGACTCCGGCTGCGACGTGGTGGTGAACGACGCCACCGTCTCGCGCCACCACGTGACGTTGATGGCCACGCCCTTCGGCTTCGACCTCGAGTCGATGAAAGACGTGGGCTGCACCGTCGACGGGCTGTCGATGCGCCGCGGAGAGCGCCGCGTGTTGCGCTGGGGCGCCGCCATCACCCTCGGCAGCGTGAAGCTGTCGCTGTTCGACGACTTCGGCTTCGCCAGCCGCCTGAAGCTGTGAGCGGAAAAAAAGCGAAGGCACTGCGCGTCGGGGGAGCACGCAGTGCCTTCGGGGCTACCGAACCCTTGTGGAGTTCAGTGCCTCAGGACCAGTAGCTACCGCTCTTGCGTGAGTCGGCGCCACTAAAACGCCGACGATTTTCGCCGCGTGTACGCAGCGAAACCACTCCTCACGGCGAATGTGACCTCACGGTAACGAGCTCGATTTCAGCGAGGCGCTGCGTGAGCTCGTCGGGGTCTTTCACGGGGAGGAAGCGGCTTTGCGCCCCGCTGCGCGGGACCTCGAGGAACACGCTGTCGAGGAACGCGGTGAGCTCGCCGACCAGGCGCTCGAACTGAATCACCGTGGCGCCCTCGACCTGCTTCTCCACGCGGTAGTACGGCAGCGGGAAGTCACGCGTCAGCGCACGCGCGTTGAGCATGAAGGTGTTGGTGTTGAAAACGGGGATGGAGTCCTGGTCGAAGTCGCGGGGGAAGCGGAAGCCCTCGATGATCTGCGGGCGACCGTCGAGGCGCGCGGGGGCGCCGCCCTTGTCACCCTTCTCCTTGCGCACCACCTCCGCGGTGAGCGCCGCGCCGCGCGCGAGGTGCGCGCCGATGACCGCGGGGTCCAACGTCGCGCCGAGGTTGTCGACGTTCGACATCATCAGCAGCTCGCCGCCGCCATCGAGGAAGCGCTGCAACGCCCCGGAGGTGCGCAGCGCGTGCGGGAGGTCTCCGTGGCCGGTGGCGTACGGTGAGAAGTCGCCGTCGCGCTCCTTGAACAGCGTGCCTTCGGGCGTGAGCCGCAGCGAGACCGACTGCGGGAAGACCTCGGTGTGCGGCGCGCCGCGGAGGTGTTCGACCAGCACCTCGTGCGTCGCGAAGCTGCTCATCACCAGCACGCGCGCGTTCGGCGCCACCCGGTGGATCTGCTCCAGCTTGAGCTGCAGGAAGGTCTTGCCTCCGATGACCGGCACCGCCGCCTTCACCACGCCGCCGAAGCGCGTGGCCATGCCGCCCGCGAGGATGACGGCGCCCACCTGCTGACGCGACAGCGCTTCGCGGCCGCGCTCCACGAGCTCGCGGTGGAGCGGCGTCCCCGGCTCCGGGAGCGCCGTCAGGTCACTCGCGTCAGGCGGCGTCAGCGCCCCCTTCACCGCGTTGCTCTCGGCGGCCCGCGCGCGCGCGGCGAAGCGCTCGAGAAGCTGCGGGTCAAACCCCCACGGCGAGAGCCGCTTCAAGACATCGACGGGTAACTCCATGCGGCGCGCAGCGTAGCGCGCTCACATACACGCCGACGCGCAGAAGTGCGGCGCGGTCGACGCCCCGAGCCTCGGCGCCGCGTCGTCAATCAGCACCTCGATGCCGAGCGCCTCGAACCGCGCGCGCTCCTGCGCCGAGGGAGGCGCCGCCACCAGCGCCAGCAACCGCGACCCCAGCATCGCGCGCAGCTGCGCGAACTTCGCTTCGAGGGCGGCGTCGAGGTGCTCGACGCGCATCACCACCGCGCCGACGTTCATGGTGCACAGCTGCAGCCACCAGTGGTGACCCGAGAGCGCCGGCACCCAGACCGGGCGCCAGTCGGCCCCCATCCGCTCCGCGATGCGCATGAAGGCTTCAGGTGAGGCATCGACGACGAGCAGCAGCGCGGTGGGCTTGTTCATGCCACTCCGCCAGAGCAAACACGTTGCCAATAGTACACGTTTCACGAATCAGCCGGTTGCGTGGGGCCCCCCGTGGCGTTTCGCATCTCAAGAAAGAAAAACGCCTTTCAACTCAGAAACCACGGCAACAACGAGCGTAATGACGTCACCTCGAGGTCCGCGCGCACGACGGCGGGCTTGAAGCCCCTGTCGACCCACGCGGTCGCACACCCCGCGTTTTTCCCACCTTGTACGTCGCGCTCCGAGTTGTCGCCCACCATCGCACACGCGGAGAGCGGCACGCCGAGGCGGTCGGCGGCCCACGCGAAGATGCCCGGGTCGGGCTTGCCGATGCCCAGCTCGCCGGAGATGGCGATGACGTCGAACCAGTGCGCGAGGCCGGAGAGCGCCACCTTGCGGCGCTGCAGCCCGGCGACGCCGTTGGTGATGATGGCCAGCTTCATGCGCGGCCGCAGCAGCGCCAGCACCTCGTCGGTGTCGTCGAAGAGCGGCGCGCGCGCCCGCAGCGCCCGCCACCGCGCCGCGAGCGCCTCGCCGTCGCCCGACAGGTCACACTCGGTCAGCGCCCGACGCCACGCCTCCGGGCGGATGAAGCGCGTCGCCTCATGCAGCACCGCCTCCTCGGCGATGGCGTCATCGTAGGTGGCCCACAGCCCCTCGAGCGCGGAGTGCCCGATGCGCAGCGCATAGGCCGCCGCGTCACGCGGCAGGCTGGCCCACAGCACGCGCGCCTCACGCTCCGCGACCTCGGCCAGGCGCCGCGCGGGCGCCGCGTCGTGCGTCAACTCCAGCGCGGTGATGAAGAAGGCGTGCCGCGACAGCGGCTCATCGGGGATGAGCGTCTCGTCCAAATCAAAGAGGGCGGCGGCAAACATGGCTCAAGACTCCTCGTCGAACCCGCGTTCGAGGTGATGATGCATCAGTTTCGCCAGCCACGCGCGGAAGCGTTTGCCATCGATGGTGCGGCTCTGGCCTTCGAGCACCGAGAGCGAGAGCAACGACAGCGCCGCCAGCAGCACGGTGAGGTGCGTGTCTTCGCGCGTCGGCGGCCGGGCGCCCCGCTCGGCGCGCAGCGACTTGCGCAGCGCGTGGATGGCGTCGACCAGCGGCTCCAGCTTCAGGCCGTCGATGCCCTGCCCGTGCCCGGCCAGCGAGAGCTGCAGCAGCGTGCGCCCGCTCTCGCTGAGCTGCGCCGAGACGAAGTCGAGCAGCTTGCGCACGTTGGCCTCACCGGGCGCCGCCTTGAGCCCCTCCTGCACCCCGAGGTGCACCGACTCGAGCCCCCGCGCCACCACCGCGTCGAGCAGGCCCTCGCGGCTGCCGAAGTGGTGCAACACCGTGGGGTGCGAGAGCCCGGCGCGGCGCGCGACGTCTTGCAGGCGGATGCCCGCGGGGCCCTCTTCACGCAGCGTGGCCGCCGCCGCGTCGAGGATGACGCTCTTCGCCTCTTCCACGGTGCGACGTCTGCGCGGCTTCCGGGCTGCCATGCGGAGGTCGTACCCCACCGACCGCGCCCATGTTGACAATTCTGTCCACAGCGCTATCTACATCATTGTCAACAACCCACCGGAGGTACGCGATGCTGTCTGCGAACTACGACCTTCCCCGCGCGGCAAGGGCCCTGCGCAAGCTGGTGTCGAACCCCGACGACCTCCCGCAGGTGTTCACCCTCATCGAGTCGCTGCCCGGCGGCGCGCAGGAGCGCTTCTACGCGGGCTTCCAGCGCACCGAAGAGGGCCGGGAGCTGCTGCGCGACGAGCCCGACATCGTGAAGTACCTGGGCGACCGCGCGTGGCTGCGCACGCTGCCCGAGGGCTCACTGGGCCGCGCGTACCTCGACTTCGTGGAGTCGGAGAACATCAGCGCCGAGGGCATCATCGCGGCGAGCAAGCAGGGGATGGACGGCGAGAAGGACGACCACCTCACCTTCATTCGCGCGCGCATGCGCGACACCCACGACCTGTGGCACGCGCTCACCGGGTACAAGGGCGACGTCAAAGGGGAGCTGGCGCTGCTGGGCTTCATCCTCGCGCAGAACTTCCACCCCGGCATCGCGGCCATCATCTCCGCGGCGATGGTGCGCGGCCTCGCGGGTGACGACCTGTGGCTCATCGCCGACGGCTTCGTGCGCGGCAAGCGCGCAGCGTGGCTGCCCTCGGTGAAGTGGGAGACGCTGCTCGACCAGCCCGTCGCCGAGGTGCGCAAGCGGCTGAAGGTCGGCGAGCCACGCGACTACGTGCCGCTGCGCTCCAGCGAGCTGCGGGCGCGCGGCCTCGTGAACTGAAGTGCGCGCCCGCCGGCGTTATGAAGGCGCGCATGAGCGAACTCACCCTGCACGTCGACGCCGGTTTCATCAGCCCGTGGGCCCTGACCGCCTTCGTGGCCCTCGAAGAGAAGCGCCTGCCGTACACGCTGAGCGTCCGCGCGCTCGACAAGAAGGAGACCTTCGCCGCCGACTACCTCGCCCGCACCCAGCGCGTGCCGGCGCTGCAGCGCGGTGACTTCTGGCTCGCGGAGTCGACCGCCATCGCCGAGTACCTCGCCGAGAGCTTCCCCTACCCGCTCCACCCGCGGCTCTACCCGGAGAACCTCGAGAAGCGCGGCACCTGCCGGGAGCTGCAGGCGTGGCTGCGCACCGACCTCCAGGCGCTGCGCGAGGAGCGCACGTCGACGACGCTGTGGGGCGCGCGCGCCAGCAAGCCGCTGAGCGACGCCGCGAAGCAGGCCGCGCAGCGGTTGTTCCACGTGGTGGCGCCGCTGGTGGGTGAGAAGACGACGCTCTTCGACGCGTGGTGCATCGCCGACGTCGACGTGGCGCTCGCGCTGCAGCGCCTCAACCTGAACGGCGACGAGGTGCCGCCCGCGCTCAAGGCATACGCCGAAGCGAACTGGCAGCGCCCGTCGGTGGCGAAGTGGAACGCGCTGAAGCGCGGTTGAGGGCGCTTCTCAGCGCGCGGCGACGTCGGAGACGGACACCTTGTCGGCCGCGACCAGCACCGCC
>CAMLFP010000325.1 GCA_946479335.1 uncultured Archangium sp.
GTTGCTGACGCTGTTCATGTGGGGCTCCGTTTCGACTGCGAGATGCGGCGGCCCAATGCCGAACCCGTGCCAAGCGCGAGACACAGAAAATCCGCCCGGTTGCGTGCGCGTGGCAGTCTGCGAACGCGGACGGTAGGGTGCCCGGCGATGCGCGCGATGGGGTTGGACCTCGGCACCAAGACGATCGGCCTGGCTGTCACCGATGAGCTCGGGATCACCGCCCAGGGGCTCGAGACGCAGCTCCGCGCTGGCCTCAGGAAAGACCTCGAGGCGCTCCACGAGAAGGCGACCGACTACGCCGTGGGCCGCTTCGTCATCGGGCTGCCGTTGAACATGGACGGCTCCGAGGGCCCGCGCGCGGAGGCGACCAGGAAGTTCGGCGCCGCGCTCGGTGAGAAGACCGGCCTCCCTGTTCTGTACTGGGATGAGCGGCTCACGACTGTCGCCGCGCAGCGCGCGTTGCTCGAAGGCGACGTCTCACGGCGCAAGCGCAAGGAAGTCGTCGACCAGGTGGCGGCGGTGCTCATCCTCCAGGGTTGGCTCGAAGCGCAGCGCCGCGAAGACTGAAGCGTCCGCTCCGCGAGACGGCCCCGTCATCACAACTCAGCCGAATTGCTCGCAGAGCCGGTTGGCAACGCGTGTGCAGTGCGCCTCCGCACTCGTTCCACCCACGGAGGCAACACACATGAGCATCAACGGCATCGGCAACACCCCCGTCTCGTCTACCCCTGACGTCAGCGCGCTCGAACACACCGGCCCGACGCCGCAGGCCGCGGGCGGCGCGGTCGGCAACGTACTGGAGCAGTTCGCCGGCGGCATCGGCAGCATCTTCAGCGGCGGTCTCGGCGGCATCTTCGAGTCGCTCGGGTCGATCTTCGGTGGCGGCAAGTCGAACTCCGGCAACGGCTTCGATCTCGGCACCATCATCAGCGGGCTCTTCGACAACCCCGTCTTCAAGCTGCTCGATGGACTCTTCGGGGGCGGCAAGAAGCTCGACGCGGTGTCATCGCCGGCGCCCGAGGGGCAGCCGCTCGCGCAAGACGCCGCGGGCTCCATCGTCGGGGCGCGGGTCGGCGCGACCGCCGAAGACGAGGTCAGCGCCGACGAGTCGTTCGACGCCAACGCCGCCCTGCAGAGCGGGTTCTCGCTGGCCGACATCGACGACATCGACAACACGCCATCGTCGGGTGAGGTGGCGAACCTCGCGCAGCTGGAGGGCGACAAGTGAACATCACTCCCCTGCTGACAGAAGCGGAGCACCACCTCGCTGACCACGGGCTCGAACGCGCGGCGACGCTGTATGCGCAGGCGCAGGCCCAGTGCGCGGGGTTGTCGCCGCTCCCCCGCCTCGGCCTCGCGCGCGTCGCGTTGTTGCGCGAGTGCCTAGACGACGCGGTGCAGGTGCTCGACGGGCTGCTCAACGACTTCCCGAAGTGCGCGGCGGCGCTCTCGCTGCGCGGCGTGGTGGAGGAGAAGCGTGGCGACCTCGAGGCCGCGGCGCACCTCCACCATCGCGCGTTGACCCTGGAGCCGACGCTCACGCTGGCGCACCTCAACCTCGGGCGTCTCGCGATGAAGCAGCAGCAGTGGGCCCGCGCGGCGGCGAGCTACCAACTCGCGGTCGAACACGGCGCGACGACCCCTGACGTCGGGGCGCAGTTCGGGCTGGCGCTGTTCCGCGCCGGGCGCGTGAGTGATGCGGTGCGCGTGCTGGGGCACGTCGTCGAGGGGCACCCGAAGCACCTCGACGCGCTGTTTGCGCTTGTGGAGGTGCTGGTCGAGACGGCGCAGCTCACCTTCGCCGCGCAGCTGCTCGACAACGCGGTGGAGCGCTTCCCCCACGAGCCGCGCATCGCCAGCAAGCGCGCGCGCATCGCCGTACAGCTCAACGACCTCGAGGCCGCACGGCGCGAAGCCTGGCGCGTCACCTCGCTGGCGCCGAACGACCCCGAGCCGTGGCTGTTCGCCGCCGTCGTCGACAACCTCGCGCGCGACTTCGAGTCGGCCACGCGCGCGCTGCGGCACGTGCTCAAGCTCAAGCCGCAACACGCGAAGGCGCTCTTCCAACTCGGCGTCATCGCGGAGAGCACGCGCGATGTCACCGAGGCGCGTCGCTGCTACCGCTCGTCGATCTCCATCGACCCGCACGCGTGGGAGCCCCTCAACAACCTGGCGCTCTCGCTGCTCGAAGAGGGCAGCCCCGAGGCGCTGCGCGAGGCGCGCGTGCTGCTCGACCGCGCGATCCGCCTCGGGTCGGCGCCCGACGCCATCGTCACCCGGTACAACATCGCGCTGGCGTGCATCAAGCTCGGTGACAAAGCCGGCGCGAAGGCCGCGGCCAACGAGCTGCTCAAGAGCGCCCCCGCGGAGCATCCGATGGCGACCCAGGCGCGCCGCGTGCTCAAGCTGGCGGCGTGAGGTCGAGCGCACGCCCGTTGTCGGCCAGCGCGCCGCGCAGCGACCGCAGCGCCGCGCGCACATGCTCCGAGCGATCTGCGCGCGAGCGGCCATCGGCGCCCGGCTCGCTCACCCGCGCGACGCGCTTGCGAATGCGCTGCTCCAGCACGCGGCCCTGGAGCTCGGAGCGCGTCTGCAGCACGTGCCCCAGCTCGAGGTGTGCGCGGTAGAGGTCGAGCGCGTCGAGGAACGTCTCCTCTCCCACCGCGTTCAACACCCGCGCCGCCTCGACCAGCTCGTCTTCGGCGTCGGTGACGCGGCCCTGCATCGCCGACACCGCCGCGCGAATCGCCAACGCCAGCCCGAGGTAGCGTTGATCTCCGACCTCGCGGAGCACCTCGATGGCCGGCTCGAGCCGCTTCATCGCGTCGTCGTATTCGCCGTACTGCTGATGGAGCGACGCCAGGGAGACCAGCGCGTGGCCCTCGAAGCGGCGCGCGCCCACGTCGCGCAACAACTCCAGCGCGCTCTCGTAGTGCGCCAGCGCCTGCCCCGGCTGCTCCAGCTCTGCCGACAAGTCGCCGAGGTTGATGTGGCTGATGCCCTCCGACCTCCGGTTCCCCAGCTCGCGGTGGATCGCCAGCGCCGCGACGTAGTTCGCGCGCGCGGGCTTGAGCCGCTTGAGCGCCTGCTGCAGCACGCCCAGGTTCGCGACGGTGATGCCTTCGTAGCGGCGGTCGCCCGCCGCACGGTGGATCTCGAGCGCCTGATTGAACGTGTCGAGCGCGACGTCGTCGTGACCCAGCTCGTGCGTGAGCCACGCGAGCTGGCTCAACGCCCGGCCCTCCAGCTTCGGGTCGGAGATGTGCTCGAGCGACTCCAACACGCGGCGGAGCAACGCCACCGAGTCCTCCCGGCGCCCGCGCTGCCGATGCGCCACCGCGAGGAGGAAGGTGCAGCGCGCCGCGGCGGGCGCGTCGTTCGTCTCGTCGGCGAGGGCGAGGGCCTGCTCGAGGTCGATCTGCGCATCACCGGGCCGACCGCGCGCCAGCCGCGCACGGCTCCGCATCTCGAGGGCGAGCAACAGGAGCTCCGGCGCATCACCCAGGCGCAGCGTCAGCTCGTCGAGCATCTGGAGGTGCGCGCTGAACGGCCCGCGCAGCGTCAACAGCGGGTCGAGCGTCTGCGCAGCAGCGAGCGCGTTCGCGGCACCGTCGTCCTCCGCCATCGCGCGGGTGAACACCGCGAACAGGTTCTCGCGCTCTTGATCCAACGCGTCGAGCGCGTCCTTGCTGCTCTCGGCGTGCGCCGCGAGCCGGCCGCCGATGTCGAGGTACCACCGGGCGTGACGCGCGAGGGCGCCTTCGCGCTCCGGCGTCGCCTGCAGTTTCTCGAGCGCGTATTCGCGAATGGTCTCGAACAACCCGTAGCGCGGGCGGTGCTCATCACCCGTGGGGAAATACACGCGCACCAGCGACTTGGAGCGCAGCCCGAAGAGCGTCTCCACCATGTTGGGCTGGCCGACGATGGCCTCCGCGGCCTCGGCGAGGAAGCCACCACGAAACACCGCGAGCTGCGCGAGCGCGCGTTGCTCATTCGGCGAGAGCGCTGCCCACGAACCGTCGATGGCGCCGCGCAACGTCGCCTGGCGATCTCCCGCGCCGCGGCCCACCAACACGTCGAAGCGCTGCGGCAGTCGAGACGCGAGCTGCGAGGGCGTCAGCACCCCCATGCGACCGGCGGCGAGCTCGATGGCCAGCGGCATGCCGTCGAGCTGGCGGCACACCTCGGCGATGGCGTGCAACTCCGGCTCGGAGGGCTCCCACGACGGGCGCGCGGCGCGAGAGCGCTCGATGAAGAGCTGCACGGCCTCGGCGGTGCGCGCGTCCTTGTTCTCCTTCGGCGTGCGCAGCGGCGGCACCTCGAAGACCGTCTCCTCCGAGATGCGCAGCAGCTCGCGCGACGACAGCACGAAGCGCGCGTTCGGAGCGCCCTTGAACCACGCGCCCAACGTCTCCGGCGCGAGCGAGACGAGCTGCTCGAAGTTGTCCATCACCAGCAACACCTCGCCGCGCGCGGCGATGGCGTGGGTCAACTGCGTGACCGCGTCACCGGCGATGAGCGGCACCTCGAGCGCGCGCGCCACCACACCGGCGAGCTCGTCCTTCGTGCGCGCTTCCGTGAGGTCGCAGAACCACACGCCGCCGCGCCGTTGCCCCTTCTCGTCGGCGCCCTGGAAGTGCGTCACGAGCTGCGAGGCGAACTGGTGCGAGAGGCGCGTCTTGCCGGTGCCGCCGGGGCCCAGCAGCGTGATGAGCCGCGCGCCTTGCCGGAACAACTGGTGCAGATCCGCCAGCTCCGCGACGCGCCCCACGAAGCTGGTGGCCTGCGGCGCGAGGTTCGTCGGGCGGCCTGAGACCTGCGCGAGCAGCTCGCGCACCTGCTCCAACGACTTGTCACTCGCGCTCGTCGAGGAGCGCTCGGCGCGCGTCAGCTTGCGCGGCGACTCCGCCTGCGTCGGCCGCTCGTGCGACTCGAGCACCGTCTCTTCAGACACGTCTTCTGCTTCTTCATCGAGGCTCTCGTCGAGCCCGGGCACGTCGTCGTAGTTCTTGAGCCACTTCGCGAGATTCGGCACCGGCAGGTTCGACAGCACGCCGGCGAGCGCCTCGCGAAACGCCTCCGCGGTCTGGTACCGCGCGTTGGCGTCTTTCTTCAGCGCCTTGAGCAGCACCGCGTCGAGCGCCTCGGGGATGTCTTCGCGCACCGTCGACGGCACCGGCACCTCGGCGGCGCGCACCTGCTTGAGCGTCGCGGCGTCGGTCTTCCCGCGGAAGAGGTAGCGCGCGCAGAGCATCTCCCACAGCACGATGCCCAGCGCGAAGACGTCGGTGCGCGCGTCGACCGGCCGCGCCTGCGCCTGCTCCGGAGACATGTACGGGAACTTGCCCTTGAGCACCCCCGTCGCGGTGTGGATGGACTTGTTCGCCGCGCGCGCCACGCCGAAGTCGATGACCTTCACCGTGCCGTCGCGCCCGAGCAGCACGTTGTGCGGCGAGATGTCGCGGTGGACGATGTGCAGCGAGCGCCCCTGCGCGTCGGTCGCCTGGTGCGCGTAGTGGAGCCCCTTCGCGACCTCCACCGCGATGAAGACGCCGATCTCCAGCGGCACGTGGTGCCCGATCTCTCGCGTGCGCTTGAGCGTCTCGCGCAGATCGATGCCGTCGACGTGCTCCATCGCGACGAACCACGTGCCGGCCGCCTCGCCCAGCTCGTGGATGCGCGCGATGTTGGGGTGCACCAGCCGCGACGCGATGCGCGTCTCGTCGAGAAAGAGCCTCAGGAACCGCGGGTTCTGGGTCAGGTGCGGGAGGATCCGCTTCACCACCAGCGTCTCCGCGGAGCCGTCGGTGCGCGCCAGGAACACCTCCCCCATGCCGCCCGCACCAAGCCGCTTTACCAGACTGTAGCGGCCGAACGTTTCCACAGGACTCAAACCGTACTGCAAAATGCCGAATTTACGGGAGTTTTACCGAAGCAACACGACCGCGCCGCGTGCGACAATGTAACCGTTATGGCAATTGATCCCAAGAACACGGGCGTTCGTCTGCCGGTCTCGCTCCCGGTGAGCAAACCCGCGACGCCTGCGACCAGGCCTGAGACGTGGGCTTCGTCGCCCCCGGCGACCGGGTTCGCGAGCGACAGCGCGTTCGACTCGACTGCGCGCCGCGCCGCGCTGGCCAATGCAAGCGAGGGCCGCAAGGCCGCGAACGGGACCGCGGACGATGGCGTTGGTCGCAAGCAGGCGAACGGCACCGCGGATGATGGCGTCGGCCGCAAGAAGACGAACGGCACCGCGGACGATGGCGTCGGTCGCAAGACGCAGTCGGGCACCGCGGATGATGGCGTGGGTCGCAAGCAGACGAACGGCACCGCGGACGACGGCGTCGGCCGCAAGCAGACCAACGGCACTGCCGATGACGGTGTGGGTCGCAAAGGCGCCGCGGG
>CAMLFP010000326.1 GCA_946479335.1 uncultured Archangium sp.
CGGTGGTCTTCGCGAACATGTAGTCGCCGGTCGCCACCACGAACTGCGGGCGCGGGCTCATCGCCTCGATATCCGCATATATCTTATTGACAATAGCTGTCGGATAATTGGCGGTATCATCAATAAGCGCAGGCCGAGTGTCGCCCACCACGGCGAAGAACAGCCGCGAGACCTCGCCGCCATCGACGCTCACCCACTCCGGCGGGCCCGCGTCGGGCGTCACACCGGCGTCGAGCGGCGCGCCCGCATCGGGAGACGGCCCTGCATCGGGAACTCCCGCGTCATCAGAAGCGCCCGCGTCGCTCACGTGACCCGCGTCCTGCCCGGCGTCACCCACCTCGACGGGGACGCACGTCACGGTCACCTGGTCGCACGTCGTGCCGCTCGGGCACTGGCCACAGCCGAGGTCGCCGCACGCGCGATTCATGGGCACACACACCGACGCAGGCCGCCCCTCCGTCGTCGTCACGATGACGCACGCCGAGCCGGCGGAGCACTCGGTGACACAGAACTCACCGCAGAAGTCGTCGCCCGATGACTGCACGCACGCGCCGCTCGCGCCGCAGTCGCTGCTGGTCAGACACGGCACGCACGCACCGGCATCGACCGGCGGCTCGTACACCACGGCGACCGGGTCGCAGACACAGCCACTCAGCAACAGCCAGCCACTCAAGAGGGAGACGCGCATGCACAGCCAACCCAGCAGACGCATACGCGCGGTCGCAAGACCCGCACTGCCCCGGTGTCAGCGGCTTGCGCGCGCGACCCGCTCACCGCCTGTTCGGCCACGGGTCATCACGCCACTCGTCTCATCGCGTGAGGGAGGTCACTTCATCTTCGGCGCGAACTCATCGGTCACGTGCCGCAGCCGCTCCACGAGCGCGATGATCAGCTTCTGCGCCATGTCGCGACTGTTCTTGAGCGCCGTGCGGAAGTCGTAGCCCTCGAGCACCAACAACACCGTCGGCTCCACCGTGCGCACCGTCGCCGTGCGCGGTGACGGGTCGAGGATGGAGAGCTCGCCGAAGAACTGCCCGGCCTCGAGCTCGCGGATGCGCTTGTTCCCGCGGCGCACCTCGCACTTGCCCTTCACGATGAGGAACACCGACGAGCCGCTGGTGCCCTCCTTGATGATCTCGCTGCCCTGCGCGTGGTGCGCCTCCGCCACCTTCTTCGCCAGCGCCTCGATGTCGCTGTGAGGCAGCCCGGCGAACAGGGGGATGGTCTTCAACGCGTTCACGTGGCTGTCGAGGGTCATGCGCGTGACGCTACCCCGCTTTCCGCGGCTCCCCAGCCACAGTTTGCGCGCGCCTCCGAGCGCCGCGGCGTTGGCATGCGCGCTGCTTTGGAGTCCGCGCGGGACCTGCTCCTCCCAGAAAGAACGAATGCCATGCAGAAACAGAAGATCATCGTCGCACTCGCAGCCCTCTCCATCACCGCCTGCAACGAACCGCCCCGGCCCAGACCCTCCGTGGCCGCGCCCGTCAGCAAGCCCGTCTCCGCGCCGGTCGCGCGTGTCGTCGAACTCCGCGATGCGGGAGCGCCCGTCGCCCCTGTCACGCCACCGCCTCCGGTGGATTCGCTTGCGCTGTCGCATGAATCGCCGGGGGTCGATCATCTTGGCCGAGCGCGCGCGCTCCAGGCCGAAGGCGACGTGAAGGGCGCGCTCACCGAAGCCCGCCGCGCGCTCTTCACCACCCCGTCTGATGTCGAGACGCTCACCGTCGTCGCGCGCCTGGCGAAGAAGGCCCGCGAGCCCGCGATGTCGGCCGAAGCGTGGGGCCGTATCTCGGTGCTGGTCTCCGATGACGCCGCGCCGCTCGTCGCGCAGTCACGCGCGCTGCTCTCATCGGGCGACGCGGTGGGCGCGGTCATCGCGGGCCGCGCGGCCATCGTGCGCGACGCCGGTGACGCCGAAGCGTTCCAGGCCGTGGGGCTCGCGCAGCTGGCGCAGAAGGATCTCGCGGGCGCCATCGCCAGCTTCGAGAAGGCCGTCGAGCTCGACCCCACGCACGGCTACGCGCTCAACAACCTCGGCCTCGCCTGTCTGCGCGCGAACATGAATGACCGCGCCGTCGAGGTGCTGGAGCGCGCCGCAGAACAGCTCCCGATGGTCGCGTACGTGCAGAACAACCTCGGCATCGCGCTGGAGCGCGTCGGCCGCACCGACGAAGCCACCGCCGCGTACCAGCAGGCGATGGACCTCTCGCCGAAGTACGTGAAGGCCCGCGTCAACGCCGCGCGCGTCGCGAAGGCGGTGATTGAAGTCGACCGCGTCGAAGACCACGAAGAGTAGTTCGACCCTCACCCCAACCCTCTCCCGTACAGCGGGAGAGGGGGCATGCAGGTAAGGTGACCCGAGATGCGGATTCTCAAGCTGCTCTTCAAGCTGACGGCGGCCGGCCTGGTGCTGGGCGCCGTCGGCGTTGTCGCCACGTACTTCTACTTCGCGCGCGACCTGCCCGACGTGGAGTCGCTTCGCACGTGGCGCCCGCCGCAGGTGACCAAGGTGAACTGCCGCGACGGCAACGTGTGCGCCGAGTTCTACGTGGAGCGCCGCACCTGGGTCGACGTGCGCACCCTGCCGCCGCACGTGCGCGACGCCTTCCTCGCCGCGGAAGACGCCGACTTCTACAAGCACGAGGGCCTCGACTACCTCGGCATCATCCGCAGCGCGGTGAAGAACCTGAAGCCCGGCGGCATGAAGTCGGGCGCTTCCACCATCTCGCAGCAGGCGTGCCGGCTGTTGCTGCTCACGCAGGAGCGCAAGCTGTCGCGGAAGATCCGCGAGTGGATCCTCACGCCGCGCATGGAGAAGGCGCTGGGGAAGGACGAGATCCTCAACCTGTACGTCAACACCATCTACTTCGGGCACAACCGCTACGGCGTCGAGGAGGCCGCGCTCTTCTACTTCGGCAAGCACGCGAAGGATCTCGACGTCGGCGAGGCCGCGGTCATCGCCGGCACGGTGCAGCTCCCGCATCGCATCAACCCGCTCACCAACATCGTGAAGGCCAAGAAGCGCCAGCGCTACGTGCTGGGCCAGCTCGCCAGCCACGGCTTCGTGAAGAAGGAGGTCGCTGACGCCTTCATCGAGAAGCCCATCGAGCTCGGGCCGCGCCCGCCGGTGACGGTCGGCGCGTCGTACGCCGAGGAGGTGCGCAAGCAGCTCGTGCAGCGCTACGGCGACAAGGCGGTGCTGGAGGGCGGCCTGCGCGTGCAGATCGCGACGGAGCCGACGCTGCAGCTCGCGGCGGAGAAGTCGGTGCGCGCCGGGCTCGAGGCGGTCGATCGCCGGCAGGGCTACCGGGGCCCCCTCGGTACGGTTGACCCTGCGCGCTTCGCGGTGCTCAAGCCGCTGCTCGAGACGCGCCTCGCGGAGGCCGGTAAGCGCCGCCCCGATGAGCGGCTCGTCGTCGACCTCACCGCGCTCAAAGACAGCACGGCCGAGGAAGACGAGAGCGACAAGGGCGTCGTCGAACCCGACGAGATTGAAGGCGAAGCGCCGCTCACCGAAGACGAGAAGCTCGCGCAGTCGACGACGGTGCGAACGCTGGGCGACGCGCTGGAGACCGTCGGCTGGGTGTCGGCCGTCGATGACGCGAAGGGCACCGCGCTGGTGGAGCTCATCGGCGCGCAGGCGCAGCTCGACTTCCCGGCGCACAAGTGGGCGCGGCGACGCGAGGGCGCGAAGGTGGGCGCGAACCCGGCGCGCATGTCTGACGTGGTGAAGGAAGGCGACCTGGTGCGCGTGCGCCTCGGCGGCGCGCTCCCCGCGTCGCAGGTGTTGTCGGCGTCGCTCGCGCAGATCCCGTTGGTGCAGGGCGCGCTGGTCGCCATCGACCCGAAGGACCGCGCGGTGGTGGCGCTGGTCGGCGGCTACGACTTCACGCTCTCCGCGTTCAACCGCGCGACACAGGCGAAGCGCCAGCCGGGCTCGTCGTTCAAGCCCTTCCTCTACGCGGCGGCGATGGAGTCACAGAAGTTCACCCCCATCTCCGTCGTCAACGACGCGCCGGAGCCGATCCGCGACCCGTACACCGGCAAGACCTGGAGCCCGCGCAACTACGAGAACGGCTTCGAGGGCCCGATGACGATTCGCACCGCGCTCACCAAGTCGAAGAACACCGTCTCGGTGCGCCTCATCGAGGCGCTGGGGCCCGACACCGTCATCGCCTTCGCGAACAAGGCCGGCATCCACTCCACGCTGGTGCCGAACCTCACGCTGGCGCTCGGCACCAGTGAGGTCTCGCCGCTGGAGATCGCCAACGCGTACACCACGCTGCAGACCGAAGGGCAGTACGCCGACCCGGTGATGCTGGTGAAGGTGACCGACGCGAAGGGCAAGGTGCTCGAGGAGCACCACGCCGCGCCCGAGCAGGTGCTCCCGCCCGCCGTCGCCTTCCTCGCGACGTCGCTGATGCGCAGCGTGGTCGAAGAGGGCACCGCCACCGCAGTGAAGGAGCTGAACCGCCCCGCCGCCGGCAAGACCGGCACCGCGCAGGAGTACCGCGACGCGTGGTTCTCCGGCTTCACCGCCGACTACGTCGCCACCGCGTGGGTGGGCTTCGACAACCACGACTCGCTGGGCTCCGGTGAGACCGGCGGGAAGGCCGCGCTGCCGCTGTGGCTCGGCTTCATGCGCGACGCGCACAAGAACCTCCCGCCGCGCGAGTTCCCGGTGCCTGAGGGGGTCCAGCAGGTGCGCATCGACCCGCAGACCGGAAAGCTCGCGGGCGCGCGCGTGCCCGGCCGCAACGAGTACTTCCTCGCGGGCACGGCGCCGACTGAAGAGACGCAGGCCGTCGACCCCAACGACTTCCTGATGATGGACCCGGGCCGCCGATGATCCTCGCGCTGGTGTTGGCCGCGACGCCGTTCGACACGACGGCGGCGGACCTCTCGAAGCACGTGGCCGACGCGGGCTTTGCTCCGCCAGTCGGGGTCTACGTCGAAGGCAGCCCCGCGCCGGCGAGCCGCGCGCTCGCGTCGTTGGTGATGGCCAGGCTGGCCGAAGCACACCTCGCGCCGGTGCCGGTGACCGCGCCGAACGCCGACGCCGCGGAGGTGACGGCGCGTGACCAGCGCCTGAGCTCGCTGGTGCGCCTCACCGTGAACCTCGAGGGCGGAAAGGTCGTGGTGCGCGGTGACGCGCTCAGCACCCACGTGAACTTCTGGTCGGGCTCGACGCCGGTGCGTGAAGGGCCCGCCGTCGCGCTGTTCGCAGCAGCCGACGCCGATGACGAGACGCTGGCGATGCTCGGGCAGACGGCGCCGCCGAAAGAACTCCGGCTCCTCCGCTTCAGCTTCGCGAAGCTGAGCGCCTGGCCCGCGGCGGTCGCCGTCACCGAGACCGAGGTGTCCGCCATCGTCGGTGAGGAGCTCCTGGTGTGGACCCTCGACGGGAAATTGAAGAGCCACACCGAGCTCTCCGGCGCGCGCTCCACGCACCCGACGCGCGAGCCCTTCGGGTGGATCTCCGGGAGCCGCGCGTGGACCTCGCGGCACGAACTGCAGCCGCTCACCTGGGCGGAGCTGACGCTCACGCCGCGCGCGGGCTTCGCCAGCTTCGAGCCGACATTCACCTGGTCGAAGCGCACCTCGACGTGGCCCGAGAGCATCTCGCAGTTCTCCGCGAGCGGTCCGGTGACGATGTTCGTGACCCCCAGCGGCCGGGCGGCGATTTCGCGCGGCGACGCGGCCTCCCGCTTCGTCACCAACGTCGGCAGCGGCAGCGCGCTCACCGACTTCGACGGCGACAACGTGGCGGAGGTCGTGGCGACGCTCTTCAAGACCGGCAACGGCGACGAGGTGCGCGTGCTGACGCTGCGCGACTTCGAGGCCGCGCAGGCGCGCAACCAGGCGCTCCAGGAGCTGACGCCGCTCTGGCAGGACAAGTTGTCGGCCCGCGCGGTCGTCGCCGCCGGTGGCCGTGAGTGCGTGGTGTTGGGGTTGTGGAAAGACGACGGCACCGGCGAGCTGGTGATGATCCGGAGGGAAAAATGAACTCCTTCCACGTCCCCCTCTCCCGCCTGCGGGAGAGGGTCGGGGTGAGGGCCGCACGCATCATCGTGCTGGCGCTCGTTTCATTCACCTCGCTCACCGCGCTCGCGGGCTCGCGGCACAAGCCGGGCGGCACCTTGTCCATCGCGCTCGTCTCGCCGGCCGCATCGGTCGACCCACTCTCCGCCGACGCGCCGGTCGACGCCTTCCGCCTGTCGCTCACGCATCAACCGCTCTGCAAGCTGGTCGACTTCTCGCGCCCCACGCCGACGACGCTGCGCCTGAGCGCGAACGTCGAACCGAAGCTGGTGCTGGAGGCGCTTTCGCGCGGCGGCGCGTTGACCGCGCAGGTGGGCGCCATCGCCGTGCTCATCGCGCT
>CAMLFP010000327.1 GCA_946479335.1 uncultured Archangium sp.
CTCGAGGTGCCGGGCGCGAAGTTGTCGCTCACCGTCGACGCGGAGTTCCCCGACCAGGAGCTGGTCACCGTCATCAGCAAGCCCGCGTTCTGGGAGGGCCGCTGCAAGGTGGCGGGCACGCGCGACGGCAAGCCCGTGACGGGCCTCGGCTACGTCGAGCGCAGCGGCTTCTTCTCGGCCGAGACGTTGGACGGGTTCTTCAAGAGCGTCGGCGTCGCGGTGCGCGACTCGGTGCGCGCGGTGTATCCGCTGGAGCTCTCGTTGGACCACGCGCAGAAGCTGGTCGCGGCGCCGGGGCGCGAGAGCATCCTCGAGGGGGTCGACCTGCCGCAGCTCGCGCGCACGCTCATCGCGCCGGTGCGCGAGATTACGGATCGCGGCGGCAAGGCGTGGCGCTCGTACGCGGCGCTGGCGTGCTGCGACGTGGTGCTGGGTGACTCGCGCAAGTTCGCCGAGTGGCTCGCCTTCCCCGAGTTCATGCACGTGGGCTCGCTCATCGTCGACGACGTGCAGGACAAATCGACCGTGCGGCGGGGCGGGCCCACAGCGCACATGAAGTACGGCGAGGCGTTGGCCATCAACGCCGGCACCGCGGCCTATTTCATGGGCGAGCGGCTGCTGCGGCGCGCGCTGGTGTCTGACCCGGTGAAGCTCGCGCTGTACGAGCTGTACTTCGAGGCGCTGCGTGAAGGGCACGCGGGGCAGGCCATCGACCTCGATGGGCTCGAGTCCTTCGTCGGCCCCGCGCTGGAGACGGGAGACTTCGCGACGCTCGAGCAGCGGGTGTTGGCCATCCACCGGCTGAAGACCGCGGCGCCGGCGGGCGCGCTGGCGAGAATGGGCGCGCTCGCGGGCGGCGGTTCGAAGACGCAGATTGAGGCGGTGGGGCGCTACTTCGACGCGCTGGGCCTCGCGTTCCAGATCGTCGACGACGTGCTGAACCTCCGCGGCTTCGCGGGCGGGCTCAAGCAGACAGCCGAAGACATCATGCACGGCAAGGTGACGCTGCCGGTGGTGCGCGCGTTCTCGCAGCTGACGCCCGGTGAGCGCGCGCGGCTGTGGGCGCTGGTGGCGCGCCGTTCAGAAGACACGGCGGAGGCGGTGGCGCTCATCGAGAAGGCGGGGGCGCTCGACAGCTGCCTCGCCGATGCGCGCACGCTGGTGGAAGACGCGTGGACCGCGCTGACGCCGCTGGTCGACGACTCGCTGGCGAAGGTGATGCTGCGCGCGTTCGGTTGGTACGTGCTCGAGCGCCACTACTGAGCAACTGCGCTCCCCCTCTCCCGCACGCGGGAGAGGGTCGGGGTGAGGGCCGCGTCAGTTCAACTCAAACCTGTACACGTACGTGAACGTGTACCCGACGGCCTCGCCGTCTTTCGTCGCCGGCGAAAACCGGAAGCGCATCAGCGCGTCGCGCGCGGCTTCATCCAGCCCATAGCCGGGCCCGGAGATGACTCGCACCGAGGTCACCGCGCCGCGCGCATCAGTGGTCACTCGGAGCCGCACCTCGCCCTCGACTTCATTCCTGCGCGCCACCACCGGGTAGTCGACCTTCACCTCACCGATGACGGTCGGCTCGCGATCCGCGCTACCCGGAGGCGCGTCCGCTCTTCCTGCTGATGGAGGGCCGGCGCGCGGCGCGACGCTGGCCGACGCAGGCGCGAAGGCGGTGTTGCCCGCCGGAATCACGAACGTGCCGACGGGGGCCGTGGAATCCGGTGTGACGCCGCCGACGGCCGGTACGGGCTCCTTCGTCGGAGTCGGGCTCGCCGCGCTGGAGCGTTCGACCTTCGTCACCTCGCGCTTCAACTTCTGGGGCGCCGGAGGTGTCACCACCTCGGTCCTCTGCGCCTCGACACGCGGTGTTTCGAAGAATGCCATCTCGACACTTCGACGCACGGAGCGCGTCGGTGACTCGCCGTGCATCGTCGAGACGAGCACTGCGTGCGCAGCGACGGAAGCCGTCAGCAACGCGATGAAGAGCGCCTTGTTTGGTTCGTTCAGTGCGCGGGAGGTCATTCGCATGACCGTGGCACAGCGCGCCTGCTGCGCTCAAACGAGCGCCGCTCAGTTGAACGAGTAGCCCGACTGTTTCTGGTGCCGCACCGCCAGCACAGAAACCTGATGCGGCGCCGAGAGGTAGAGCACCACGAGTTCTCCCGCGACGACTTCCCGGAGTTGACCACCTCCGATGCGCTCGATGATCCTCCGGAGAAGCGGAGCCACTTCGCCGCGATGGAGGCGCCCGAGGTCCGGGAGTCGTCGGAGCAAGATGAACGAAGCTGCAACGGTCTCGAGGGACTCCAGCAGTGATTCACGCAGGGGCTCGCGCGCGTCGATGATCGCGTCGAGGTTGCGCCAGTAGTTACTTGTGGTGACGAGTTTTCGTCGCTTCACGTTTCCCCCTCGCCCGCGCCATCACCTGCTTCATCATCGTTCGCGACTCCTCTTCGGAGAACACGTTCCCCCGCTCGATGTCTTCGAGCGCGCGCCGGAGCTGATTCGGGTGCCAGTCAGGGCCGGTGAGCTCCGTGAGGTACTCGTACTCACTCACGCTCATCAGCACCGACTCGGTGCGCCCATTGCGGGTGATGAACTTCGTCTCGCCCTTCGCGTTCGCGTCCATCAACTCCGGCAACCGCGCGCGCGCTTCGCTGATGGGGATGATGTCTCGAGAGGGTTTGAGCGCCATGTACAGAATTCTGTACATCTGTGACGCGACCGTCAATCGCCCCTCACCCCAACCCTCTCCCCACGGGAGAGGGAGTTCGCGAGGTCAATCGAGGAAGAACCGGTACGTGTACGTGAACGTGTAGCCGACCGCTTCGCCGCCCTTGATGGCGGGCTTGAACTTGAAGCGCTTGAGCGCGTCGCGCGCGGCTTCGTTGAGCCCGTAGCCGGGGCCGGAGATGACGGAGACCGCGGTGACCAGGCCCGTCTCGTCGGTGGTGACGCGCAGCCGCACGTCGCCCTCGATGTCGTTCTTCTTCGCCTCGGCCGGGTAGTCGATCTTCACCTCGCCGATCATGATCGGCTCCGTGTCAGCGCTGCCCGGCGGCGCGTACTTCGGCGCGGCGTAGTTCTTCACCGTCGAGGGGTCGACGACCTCCTTCTGCGCCTTGCCGTAGGTGGTGTTGCCGACCTGCACCGCGAAGCCGCCCGCCGCCGTGGTGGAGTCCATGGTGACGCCGATGACGATGGGCACCGGCTCCTTGGGCACCTCCTTCGCCTCTTCGTTGGGCGGCGGCGGCACGTCTTCTTGCGGCTTGGGCGTGTCGGCCTTCACCACCACCTTGGGCTTCACCTTCGGCACCTCGATCTTCTCGGGCTCCGGCGGCTTGGGCGGCTCCTCGACCTTCGGCGGTTCGGGCTTCTTCTCTTCGTAGAACTCCATCTCCACGCGCGTGTTGGCGACGCGCACCGGCGGGTGGTCGGGCATCAGCCACACCAGCACGCCGTGCACGGCAATGGAGCCCACCAGCAGCCCGATGAAGATCAGGCTGTTGGGCTCATCTCGCCGCTCGAACACGGTGGAAGACATCGTCGCTACTCAAACGTCACGGCGCGGCCGTGGGTTTCGCTTCTTTTTGGATATTGAGCGCGAACTTGGCGATGCCCGCGCCCTTGACCAGGTCGATGAGGTTCATCACCTTGCCGTAGTTGAGCGACTGGTCGGCGGAGATGATGGCGCGCACCTCTTTGTCCTTCTCGGCGGCCTCCTTCATCTTCTGCAGCGCGACGGCCTCGGTCACCTCGGCGCCGTCGAAGAAGATCTTCGCGTCCTTGTCGAGGGTGAGCATCACCGGCGTCTGCACCGTCTTGTCTTGCGTGTTCGCCGCGCGCGGGAGGTCGACCTCCACCGTCTCCTTCACGATGAAGTTCGCCGTCACCATGAAGATGATCAGCAGCACCAGCACGATGTCGACCAGCGGCGTCACGTTGATGCCGGTGATCTCTCCGTCGTCACTGTCTTGCGTTCCGCCGGCCATGGCTCACTTCCCCGTCGCGCGAAGGTGACCGACGAGCGCGTGACCCAGCGCGGAGGCGCGCGCGGCGGTGTTCTTCACCGAGCGCTGCAGGATGTTGTACCCGATGACCGCGGGGATCGCGACGGCGAGGCCGACGGCGGTGGCCACGAGCGCCTCGGAGATGCCGGCCATCACCGTGGCCTGCACCTCGGCGCCCTGCGCGGTGGAGCCGCCGAGATCCTTGAAGGCCTTGATGATGCCGAGCACCGTGCCGAACAGCCCGATGAACGGCGTGTTGCTGCCCAGCGTGCCGAGAATCGAGAGGAACCGCTCGTAGCGCGGGCGCTCGCGCGCCATCGTCGCGTTGATGATCTCATCGACCGTGTCGGGGCCCTTGTCGATGGCCGAGATGCCCTCGCGCAGAATCGCCGCCTCCATGCCCGACTTGTCGGCCACCGCCGTCTTCACCGCGTCGATTTCACCCTTCGCCAGCTTGAGCAGGATGCCGTCGCTGTCAGGCAGGCTGCGCGTCGCGAAGTAGATGCCGCGCTCCAGCATCACCGCGATGGAGATGACCGACAGCGCCGCGAGGAGCCACAGCACCCACTCCGCGTCGCCCGTCAACGTCGAGAGCAACTTCTGGGTGAGCCACCCCTGGTGCTGCACCGGAGCCGCCTGCGCCAACAAGAGAAACGAGGTCATTAAAATTCCCTGCGGGTGAAAGAAATCTTCAGGTACCTGATTGGTTTCGTCATGACGACGACGAATGTCAACTCATTCGCTGAGCAGCCTGCCTTAACGCCAGCGCGGCCTCCCTGATTTCAGCGAGGCGCTGCACCGGGAGCTCACCGGGCGGCGAGGAGGGCTCGCCCAACCCGGCGTCGCGCTCGTGATGCAGCATCTTGAGGATCAGCTCGCGCAGCTCATCGGCGTTCTCCAGGCCTACCAGCGTCACCTGATGCGAGGCCGCGGCGCCCGGCTGGCTGTCGGCACCGGCGGTGGAGACGGTGAGCGACTTGAAGCCGAAGAGGCGCTCCAGGGGCCCCTGCGTCACCTCGAGGTTCTGCACGTTGGCGTAGCTCAGCGTCACCTCCTCGCGCTTCCACGCGCCCTGGGCGACGCGCAGCGAGCGGTCGCCGACGAGGTAGTGCCGCATCTCGAAGTCGACGCGCACCACCACCAGCGCGAAGGCGATCGCGACGAACTGGAAGAGCACCAGCACGCACGCGATGACCACGCCCCACTTCAGCAGGCCCGCGATGAGGCCGATGCACGCCACGCCGACGCCGATGAACTGGTTCAAGAAGGTGAAGAGCGTCGCGAGGTAGCGGTAGCCCAGCCACTTCTCCGCGGGCTTGCTGGCGCGCACCAGCGACGTGCCCTCGGGCAAATGCGGCGGGCGCGTGTCGAGTTTGAGCAGCGGGCCGAAGATGGGGAGCAGGATCTTCAGGAGCATCTCCACCTCACGCCTCCTTCTTCGCGGTCAGCGCGTCGGCCGCGTCACGGAGCGCATCGCGGATGTCGGCCAGCAGCGCGTCGGTGGTGGGCGCGTGCGGCTCGTCGCGCACGCCGCGCATCTTCGCGTACAGGTAGTCGCGGATGGCGTTGAAGTCCTTCACGCCGACGATGCGCAAGTTGCCGCCCGCGCCCGCCCCGGCGGTCTGCACGGTGACGGTGCCGATGCCCAGCCAGCGCTCCACGATGTTCTGCGAGAGGTGGATGTCTTGCATGCGCGCGTAGGTGAGCTGCTGCTCGCTGCGGAACAAGATGCCCGAGCCCATCGCGATGCCGTTCTCCGAGAAGCGGTACCAGAGCGTCTCGTAGTGGAAGAACAGCGGGATGAAGATGAGGGGCGCGGCGATGAAGCCCAGCAACGACGTCAGCACGTAGAGCCACAACAGCTCGCGCTCCGGGCGAACGATGGTGTGCACGCGCTTCTCGAGAACCTGCAGCTCCGCGGAGTTCATGGCGCGGCACCATACGCGACGGCCGCGCGCAGATTGCCGCTACTGGTACATGGTGCAGCTGCCGTCGGCGCAGCCGCCCGCGAGCTTGAAGCGGCGCTTCGAGATCTGCATGTAGACCGCCTCGGCGATCGCGCGGATCCCCGGGAGCAGCAGCACCTTCAAGAACAGCCCGTACCAGCGGTGCCGCAGCGCCTGCACGATGGCGCCCACGCCCGCTTCGACGCGGCCGTCGAACACGAGGTGCAGCTTCTTCTCGCAGGCCTCGAAGGTGATGCCGTACTGCATGGGGTCGATGTCGCGGAACGACGTCAGCGTCAGCGCACCGCGCGTCTGCGCCTTCAAAGCGAGCGCCGACTTCTTGCAGAACCGGCAGTGCCCATCGAACAGCAACACGTCACTCATGGCTCCACCTCAGCATGGGCGACGCG
>CAMLFP010000328.1 GCA_946479335.1 uncultured Archangium sp.
TGGACCGCCAGTTGGCGCTGCTGGTCGACACGCGCTTCAACCACGGCCTGCCGTCGAACCTCTCGGGCGCCACCGGCACCCGCGCCGCCGTCAGCCACGGCCTGAAGGCGCTGCAGATCTCGTCGTCCGCGTGGACCGCGGAGGCCCTCAAGCTGACCATGCCGGCTTCGGTCTTCTCGCGCAGCACCGAGTGCCACAATCAAGACAAGGTCTCGCTGGGCACCATCGCCGCGCGCGACGCGCTGCGCGTGGTGGAGCTGACCGAGCAGGTCGCCGTCGCCCACGTCTTCGCCGCGCAGCAGGCGGTGTACTTGAAGCAGCGCTCCGGCGCGAAGCTGCCCGCGCGCGTGCTGGAGCTCGCGAAGGCCTTCGAGCTGCAGCCGCTCATCGAAGACCGCGCGCTGGAAAACGAGCTCCGCGCGCTGTTGACTCGGGTGCGTGACTTCACCCTCCCCGGCCTGGAGTAACCGGTGCTGCTGACCGCGCTGCTCGTCAGTCTCTGCGGCGACGTCAGCGGCGCGGGGAGTCAGGTGCGCCTCGTGACCGCGCCCGACGCCCCCACGCGGCAGCTGGTGTCGACCGAGCAGCTCGAGGCCGACCTCGCCGCCGTGGTCCGCCTCCGCAAGGGCGTCGGGATGCCGGTCGCGCTGGTCATCATCGGTTCGGTGTCGACCGCGGTGGGCGGCTTGATGATCGGCCTCTCGACCATCGGCTTCGCGGCCCTCGCCATCGAGAACCCGCTGGTGGTCATCGGCCTCGTCTTCGTGGCGCTCGGGCTGCCCTTCGTCACCGTCGGCGTGTGGATGTTGTCGGAGCGCCTCGAGGTGCGAAAGCGCGCGGGTCAGGTCGCGGAGGAGCTGCGCCGCGAGCTGTACGAGCGCCGCCGCTGGGGGTCGCAGAGCGAGAGCGCGCCGCTGCGCACCCCGATGAGCACGCTGGCGACCTTCTGACGCGCTCGCGGCGCACAAGTCGCGCTGACTTCGGTAGGCTTTTCCGGCTGTTCAACCGCGAACACCGGAGGACGCGATGGCCGTCAAAGGGATTGGTTCCGTCTCGCAGCCGCAGCTTCAGCCCGTTTCGAACACCCCGGAGAAGGCGCCCGCCGCACCGCCACCGCGCCCGGCCTCCGCGCAAGACTCGTACGAGCCCAGCCAGGCGCGCGGGGTCGCGCTGGGTCACGGCGCAGCGCCCAGCGACTCCGGCAAGGGCCTCAACGGCACCGCCGGGACGCTGCGCAGCAGCTCCGGCCGCATCTCGGCCGACGCGTGGAGTCACCCGGAGCAGATCGTCGGGCACCTCACGCAGAACCCGGCCTCCGGCGCGCTGGGGAACAGCGGCGTGCGGTGCGGCCCTTCAGCGCTGCTGGGCGCAGCGCTGATGCAGGGCCAGGCGAACACCGCGCGCTTCCTCGACGCCGCGGCGACCGGGTCCACGCGCCTGTCGGCGGCGCAGCGCTCCGAGCTGCAGGGCATCGCGGGTGATGTCCGCGCCGGGCGCGCGTCGTTTCAACAGCTCTCGCGCGCGCAAGACCTGCTGTACCGCGCCGGCAACAGCCACGGCGACATCGACGCGTTGATGACGAGAGCCATCGGCGCGATGCCCGCGGGCGCCGACCGCACGCGCCTCACGCAGCTCCAGACGCAGCTCGCGAGCCCGCAGGGCTGGCTGCCGCAAGACGCCGCCGAAGCGCAGCGAATCCTCCAGCGCGCGGGGCACCCGGTCAGCGTCGGCCTCATCGATGACCCGCAACACCCGGGCGACGCCTCGCGGCAGTACTACGCGTTCGCTCCCGCAGGCCGGGAGGTGGCCACCGACGTGTCAGGCTTCGATGACGCGGAGCTGAACGGGCTGGCGACCACCGGCGGCGCCACGACGCGGCAGGTGCCGCTCACCTCGGCGGCGCGCATGGAGGACCTCTTCAACCAGCTCCAGCGCGGCGAGACGATGACCATTCGCGTGGGCGGCACCGCCGACAGCGACGTGAGCGACCACTTCATCAGCATCGGCCGCCGCACCGACGGCACGGCGTTCATCTACAACCCCGACCCGGGCAACGGCGACTACACGCTCTTCACGGGGAACACCGGCGCCACACAGCCCGCCGCGTTCACGGAGCAGCTGACGCGCTACAACGAGCGGCTGCTGCTCGACACCGACAACGACATGCCCAACGCCACGGTGTCGCGCTTCCCGCCCAACTGACGCCGCGCGGTCAGACCCGGCGGAAGATGAGCGAGGTGTTGATGCCGCCGAAGGCGAAGTTGTTGGTCATCACGAACTCGGTGTCGATGGCCCGCCCGCTGCCCGTCACGTAGTCGAGCGGCGCGCAGGCGGGGTCGACGTTCTCGAGGTTCAAATTGGGCGCGAACCACTGCTCGCGCTGCATCTCGATGCTCATCCACGCCTCGAGCGAGCCGCACGCGCCCAGCGTGTGGCCCATGTACGACTTGAGGCTGGAGATGGGCGTCTTCCCGCCGAAGACCGCGTAGGTGGCCTGGCTCTCGGCGATGTCGCCGTTCGACGTCGCGGTGCCGTGCGCGTTGATGTACCCGATGTCGGCTGGCGCGAGCTTCGCGTCGTCCAACGCGGCCTTCATGCACGCGGCCTGCGTCGCGGAGTTGGGGTTGGTGACGTGCGTGCCGTCGCTGTTGGTGGCGAAGCCCACCAGCTCCGCGAGGATGTTGGCGCCGCGCGCCTTCGCGTGCTCGTACTCCTCGAGGAGCAGCATGCAGGCGCCCTCGCCCAGCACCAGCCCGTCGCGCTTCACGTCGAAGGGGCGCGGGGTCTTCGCCGGCGTCTCGTTGGAGGTGCTGGTGGCGAAGAGCGTGTCGAAGACGGCGACCTGCGAGACGTCCCACTCCTCGGCGCCGCCGGCCAGCATCGCCACCTGCGCGCCGGAGCGGATGGCCTCGAAGGCGTAGCCCAGCCCCTGGCTGCCCGAGGTGCACGCGCTCGACGTGGTGATGATGCGCCCGGTGATGCCGAAGAAGACGCCCACGTTGACCGGCGCGGTGTGCGCCATCAGCTTGATGTACGTCGTGGAGGTGATGCCGGCGGTGGTCTTGTTGACGAAGAGCTTGCCGAAGTCGGCGAAGGGGCCCATCGAGCCCATGCAGCTCCCGGCGCTGATGCCCAGCTGACCCGACTTCACGAAGGGGTCGCCCAGCAGGCCGGCCTGCTGCAGCGCCAGCTCCGAGGCGCGCGCGGCCATCACCGCCACCTTGCCCATGCTGCGCGTCGACTTGCGGTTGTAGACCTTCTCGTCCAACGCATACGGCGCGACCGGCGCGCCCAGCCGCGTGAGCAGCCCTTCGTACTCATTGAGCGCGGGGATGACCTGCACCGCGTTGGTGAGCGACTTGAGCTTGGCCTGCACCGTGGGCCAGTCGTGCCCGAGTGGAGAGAGCGCACCGGCTCCGGTGACGACGACGCGTTTCATCCCATGCCTCCGTTGACGGAGATGACCTGGCGCGTGACGTACGCCGCGCCGGGAGAGAGCAGAAAGGACACCGCCGCCGCCACTTCTTCAGGTTTGCCGAGCCGCCGCGCGGGGATGAGCTCCATCGCGTGCTCGATGACTTCCTTCGACACCATCTCGGTCTCGATGAGGCCGGGCGCGACGCAGTTGACGGTGATGTCGCGGCGCGCGAGCTCCAGCGCCAGCGCCTTGGTGGCGCCGATGATGCCGGCCTTCGCCGCCGAGTAGTTCACCTGCCCGCGATTCCCGAGGACGCCTGAGACCGAGGAGATGGTCACCACGCGCCCCGGCTTGCGGCGCTGCACCATGGGCATCACCAGCGGCTGCAGCACGTTGTAGACGGCGTCGAGGTTGGTGTGGATGACGCTGTCCCACTCCTCGCCGCTCATCGCGGGGAAGGCGGTGTCGCGCGCGATGCCCGCGTTGCACACCACGCCGTAGTACGCGCCGTGCGCCTCCACGTCGGCCTCCAGCGCGGCGCGCGCGGCGGCGCGATCGGCGACGTCGAACACCAGCAGGCGCGCGGTGCCGCCCACGGCTTCAATCTCGGCGATGACGGCCTTCGCCTCGTCGACGCGGTTGCGGCAATGCACGACGACCTCGAAGCCGTCTTTCGCGGCGCGCAGCGCGATGGCGCGGCCGATGCCACGGCTGGAGCCGGTGACCAGTACGGTGTCAGCCACGGTCGATCTCCTTCAGGTACCCGGTGACGTCAGCCGGTTGGAAGACGTTGAGGTTCGCGGTGGCCACCGGCTCGGCCGCGCCGTCCATGAAGATGGCGCAGTTGAAGACGGCCAGCCCCTGCTCGCTCACCAGCTCCAACCGGCCCTCGATCTCCAGCTTCGCGCCCACGGGGAAGACCGGCACCGCGCTCTCGTAGCGGCGCGCGCCGAGGAGGAACCCGAGCTGCACCTTCTGCTGCTGCTTGAGCCGCTGCAGCCCGGCCCACGCGGCGACGGTCTGCGCCATCAACTCCGCGCCGACCCAGCCCGGCCAGCCCTCTTCGGTGGCGAACATCGCGTCGCGGCGCACCGTCACGCCGACGCGCGCGAACTCCGCGCCGTCGTCGACCAGCTCGTCGACCAACTGCATCGGTGGCCGGTGGGGCAGCAGCTCCACGATGGGGCCTTGAAACGACTTCGCCATGGGTTCAGGCCCGTACCAGCAGCAGCGCCGCGTTGCTGCCCCCGAATGCAAAGGAGTTGCTCAAGACGGTCTGCACCGGCCCCGTCTCGCCCGGCGCCACCAGGCGCACCGGCGGCAGCGCCTCGTCACGTTGGCCGTCGAACCAGTGCGGCGGGAGCCGGTGCGCGGCGTCGGTCAGCGTGAGGTACGAGAGGGCGGCCTCCAGCGCGCCCGCGGCGCCCAGGGTGTGGCCGGTGAGCGGCTTGGTCGAGCTGCACGGCACCTCCAGCCCCAGCACCGAGGCGACGGCGCGGCTCTCCATCGAGTCGTTGAGCGGCGTCGCGGTGCCGTGGAGGTTCACGTAGTCGACGGTCTTGAGCTGCGCGCGGTCGAGGGCCTGCCGCATCGCGGCCATGGCGCCCTTGCCCTCCGGCTCCGGCGCCGAGAGGTGATGCGCGTCGGAGGTCTCACCCCAGCCCGCCAGCCGCACCGCGCCCTCTTCGCGCGAGACGATGAACAGCGCCGCCGCCTCGCCGATGTTGATGCCGTTGCGGTTGCGGCTCATCGGGTTGCAGCGCGCGTCGCTCACCGACTCCAGCGCGCTGAAGCCGGCGATGGTGAAGCGGCACAGCGAATCGGCGCCGCCCGCGATGACCGCGTCGACGAGGCCCGCCTCCAACCAGCGCGCCGCCGACGCCAGCGCCTTCGCCGACGAGCTGCACGCGGTGGAGATGACGGCCGTCGGCCCGGTGAGACCCAGCTGCGTCGCGACGAAGCGCGCAGGGCTGCCGAGCTCCTGCTTGAGGTAGGTGTAGTCGCTGGGGAGCGCGCCCTGCTTCACGTACGCGTCGACCGCCAGCTCCGACTCGCCGATGCCCGAGGTGCTGGTGCCGATGACCACGCCCACGCGGTGCGCGCCGTACTTCTCCACCAGCGCGCGCAGCGGCAGCTGGTTCATCGCCGCCAGCAACAGCGCGTTGTTGCGGCTGCGCAGCTCGTTGGCCACGCCGTCGAGCGCGGGCAGCGCCGCCCGCACCTGGCCCAGGGCGAGCGGCCGCTCCGGCGAGAAGAAGTCGGTGACGGCGACGCCCGAGACCTGCGGCGCGAAGAGCGCCTCGCGCACCGTGTCGGTGCCTTCGCCCAGCGCGCAGATGAGGCCCGGCGCAGAGAGGAAGGCGGTCATGGCGTCGGAGCTCCCACGGGGTCCGTGGAGTCGATCTCCAACGCGTAGTGGAAGACATGCTGGGTGAGCACCACGCGCTTGCGGCCCTCCGTGGCGGTGACGGTAACGAATGGCTGGCCGTCGCGCCGCACGTTGCGCACGCCCTCTGCCTCTTCGAGGGAGTAGCCGGCCGGCAACGCGCTGCGCAGCGGGCCTTCCGGCCAGAAGCAGAGCTCCACGTCGGTGATGATGCGCTCGGCGGTCACCGCTTCGGGCACGAAGACCGACACCTTCCGGGTGAAGTCGCGCCCGTCCCACGTCAGGGTGCCCAGCGTCTGGCCCGCGCCGAGGAGCGCCACGCGCACGGCGTCGGCGTCGATCTCCAGCAGCGCGTCGAAGCTCTTGCGATCGCCGTCGCGCACCATGGTGATGCGCTGGGAGGTCGACAGCTCGCCGCCGAAGCTGGCGGGCGCGAGGCGCAGCACGAACGCGGGGCCCTCCGGGGCCGGCCGGGGGGCGGTGACGCACGCCGAAGAGAGCACCAGCGCCGTCACTGCGGCGCGCAAATTTCCTCCAGCA
>CAMLFP010000329.1 GCA_946479335.1 uncultured Archangium sp.
GTGCAGAAGGCCGACGCCACCTCGAAGAGCACCGGCAAGAAGGCCTGGCGCTCCGAGCGCGGCGGAGAGATCTCGTTCTTCCTGGAGTCGGACGCGCCGCATCAGCCGGGGTTCTCCGGCGGGCCGCTGGTCGATCTCGAGGGGCGGGTGCTGGGCCTCACCTCGACCGGCGTGCTGCGCGGCACGAGCGTGTCGATCCCCGTGAAGACGGTGCGGCGCGTGGTGGAGCAGCTCGAGAAGCACGGCCGCGTGCGCCGCAGCTACCTCGGCGTCACGCTGCAGCCGGTGCAATTGCCGACCGACGTGCGCTCCACGACGGGCGAGGAGATCGGCCTGCTGGTCACCGCGATCGAGAAGGGCAGCCCCGCAGAGAAGGCCGGCCTGCAATACGGCGACACGGTGCTGCACCTGGGCGATGACAACGTGAAGACGCTGCACGACTTCTACGCGTACCTGCGCGCGGATCACGCGGACCAGCAGGTGCCGGTGAAGTTCTTCCGCAATGGCCAGGTGACGACCTCGCAGGTCACGCTCGGCGGCCGCTGAATTCCCTCTCCCATGGGGAGAGGGTCAGGGTGAGGGGCGAGCGGGCGTGGCTTCAGTTCTTCTCGCCCGCCGCCATGAAGCGCCCGTGGCCGACGTCACGGGCCTCACCGCGCTCCATCGCGACGCGGCCGTTCACCACCACCCACGGCACGGTCTCGGCGTTGCGGCGCACCAGCCGCGTCCACCCGCCGAACTCCGGCATCGCGCCGTCGTGGAACGCGTCGATGGAGTCGTTGAGCTGCGCGGGGTCGATGATCGCCACGTCGGCGTGCGCGCCCGGTTTCAGGTGCCCGGTGTCGACGCGGTACCAGTCGGCGATCTCCCCGGTGAGCCGGTGCACGGCGCGCTCGATGCTCATGAAGCCGTCGCGGTGCGCGAGCCGCAGCAGGTGCAGCGGGAAGTTGTAGAACGACATGTTCTTCAGATGCGCGCCGGAGTCGGCGAAGCCGGGCTGCGCGTCGGGGTGGGAGAGGATCTCCTTCACCGCGTGCGGGCGATCGTTGCCGATCTGCGTGCGCCAGCGCAGTTGGTCGCCGTGCTCGGCGTTCAGATCAAGGAACACCGAGACCGCGTCGGTGCCGCGCTCTTTCGCGAGGTCGGCGAACGAGCGACCGATGAGCGACGCGTCAGGGCACGCGACGATCTGGCTCTGCTTGAAGTCACGGTGGAACACCTTCGGGAGGAACAGCGACGTCCACTGCTTGCGGAACCAGTCGCGGTACGACGGCTCCTTGAGCAGCGCGCGGCGCTCGGCGGCGGCCTCGAGGTGCAGGGCCGCGGTGCCGGCGGAGAACTCCTCAAAGACCGGCGCGTCGAGGCCATCGACGAACATGTCGAACGGCATCGGCAGCGCCTGAAAGCGCACGTCGCCGCCGAAGAGGCGGTTCACCGCGCGGGTCAGCGTCAAGAGCGCCTTGTAGAGCAGCCGGTTCGACGCCACGTCGACCACCGAGACCAGCGAGGTGCGCGTCGGCTTGCGCACGCCGTCGCCCATGCTCTCGAACATGAAGAACAGCGCGTCGTACTTCGCCGAGATGTTGGGGATGCCCTGCAGCACGCGCTCGCGCTCACGCACCAGCTCCACCAACGCGCGGATCTCCTTCCACGAGGCGAAGGTCGACGGCAGCGGCTTGCTGCGGAAGCGCGTGCCGCCCAGCTTGTCCCACCGGTTGGTGTTGATGGAGAGCCCCAGGAAGCCCGCGTCGAGCGCGTCGGAGAGCCACTGCTTCATCTGCTCCAGCTCGGCGGCGCGCGGCTCTTCGCCATCGGTGACCGAGCGCCCGAGGCCCATCGCGGCGCAGCGCAGATCGGAATGGCCCACGAAGGCGCCGATGTTCGGCCCCAGCGCGAGCGACGAGAGGTGCTCCCGGTATTCGCGCGGCGTGCGCCACGTCTTGCGCTGCTCGAAGAGCGGCAGCACGTGTTCGCGCGGCAGGCCCTCGACGCGCGTGTACATGTCGGCGATGTCGACGGGGTCTGACAACACCGCGCCCAGCGAGCAGCTCCCCATGAAGATGGTGGTGACGCCGTGGCGCAGCGACTCGCTCAGCGACGGCGCGCCCTCGACCTCCGCGTCGTAGTGGGTGTGCACGTCGACGAAGCCGGGCATCACCCACTTGCCGGTGCAGTCGAGCGTCTTCGTGGCCGGCAGCGGCGCGTCGCTGATCGCCACCACGCGGCCGTCCTTGATGCCGACGCTGCCCACGCGCCTCGGCCCGCCGGAGCCGTCGAAGACGGTGCCGCCGTTGAGTGCCAGGTCGAACATGCGCGCTCCTTATTTTTCGGCCGGCTGGTGTCGGCTCGCGGGGGTGGCTTCGAGGTTCTTCGCGGCGAGGTAGATGATGTTCCGCGTGCCCTTTTTACCGCGGTACATGGCGCGATCGGCGAAGTCCAACAGGGTGGTCGCGTCTTGCGCGTGCTCGGGGAAGGCCGCCACGCCGATGCAGGTGGTGATCTTGATGGTGAAGCCCTCGCGCGAGAGGAACTTGTGGTTCTCGATCGCCCGGCGGATTCGCTCCGCCACCTTGAGCGCGCCGCCGGAGTCGGTGCCCCGCAGCAAGATGACGTACTCGTCGCCGCCCCAGCGGCAGCACACGTCGAGATCGCGCACGCAGTTCTTCAACACCTTCGCCACCTCGACCAGCAGCCGCGACCCCACGAGGTGCCCGTGCGTGTCGTTGACCGACTTGAAGTAGTCGAGGTCGAGGAAGAGCAGGGCGAAGGGCTTGCTCTCCGGCGTCACCGCCTTGACCTCTTTCTCGAGCACCAGCTTCAGGTAGCGGTTGTTGAAGAGGTGGGTGTGATCGTCGAGGTAGACGAGATCTTCGACGGCCGCGAACTTGCCCTGGTTGCGCAGCGCCATGCCCACGTGCTGCGCGAGGAAGGGGAAGGCGTCGAGGCCCAGCTCCGGGAGCGCCGCCTTGAAGAACGTCAACACCCCGCCGCACCGTGTGTCGTGGTCGAACACCGGCACCAGGAACGCGTGCTTGAAGTGCAGCCCGTCGATCTCCACCAGCGCGCCGTTCGGCGGGACCTCGTCGATGCGGGCGCGCACCCGCGGCAGCGTCTGCAGCTCCAGCACCCCGTGCGGCGTGTCGCCGAAACCGTGGGCCGCCGCCAGCTCGAGCTCGCCGCCGTCACCGCGCGTGAAGATCGCCACCGCGTCGACGCCCAGCGTGGTCTGGAACGCGTTGTGGGTCGCCTCGTAGAGCCGGTCGCGCTCCAGCGTGGTGGCGATGCGCTGCCCGGCCTCCAGCAGCGCCACGTGGAGCCGCAGCGCCTCGTTCTCCTTGAGCAGCGAGTGGTGCGCCAGCGCCCGGTTGACCGCGTGCGCCAGCACCTCGGGCTGCACGGGCTTGAGCAGGTAGTCGGCCGCGCCGCTCTTGATGGCGCGCACCGCGGGCTCGACCTTGTCGAGGGCGGTGATCAGCAGCACCTCGATCTCCGGCTGCACCGACTTGGCGTGCGCCAGCAGCTCCATGCCGTCGCTCTGCGGCAAGATGAGATCGGTCACCAGCAGCGCGAACCGCCGCTTCGCCAGCGCTTCGCGGGCCTCGGCCGCCGAACCGACCGCCGTCACCTCATGGCCCGCGCCCGCGAGGAAGTCGCCATACAGCGAGCGCGCGAGCTTCTCGTCGTCGACCAACAGGATCTGCGCCATCGGCTGCGGCGAACTAGCAGACGCGGCGTGCCCGTGCGAGCGTGCGCGACGCGATGAGCTCCACCGCACGGCGCTTGTGCGTCTTCTTCAGCGCAGGTGGCAGCCGGTACGCCCTCGACGCGGCGCACGTGCTGGAGATCGCCCGCACCAACGAGGCCGGAGAGCTCACGCTCTCGTGGTTCACCCCCACCAAGGATCTCGCCCGGCTCCTTGGTGGAGAAGACGAGCCGCGGGTAGCTGCCGGGGTGGTGATCGACGTCATGCCGCCGTTGGCGCTGCGGGTCGGGCACGTCGACGGGGTCTTCGACGCCTCCCTGCTGCCGCGCTGGCCGGTGCAGGGGCGGTTGATCCCCCTCATCGCGCCCGTGATCTCCGCGGCGTTGGAATACGAGGGGCGCCTCGTCTTCGAGCTCGACGCCGAGAGCGCCGCGCGCGGGTTGCCACGCCAGAGCCGCCCGCTCGAGCGCCACACCCGCGAGGCCGAATCAGGGCTGGTGTTCGCCGTCGACGGGGAGCGCTTCGCGGTGCCGCTCCACACGGTGGTGCAGGTGATCGAGACGGGCGCGCGCTTCAACCGCAGCCCGAACGCGGGCTCCTTCCTGGGCGTGGCGCAGCACCGGGCGCAGCTGTGCCCGATCTTCACGGTGGGCGCGCTGGGCGTGGTGCTGCCGTTCGCGGTGCTCTTCGAGGTGCAGGGCGAGCTGGTCGGGCTGGCCGCGCACGCGGTGGAGGGGGTCAGACATGGCCCAGCACTCCAGGGTGCGACCGTCCTCGACGTAGGCCGCATGTTTTCTTGAGACGGTGGGGTCTCGTCCGTAGAGTGCCCCAGCCATGCCCAAATCAGTGCTCGTCGCCGATGACTCGATGACCATCCGCAAAGTCATCGGCATGTTGTTCGCCACGGAAGACATCCACCTGACCGCGGTCGACAACGGTCTCGACGCCATCAACAAGGCCCGCGAGCTGCGGCCTGATCTCGTGCTGGCCGACTGCATGATGCCCGGCAAGAACGGCTACGAGGTCTGCCAGGCGCTCAAGGCCGACCCGTCGACCGCCGGCATCCCCGTGCTGTTGCTCTCCGGCACCTTCGAGCCCTTCGACGCGAACCGGGCGCAGGCCGTCGGCGCGGCGGGCAACATCCAGAAGCCGTTCGACTCGACCTCCTTCCTCGATCGCGTGAAGACCACGGTGGGGCTGCCCGCCGGCTCGTCGCCGGCGCCGGTGACGTACTCGACCGCCGCCGCGCCCGCCGCGCCGATCGCCGCCGCCCCGCGCGCGCCCCAGCCGTTGCCGGGCGCCGGTGCGCCGCGCCCGCTGGGCATCCCTCCCGCGCCGACGGCCATGCCGATGGGCACGCAGCCCGGTATTCCGCCGCGGCCGATGGGTGTGCCCGGAGGTACGCAGCCGGGGATTCCGCCTCGCCCGATGGGCGCGCCGGGCATCCCGATGGGCACGCAGCCGGGCATCCCCCCGCGGCCGATGGGCGCGCCGCAGCCGGGCATTCCCCCTCGCCCGATGGGGGCGCCGGGCGTGCCGTTCGGCCAGCAGCCGGGCGTGCCTCCGCGACCGATGGGCGTGCCGGGGATGCCGGGCGTCCGCGCGCCGTCGATGCAGGGCATGCCGGCCGTCGGAGCGCCGCCGCCGGGTGGGTTCCGTCCTCCCGGGGCGCCGATGCCGGGCGGTATGCCGGGCGCGCGCCGTGACCCGTTCGGGTTGCCTCCCCAGGGCGCGCCGATGCAGCCGCAGCACCGCCACCCGGAGCTCTCGCTCGACTCGCACACGGTGGGCGGCGACGGCGGCGAAGCGGTGCTGCGCGACGCGCTCTCGAAGGCCAGCAAGGAAGTGATCGAGAAGATCGCGTGGGAGGTCGTGCCGCAGCTCGCGGAGACCATCATCCGCGCGGAGCTCGACCGGCTGATCAAGGATCGCGAAGCGAAGGGCCTCGCGTAACTCCGACTTCTCTTTTTCCTGTTGTTTGAGGCGGCCCTTTGACGTTTGGAGGGGCCGCCTCTCCTATTTTTGCTTCCAGGTGTCTGCATGGCTGACTTGCCCGAGACTGAGCTGTCTTCTTCCTATGACCCCGGCGCAGTGGAGTCGAAGTGGTACCCCCAGTGGGTCGACCGCGGCTACTTCAAGCCTGAGACGAACTCGACGAAGCCGCCGTTCTCCATCGTCCTCCCTCCGCCGAACATCACCGGCTCGCTGCACCTCGGCCACGCGCTGACCGCGACGATTCAAGACATCCTCATCCGCTGGAAGCGCATGAGCGGCTTCAACACCCTCTGGGTGCCGGGCACCGATCACGCGGGCATCGCCACGCAGATGATCGTCGAGAAGGAGCTCAAGAAGACCGAGAACAAGACGCGCCACGACTACGGCCGCGAGGAGTTCTTGAAGCGCATCTGGGCGTGGCGCGAGCAGTACGGCGCGCGCATCGGGCTCCAGCACCGGCTGCTGGGCGCGTCGCTCGACTGGAGCCGCGAGCGCTTCACGATGGACGCGGGCGTGTCGGAGGCGGTGCAGGAGGTCTTCTTGCGGTTGCACCGCGAGGGCCTCATCTACCGCGCGAAGAAGCTCATCAACTGGGACCCCGCGCTGCGCACCGCGCTGTC
>CAMLFP010000330.1 GCA_946479335.1 uncultured Archangium sp.
GAGGGGCGCGTGGTGTCGTTCCATTCACCGGAGCCGTTGCGTACCGACGAAGCGCTGCGGCGCTGGGCATCGCTGCCGCCGGAGACGCAGCTCAAGCACGTCGAGCCGCTTGGCGCGCCGGCGCGCTTCCCGGAGGTCCTCGAGACGCAGCGCGCGCTGCAGCAGCGCTTCGGCGCGGAGCGGGTGACGGTGTTGGTGACGGGCGTGACGGCGCTGCCGTTTCGCGCGGTGTTGGCGCAGCGCAACGCGCTCGACTACCTGGCGCTCGACGCGACGTGGGCCGCCGCACCGGGGCAGCGGTTGTTGGCGGACGCGGTCCGCGAAGCGAGAGGCGCGCGCGTCGACGGCTCGAGGAAGCGCCTGGGCATTCTCGGTTCGAGCCTGAGCCACTCGCGCAGCCCGCGCCTTCACGCGCAGCCGTTCGACCGCATCGACTGGCCGCCCGACGCGCCGCTGGCGGAGTTGCTCGATGCGCTCGCGCCGCACTACCGGGGCTTCGCGGTGACGAACCCGTTCAAGAAAGCGGTCGCCGCGTACGCGGGCGCGACGCTGAGTGCGGTGAACACGCTGGTTCGCGGACAGGTCGCTGCCCCTCCGGTGGCAGGGGGCTCCGAGAACGCCGACGTGCACGGCGCGATGACAGGGAAGCCCGGGCCTGCGTTTGTGGCGCGCCACACGTCGCGCGCGGACAGCACGAACCCGGAAGAAGCACGCTCGACGGGCACGAAGTCGGTCGACAGTCATGCACCTGCGACCGTGACCCGTGAGACGTCGCGCGTGGATGGCGCCAACATGGAAGCCGCTCGCGCGACTGTCGCGTTCGACGGTGAGGCGCATGCGAGCGTCACGAGTGAGTCGTCACGCGTGGATGGCACCAGGTTGGAAGACGCGCGCTCGACGGGCACGAAGTCGGTTGTCGGTGCCGTAACGCGCGAGCCGTGGCGCGCGGAGAACACCGACATCGCCGGCGCGCGCGCGGTGTTGGAGAAACTCGGCGCGACCTCGCTCACCGTGCTGGGCGACGGCGGCGTGACGGTCGCGCTGCGTGAAGCCGCGGGAGACCGCACGTTGAACGTCATCACGCGCGCCAAGGTTGGCGCCGAGCCGCTTACCGGCGCGGTGGTGTGGACCTGGCCTGCGTCGGTGGAGGCGCCAGAAGCGCTCCGCTTTCACGACGCGCGCGTGGCGGTCGTCGCCTACGGCGCTCCGGCTCGAAAAATCGCGGCCGTCATTCGCGCGCGCGGCGGCCAGCCGGTGATGCTCGGCGCGCGGTGGTTCATCGCGCAGGCGCGGCGACAGAAAACACTCTGGGAGTCAGCATCATGAACACCATCGGCGAACTCTTTCGCGTCACGACGTTCGGCGAGAGCCACGGGCCCGCGATGGGCGCGGTCATCGACGGCTGTCCTGCGGGTGTGCCGCTCACCATCGAACAGCTTCAAGCCGCGCTCGATCGCCGCCGCCCCGGCCAGTCCACGGTCACCACCGCGCGTGCAGAGGCGGACCGCGTGGAAATCCTCTCCGGCGTGTACGAGGGCAAGACGCTGGGCACGCCCATCGCGTGCGTGGTGCGCAACACCGACCAGCGCAGTCAAGACTACGAGAAGCTCAAGACCGTCGACCGCCCTGGGCACGCCGACAAGGTGTGGCGCGAGCGCTTTCACCACCGCGACCCGCGCGGCGGCGGGCGTACCAGCGGCCGCGAGACGCTCTGTCGCGTCATCGGAGGCGCCGTCGCCGAAGCGCTGCTGCTCCGTGAGTTGCCGAAGGTGCGCACCGTGGGCTGGGTCTCGCAGGTGGGCCCGCTGATGCTCCCGGTGCCCGACGCAGACGTCACGCGCGCGCTGGTCGACCGCACCTCCGTGCGCTGCCCTGACGTGGGCCTCGCCGCGAAGATGGAGGCGCTCATTCTCGACGCGAAGCAGACCGGCGACAGCTGGGGCGGCGCCATCACCGTGCGCGTCGACGGGCTGCCCATCGGCCTCGGTGAGCCGGTGTTTGGAAAACTGAAAGCGCAGCTCGCGCACGCCGTCACCGGCATCGGCGCGGTCACCGGCATCGTGTGGGGCCCGGAAGATCTCGAGTCTCGCCTGCGAGAGCCGGGCACGCGCTTTCACGCCCCGCGCGCCGACGGGCGCCCGAGCGACGTGTACGGCGGCATTCAGGGTGGGCTGTCGAATGGAGAGCCCATCGTGCTGCGCGTGCTCTTCAAACCGCCGGCGACGCTGACCGACCATGCGAAGGCTGGGCGCCACGACCCGTGCATCCTCCCGCGCGCGGTGCCGGTGGTGGAGGCGATGGTGTCGTGCGTGCTGGCCGACCTCTGGTTGCACACGCTGGCGAGGCCGCACCGCGCATGACGCCCGGCAGCTACGTGAAGTGTCGTGATGTGTCGGGCCGCTTCGACGAACTCGCGGCTCGCCTCGAAGGCCCGGCGTTGGCCATCGCGGATGCGCGCGTGTTGAAGCTGCATCCGCACGTCGGAAAAGCGCTGCGTGCGCGGGGTGTCACCGTGTTGGCGGTGCGCGCCGGCGAGGCCGCGAAGTCGCTGCGCGTGTTGGAACGTCTCACGCGCGACGCGGTGTCGTTGCCACGGTCGCTGACGCTGCTGGCCATCGGCGGAGGCACCATCGGCGATCTCGCCACCGTCTTCGCGCACACCTTCAAGCGCGGCGTGAAGCGCTTCATCCAGGTGCCGACGACGCTGCTCGCGGCGGTGGATTCCAGCGTCGGCGGGAAGGGCGCGGTCAACGTCGCGGGCGCGAAGAACGTGCTGGGCGTGTTCCACGCGGCCGACGAAGCGTGGCTGTGCGCGGAGTTGTTCGAGACGCTCTCGGAGTCGCAGCGCCGCGAAGGCCGCATCGAGGCGTGGAAGATGGTGGTGACGCTCGACGCGCGCACCTTCGCGAAGTGGAGCCGCGTCACGCCTACTGATGCCGAAATCATCCGCGTCTCTCGCGCGCTCAAGCACGGCGTCGTGCAGCGCGACCCGTACGAGACGAAGGGCCTGCGCGTGGTGTTGAACTTCGGGCACACCCTGGGCCACGTCATCGAGGCGCTCTCGAAGTACCGCGTGCGGCACGGCGAGGCGGTCGGGCTGGGCATGCTGTTCGCGCTCGATGAAGGCGTGCGCCGCGGCGTGACTCCGCGCGACGTCGCGGACGCCGTCGAGCGCGCGCTGCCGCTGCCGAAGAACGCGCGCGCGTCACTGGAGAAGTGGACCGCGCCGCGCTTCGCGAAAGACACGCTGCGCCTGCTCGCCGCCGACAAGAAGGCCGGGTGGATTCTCCTCGAGCGCCCGGGGAAGTGGCGCTTCGTGCCCGCGGAGCATCGATGAGCACGCGCCCCTCACCCCTCGCTTCGCGAGACCCTCTCCCCGCGGGAGAGGGAAGGTTGGTGCCGCCGATTTCAAAGTCTGACGCGCAGCGCGCGCTGGTGCTGGCCGACATCCTCGGCGTGCCGTTCGACACGATTCTCCCGGCGGGCGAAGCGCTGCCGCGTGACATCGTCGTGTTGCGCGAGGGCCTCGAGAAGCTGCGCCACGCAGAAGCGCAGCTCGACTGCCGTGACGGCGGCGCGCCGTTTCGTTTCCTGCTCGGTCAGGCCGCGGTGCTCCCGCATCGCCGCGTGGAGTTCACCGGCACGCCGCGTCTCGGCGCGCGCCCGCACGAGCCGTTGCTGGAGTCGCTGCGGAGTGCGCTGGGCATCTCCATCACCGGTACGCCGTGGCCGGTGCGCGTCGAGACGCACGAGCTGGTGCGCGGCGCGCGCTTCACAGTGACGGGCGCGGAGAGCAGCCAGTTCGCTTCCAGTCTCCTCCTCGCCGCGGCGCGGCTCTCGATGCTCACCGGCGACGCCGTCGAGGTGCGCGTCGAAGGGCCACTCGTCAGCGAAGGGTATTTCGCGCTGACGCGGTCGTGGCTCACGCGCTGCGGTTTTTCGATGAACCCGGTGCGCGCGCCCAAGACACCGCCCGCGTTCCCGCAGGTGCCCGGAGACTGGTCGTCGCTCGGCTACCTGCTCGCGCTCTCGTGGGTCAGCGGGCGCGACGTCGCGCGCATGCAGCGCCACAGCGGCCACCCCGACGAGGCCATCGTCACGCATCTGGAGCACGTAGGCCTGCGCGTCACCACGAAGCTGGAAGGCGAAGCGCAGCGCGGCTTCGACGTCGACGCCACCACCTGCCCCGACGCGGTGCCGACGATGGCGGTACTGGCGACGAAGCTCCCGCAGCCGTCGGTGTTCCGGAACCTCGGCATCCTCCGCCACAAGGAGAGCGACCGAGCGCAGGGCATCGTCACGCTGCTCTCGACTGCGGGGCTGACCGCGCGCATCGACGGCGAGACGCTCACCGTCACGCCCGGCGCCGCGCGCGACTTTTCGTTCGACCCGCTCGATGACCACCGGCTCGCGATGTCGGCCGCGGTGCTCTCGCGGTTGCACGGGGTGCGCGTCGAGCTGACGAATCGCGAGTGTGTCGCCAAGAGCTTCCCCGGCTTCTGGGCCGAGTTCGCGAAGCGATAGTCGCCACGCCGCGCGCGGCGACGCGTTACGCTCGCGCGAAATGTTCTACCGGTTGTTTCGCGCCTTCGCGTCGTTCAACCTCAACTCGTTCTTCCGCGTGGAGAAGCCCGTCGACCCGCACGGTGGCCTCTCACTCGACGGGCCCGTGATGTACGTCGGCAACCACCCGAACGCGCTCATCGACCCCGGGCTCATCTTCGTCTTGAGCAAGCGGCAGGTGACGTTCCTCGCCAAGGAGCCGCTCTTCCGCTTCCCCGTGCTGGGGCAGGTGTTGCGCGGCGTGGGCGCGTTGCCGGTGTACCGGAAGCAAGACGGCGCAGACACGTCGAAGAACGAGGGCACGCTGACCGCGGCGACGCAGGCGCTGGTCGACGGCCGCGCCATCACCATCTTCCCCGAGGGCAAGTCGACGAAGGACCCGCACATCATCGAGCTCAAGACCGGCGCCGCCCGCATCGCGCTCGCCGCGAAGGAGAAGGGCGTGACGCCGAAGATTGTGCCGGTCGGCATGACGTACGCGGCGCGCAACCGTTTCCGCTCCAAGGTGCACATCGAGATCGGCGAGCCCTTCGAGGCAACGGGCGAGGTGCGGGAGTTGACCGCGAACATCGACGCGGCGCTGCGCAAGGTGACGCTGAACCTCGAGGCCTGGGAAGACCTCCCGCTCATCAAGACGGCCGACCAGTTGCTCGCGCTGCAGACCGGCAACCGCGCGGGCGACCCGGAGCGCCTCAAGCGCTTCGCGCGCGGCATGCAGTTGCTGCGCGCCGAACAACCCGAGCGCTTCGAGCGGGTGAAGACCACGCTGACGCACTTTCAGCAGCAGCTCTCGTTGCTCGCCATCTCGGCCGATGACCTCACCTCGCGCTACCGCCCGGCGACGGTGGCGCTGTTCGTCATCCGCAACCTGCTGTGGATGCTGTCGCTCCCGCTGGTGGCGCTGGGGTTCGCGCTCTACGCCATCCCCTTCATGCTCACGCGGCTCGCCGCGAAGCTGACGAAGGTGGAGTGGGACATTCAAGGCACCATCAAGTTCCTCACCGCGATGGTGTTGGCGCCCATCTGGTGGGCGTTGCTGACATTCCTCTCCTGGCGCTTCTTCGGAGCGATCGCCGCCGCGGTGACGTTCATCTTCGCCATTCCCCTCGCGCTCTTCACCCGCGTCTTCTACGAGCGGCGGCTCACCGCGCTGCGCGACGCGCGCACCTTCTTCGTGCTGGGCAGCCGCAAGCGCATGCAGCGGCAGTTGCTCGACGAGAGCCGCGAGCTGGCCACGAAGATTGAAGCGCTGGCCGAAGAGCTCCGCCCGAGGCTGTGATGCGCGAGCTGCCGAGGCTCTCCAGCGCCAGCACCTTCTTCTTCAAGCGCGTGTTCCCCGCGTTCTGGTTCGGCTTCCTCACGCTGGTGGGGGCGCTCATCGCCACGCAGAAGCCCATCGCCGTGCTGCACCCGCTGGCGATGATGCTCTTCGGGTACTTCCTCTTTCGTCACCTGGTGTGGGACCTCGCCGACGAGGTGCGCGACGGCGGCTCGTTCCTCCTCGTGCGCAACGGCGGGCTCGAGCAGCGCGTGGAGCTGCGCCAGGTGATGAACGTCGGCTCCTCGCAGTTCACCAACCCGCGCCGCATCACGCTGAAGCTGCGGACGCCAGGCGCGCTGGGCGATGAAGTCGTGTTCATGCCGACGGCGCGCGTGCGCTTCAACCCGTTCGCGCAGCACCCGTTGGTCGACGAGCTCATCGCGCGCGTCGACGCCGCGCGGCGCGCTGTCTGAACCCGGTGCGGGCGACGAATC
>CAMLFP010000331.1 GCA_946479335.1 uncultured Archangium sp.
GTTCTGCGGCACGCCTGCGTCGCTCACGCCGGCGTCGTGCACGCCCGCGTCGCTCGTCGGCCAGCTGATGCCCGAGTCGGTGGGGCCGGCGTCGGGCGTGCCTGCGTCGAGGGCGCCCGCATCGGGCGGGCCGGCGTCAGGCGCTCCCGCGTCGGGCGAACCCGCATCGACCACCGGCACGCCGCTGTCGAACACGAAGCCGCCGTCGGGCACCGTGCCCAGCACGTCGAGCCGGTCGGCGTGGAAGCCGAAGCGGTTGGTGCTGGAGTCGCTCACGAAGCGGAGCACCACCGTGTCGCCGGGCACCGCCACCGTGGTGAGGCCGTTGGTCGACGAGCCGGTGACGACCTGAAAGAGGTCTCCCTGCCCGTTGAGGACGTAGAGGTTGTCGCACGAGTTGGAGAGGCACTGGTTGCTGGTCTCCAGGTCGATGCGCGTGAAGTGCACGATGAGGCCCTCGGCGCCCGGCACCGTCAGTGTCTGCGACTCATCGGCGTTCGACGTGTAGTTGCCCTGCGAGCCCGCGCGCGTCGGGTCGACGGAGATGGCCACCGAGGTCGCGACCGGGCCCGCGGCCGGCGTCGAGAGCGTGCGCAGCAACCCGTACTTGATGAAGCCGCGCCGCAGCAGCGCCTCGTTGGCGCCGCCGTTGAGGTTGGCGTCGGTGGTGACGACGGCCTGCGCGGCGGTGAAGAAGCTGGCCGACGAGGTGAGGAGGAAGTGCGCCTCCAGCACCAGCGTGTCCATCGCGTCGGCGCCGAGGGTGCCGCGGAGGTTCCACAGCGCGGCGCTCCACATCTCGCCGTCGTCGTGCACCTCCCCGGCTTCGTCTTCGGGGTAGTGCTTGGTGCCGTCGACGCGGCGCAGACAGGTGAGGCCGGTGGAGTCGGGCGTGGCGTAGGCCGTGGAGTCCCACTCCCCGACGCACGCGGCGCTGGTCACCTGCGGGTGGCCCGCGTCGGGCGCCAGCACGTCGGCCATCGACGACGAGATGTAGTCGCCGAAGCCCTCGCCCATCGAGCCCTCGTCGTTGCCGCCGAAGCCGGGCACCTGGTTGTCTTGAATGGAGTGCCCGTACTCGTGCAGCACGATGTCGCCGTCTTCCGCGTCGTCGACGCCGCCGGTGCCGAAGTGCAGGCCGAGGTCAGACGGCGAGTAGAAGGAGTTGTCTTGCGTCGAGTCGTCGACGGTCGCCACCTGCACGCGGTTGTTCACGTTGGTGAAGCCGAGCTGCTGGATGCGCTCCTGCGCGCGGGTGAGGTGGAAGTAGGCGTTGGTCTGCTCGAAGCCCGGCTGCGAGCGGTCGTAGACGTACTGCAGCGTCGCCGACTGCGCGCGGGAGCTGCTCTGCTTGGTGCGCGCGTCGGCGAAGTCACCGCGCAGCGGGCCGCTGCCGTCGAGGCGTGGCAGGTCCATCAAGAAGCGGGCGCTGTCGAGCGCCTGGCTGGTGGCGTTGTTGTTGTCGGTCAGCGTGAGGTCGCCAGAGCTGGCCACTGCGTTCATGTCGAAGACGGTGCCTTGCCCGGTGGCGTGCATCACCCCGTCGCGGCGCTCGAGCTCGCGGCCCGTCACCGCGTCGAGCAACAGGCTCCACGCGTGCGGCGGCGCCTCGGAGTCGGCCCGCACCAGCCACGCCACGCGCGCGGTGCCCTGCGCGTCGACGTGCACCACCTTCTCGAAGGTCTTCGCGTCGACGCCCAGCAGCGCCTGCGCGTACCGGCCCGCCTCGGCCTGCGGCATCGCGTCGACCGGCGTGGCCTGTGAGGCCTCGTCGCGCAGCGCGGAGTTGACGGTGCGCACCTCCTGCCCGCGCACCAGCACCACCACCTCGCCGTCCCATACGCGCAGCGACTCGGCGCCAATCTCTTCGTACTGCTGAAAGCGCAGGTACGTGCCGGCGAGGCCTTCGCGCGTGGTGAAGCGGCGGAAGCTGCGGCCCGGCGAGGTGGCCTTCTGCGCGAGGTACGCGCGCGCCACGTCGTCAGCGCTGCCCTCGGCAGAGAAGAGCGCGCTCGACGAGAGGCCCGCGGGCACCTGCGTCGACGAGGTCGGCAACGCGGAACACCCGCCCACCAGCAACACAGCGAGGAACGAAGAAGGGCGCATCGCGGCGGGCTTGTAGTATGGCCGACCGGTCTCCTGCCAAAGGTGCACCGTGGGTTTCTTCAGCAACCTTTTCAAAAAGAAGGAAAAGCCGGCGCCGCGCACGGCCGCTCCGGCGACGTTGTCGTGGCGCGTCACCTCGGTCACGAAGGAGACGCCCTCCTCGGTGAGCTTCGAGGTCGACGGCACGATGGACTTCAAGGCGGGCCAGTTCGTCCTCTTGCGCCCCAACGCGCAGCTGCCGTGGCGCGCCTATTCGTTCAGCCGGGCGCCGGGTCGCCCGCTGCGCCTGACGGTGAAGCGCGTGGAAGGCGGCCTGGTGTCGACGCACGTCACCACGCAGCTCAAGGTGGGCGACACGCTCGAGGTGAAGGGCCCGTACGGCCAGTTCGTGGTGCCGGAGGGCGCGAAGCAGCTGCTCTTCATCGCCGGCGGCTCGGGCATCACCCCGTTCCTCTCGATTCTGCAGGAGCACGAGACGCGCGGCTGGCCGGTGCCGGTGCTGCTGCTCGACTTCAACCGCACGCAGGCGGAGCAGATTCTGCGTGCGGAGCTCGACGCGCTGATCAGCGCCTCCGGCGGCAAGCTGCAGGTGGTGCACGTGCTGGATGACGCAGCCGACGGCGTGAAGGGCCCGTGCAATGACGCGCTCTTGACGCAGTTGCTGGAGGGCACAGCAGCGCCCGACCTGGTCGGCATGTGCGGCCCGCAGCCGATGATGGACCTCGCGCGCGCGTTCGTGCAGGCGCGCTACGGCGGCGTCACGATCCTCGAAGAGAAGTTCTCGATGTCGCACGAGGGCGAGGGCTCCGGCGCGTCGTACACGGTCGAGTTCGTGCAGGGCGGCAAGTCGCAGTCGTTCGAGGTGAAGGACGGCGAGCACGTGCTGGCGGCGGCGCGCAAGCAGGGCGTGAACCTCTCGGCGGGTTGCGAGATGGGCGCGTGTGGCGTGTGCCGCGTGCGGTTGCTGGAAGGGCAGATCCAGGTGCCCGATGACGCGTGCCTCTCTGACAGCGAGAAGGCCGACGGCTACGCGCTGGTGTGCGTGGGGCAGGCGAAGAGCAACTGCCGCATCGAGCCCGCGCCGTAAACTCCCTCTCCCGTGGGGAGAGGGCCGGGGTGAGGGGAGGTCGCGGTGAAAGCAGCGTTCGTATTGTCACTCGTGCTCCTTGGCGGCGCGCCATCAGCTCGCGACAAGAAGTCGTGCACCGTTGAGATGGAATCGCTCGACGGTGGGTGTCGCTTCGTCCTCGGCACCATTCCGCGCATTCAGAACGGCCATGTCGTGTTCGAGGCGACCCAGGTCGTCACTGAAGTGAAGTGCGCCGAGAGCGCGTTCGTCTGCGGCCGCGACGTGAGGTGCACCTGTGCACCCATCGCCGCAGACGCCGGGAGCCGCTGATCAGCACAACGTCAGTGGGTCACGCAGTTTTCCGACGCTTGCTGATCAGCTTCAGCTTCTCCGCGCGCGTGAGCTGCTTGATGCGCGCCTCGCGTGACAGCGCGGCGGAGCGGTCTTTCACGCGCACGCTCCACACCACCTTCACCGGCAGACGACTGCGCGTGTAGCGCGCGCCTTTCCCCGCGTTGTGCGTCGCGACGCGCTTCTTCAGATCATTCGTGCAGCCCGTGTAGAGCGACCCGTCAGCGCATTCGACCATGTAGACGCGCCAGGCCACGCGCGCGCACCTACCACGCGGCGCGTCGTCGACGACCGTTGTGTGACGCGGAGGCCCGACGCAAAGTGCGCGCCCTATGAAACTCACCGGCGCCCGCGTCATCGCTGACTTGAAGGAACTCCGGCAGCTCACCTCCGACGACCGCGGGGGCGCGCAGCGCGTCGCGTGGGGCCCGGTGTGGCGCAAGGCGCGCGAGTGGTTTCAGCAGAAGCTGGAGTTCGAGTTCGGCATCAAGACGCACGCCGACAGCGCCGCGAACCTGTGGGCCACGTTCCCCGGCAAGTCGAGCAAGAGCATCGTCATCGGCAGCCACCTCGACTCCGTGCCCTCGGGCGGCTGGCTCGATGGCTGTCTCGGTGTCGTCGCCGGCCTCGAGGTCTTCCGCCGCGCGAAGGAGCTCGGCAGCCCGGTCACCATCCACCTCGTCGACTGGGCCGATGAAGAGGGCGCGCGCTTCGGCCGCAGCCTGGTGGGCTCCGCCGCCGCCGCCGGCTCGCTCGACCCGCACAAGGAGCTCGCGCACCTCGTCGACCGCAACGGCGTGAAGCTGCCCGATGCGCTGCGCGACAACGGCATCACGCTCGATGGCCTCAAGAAGGCGCACCAGTACTTCAAGTCGCTCAACGCCAGCGCGTACCTCGAGCTGCACATCGAGCAGGGCCCGGTGCTCGAAGAGATGAAGAAGCCCGTCGGCGTGGTGCTGGGCACCATGGGCGTCGAGCGTCACTCGCTGAAATTCATCGGCCAGGCGGCGCACTCCGGCGCGGCGCCGCTGCACCTGCGCAAAGACGCGTTCCTCGCGGCCGCGGAGTTCGCCATCGCCACGCGCGACATCTCGGTGAAGTACTCCGGCAAGACGCCGAAGAGCCGCGTGGTCGCGACCTGCGGCGTGGTGAAGGTGGAGCCCAACTTCGTCACCGCCGTGCCCGGCAGCACCGAGATCTCCATCGACATGCGCGCGTTGGACGCGAAGGTGCTCGCGAAGATGTTGAAGGAGGCGAAGGCCGCCGCGACGAAGGCCGCGAAGAAGCACAAGGTGAAGCTGGAGTGGACGCACCTGTGGGACATCAACCCGCGCCTCTTCGACAAGACGCTGATGGGCTTCGTGCGCGAGTCGGTGAAGGAGGTGACCGGCTCCACGCCGGAGCTGCCGTCGGGCCCGCTGCACGACGCCGCCGAGATGCAGCCGCTTTTGCCGACCGCGATGGTCTTCGCCCAGAGCTCGCCGGGCATCTCGCACACGCGCATCGAAGACACGCCGGAGCCGGCGCTGGACAAGTCCATCCGCGTGTTCCTGCGCACGGTTGAGCGCACCGCCGCGCACCTCGCGCGCTGAGTGCGCATCACGTGGCAGCGCTTCGGGGAGCGCCTCGTCTTCGATGACGACGGCCTCGAGGTGACGCAGGGCCTCGCGGGGACGCTCCGGTTCGCGTGGAGCGACTTCGCGTTCGTCTCGCTGACGCCCGCGCTCGAGAAGACCGGCGCGGGGTGGGGCTTGAGGGTGAACCGCTTCGATGCCGGCGGCGCCGCGGCGTCACTGGATCGCGAGGGGTTGCTGGTGCTGGAGTTCGTGGTGAAGGACCGACGTCCAGTGCTTGCTCCGTTGGGCTGGTGGCAGCGCATCAACTGGGCGGGGCGGTTGCGCCCGATGCTCGATGCGGAGGATCAGCCGCAGGTTGATCAATCGTTGCTGTCGGTCGACCTGCGGTGGCGCTCCGGGCTCGACGTGTCGAGAGATGTGCTGCTCGATTTCCTCGCGGCGCATTGTCGCTTTGATCTCGTGGTGCATTTCTAGCTTGTTGGGCGGGCACTTCTTCCCGGCGGATCCGTGCCCGGCCCGCGCAGGCCCTCGACCTCGCGCCCACACGCGAAGCATCAGGTGCCCGGTTTTCAACTTTTGAGCTCCCGCACCACCACCTGCCACCCAACTGAGGGCTGTCGCCTTCGACGAAGGTCGAGGTTGAAACGCCGCCACCATCGGGCGCCCTCGTGCCTCCAGCGGCGCGTGGACTCACGAAAGAGCGCTCTGCAGCTCGAGAACGTTTGCTCGAAGTCGAGAGGCGTCTCTGAACTCAAACGCCACCTCACGGCAGGAAGTTGACCGGCAAAATTGCGTCAAGGAGCCGCAAAATTACCGGTGACGTTCGCTCCTGCCTGCTTGAGACCGTTCGCTCGAAGTCGAGAGGCCCACCGGCGACTGGCGCGTACCGCAGAGAATTGACCGGCCGAATTGCAGCAGGGAGCTGCACAAAGAGCCGGAGACGTTCGCGTCCCTCTGCTTGAGGCAGCTCGCTCGAAGTCGAGAGGCCACGCCGGCGACTGGCGCCCACGTCGCTTCCGAACTCACCGCCCACCCGCGGCCACGCCATCTCGCTGCACGAAATCGACCGGCTGAATTGCAGCAGGGAGCCGCACAAAGAGCCGGAGACGGTCGCGTCGGCCTGCTTGAGACAGCTCGCTCGAAATCGAGAGGCCCGCCGGCGACCGGCGCTCACGTCGCTGCCGAACTCACCGCCCA
>CAMLFP010000332.1 GCA_946479335.1 uncultured Archangium sp.
TGCTGCTGGCGCAGCTCATCCAACGGTTCGACGTGGAGATCGATCGCTCGGTGCACGACGTGAAAGCCGTGGCGATGGTGACGGTGCGACCCGACCGCGAGGTCATGGTCACGTTGAAGCCGCGGCGCTGACCCTCAGGCGCGCGCCGACGGGCGGAACTGCAGCGACATGCCCTGGTGCGGGTCGCGGTGCATGCGCGGGTGCACCAGCGTGTGGCACGTCGCGCAGAACGCCCACGCGCCGTCCGGCGAAACACGAAGCTCCAGGTCGCCTTCACATACCGGGCAGGCCGCCTGGAGCTGCATGTCTGCGGTGTTCTCGTTGATGACGGTGACAGCGGGAGTCATGGCCTACAGGTACGACAGCGCGCCGTACCTGCAAGCTGCCGGTCTACTTGTTCTGCGAGGCCAGCAGCGGCGTGAGCATGCTGGTGGCGGCCGACTTCTCGGGCAGCAGCGTCACCGGCGCGCCCGACTCGAGCAGCTTCTGCGTCTCCAGCAGCTCGAACATCGCCTCCATCACTTCCTTGTCGGCGCTGATCTGCTGCAGGGCCTTGCCGACGATCATCGGGCGCTGCGCGGCGGCGCGCGCGAACTCCGCGGCGGCCTTGGAGTCAGCCGACGACTTGATGATGTTCACCTGGTTCACGCCGTCCTGGTTGATGGCCGAGGTCACCTGACGGAGCCGGTTGACGACCTTCTCCTCGATGCCGCGGATCATCTGCCCGTCACGGAAGTGCACCTTGCGGATGTAGACGGAGCCGACCTGGTAGCCCCACTCCGCGCTGCGCGGCGTGACCTCGTTGCGCACCGCCTGAGACATCACGTGGCGCGTCTCCAACATGTCGCCCAGCTTCATGTTCGACAGCGTGCGCACCGCGGCGTTCGACACGTTCGCGCGCAGCGAGCCGCGCGGGTCGGCGTTCTTGAAGAGGTACGAGACGGGCTCGTTGACGTACATCTCGTACCAGATGCCGATGCCCATCGGCGCGCCCTCCTCCGAGTTCACCGGCTGGCTGCGGAGGTACTCCTGGTCCAACCGCAGGTCGACGGTGTGCACCTTGCCGAACAGCGGCATCAGCGCCGCCTTGATGCCCAGCTTCGCCCAGAGGAAGTGGAGGCCCGGCTCGGAGATGACGCCGAGCACTTCGCCGAAGAGCGTGTACACGCGCGCGCGGCGCTCCTCGATGACGTCGTAGAGACCGAAGGCCTTCGCGAGCGACATCGCGATGGGCACGCCGATGAGACACATGATGAAGCCGACGATGGCAGAGACGATGAAGCTCACGGGTGCACCTCCACGTAGGCACTGCGGGCTTTGCTGTAGAGCGACAGCTTCACGTTGCGCACGTACGCGTTGAGGATCTGCGAGTTCCCGCCGATCTTCTTGAGCTCCGAGAGCTGGTTGGCCAACTGCAACAGCGGCTCGACCTCGGCCTGCGCATTGAGCTGCTGGATCTCGACCGCGCGGCGCGACTGCACGAGCTTCTGGTCGGCCGCGGCCTGCGCCAGCGAGACGTCGGCGCCGACCTGGTTGTGCGCGGTGTTGATGGCGGCGAGCGCCGACTCCACGTCGTCGGGCGGGTCGATGCCGGTGATGAGCGACGCGTCGAGCGTGATGCCGTAGCGCGCGGTCGACGAGAGGCAGCCCTTGTCCATGTCTTCGTTGAGCAGGCGCAGGTTCTTGCGGAGGTCGTTGATCGACACGCCCGCGGCGGCCGAGAGATCGCCAGCGTTCACCGGCGCGCCCGACACCGGGCCTCCTTCACCTTCGGGGTGCTCGAACGAGGCGATCTTCTGGCGCAGCACCGAGACGAAGTACGCCAGCACGTGCACCAGCGGCCGCTTCACCGCGAAGATGTACGCGTAGAGGTTCTGGTCGGCGACGCGGAAGCGCAGCTGCCCGGTGAGCCCGATGTTGAGCTGGTCCTTCGTCACCGCGTCGAGCTCGGTGCCGCCGCGGTTGGCGTTCACGTCTTCGGGGTCGTACGCGAGGTTCACCGTCTCGGTGGCGACCGAGACCTTGTGCACCTTCTCCCACGGCCACTTGAAGTACGGGCCACCCGGCGGGATCACCTGGAGCTGCGGGTACTTGTAGCGCTCGCGCTCGTCGGGCCGCAGGTACTCGGCCATCGGGTTGTCGAGCGTGGTCGAGGTCAGCCGCACCGCGCGGCCGAAGCTCGTCTTCACCGCGCGCTCGTTCTGGTTGACGGTGAAGAAACCGAAGATGACGTACCGGAGGATGAACCAACCGATCGCGCCGAAGAACAACCCCGGCACGGAGATGAGACTGTCATGCATGTGTGAAGCCTCCCCTTGAAAGGTAGGCGGACCTTAGGCGAACTCCGCCCAGACGGGAGCGTGATCGGACGGCAGCTTGCCCTTTCGCGCCTCACGGTCGACCTCGACCTCTTTGCAGCGCGCGACGAGCGCCTCACTCACGAGGATGTGGTCGATGCGCAGCCCCTGGTTCTTGTGGAACGCGCCGGCCCGGTAGTCCCACCACGTGAAGCGCTCGGGCTCCGGGTGCTTCACGCGGAAGAGATCGATGAGCGCGTTCTGCTGGGTGAGCTCCTTGAACGCCGCGCGCTCGGGCGGCGACGCGAGCGTCTGCCCCTCCCAGAGCTTCGCGTCCCACGTGTCGATGTCGTCGGGCGCGACGTTGAAGTCGCCGCACACCAGCAGCGGCGTGGCCTGCGTCTTGAGCCAGCGGCTCAGCTTCGCGTACCACTCCAACTTGTACTGGTACGCGGGTGAGCTGAGCGATTGGCCGTTGGGCGCATAGAGCCCGACGACGCGGATACCGCCGACCGTGCCCGCGATGAGGCGCGCCTGTTCGTCGTCGTCGCCGAGGTTGCGCTGCACGTCGGCCACCGGCTCCTTCGAGATGATGGCCACGCCGTTGTACGACTTCTGACCGAAGACGGCCGCGTGGTACCCGAGCGCCTGCAGCTCCAGCGTGGGGAACTGCTCGTCGGTGCACTTGAGCTCCTGCAGACACAGCACGTCGGGGCTGCGCGTCTTCAAGAAGTCGAGGAGGCGATCGAACCGCGCGCGCACCGAGTTGATGTTCCAGGTGACGATCTTCACGGCATGCGCATACCATGCGCATAACAGGAGCAGCACATGCAAACCACCAGCAGCCGCGCCAAGAGCCGTAAACGATCCGTCAACCTGTCGCTCGACCAGAAGCTCGTGAGCGAGGCGCGGAAGCTGACCGACAACTTGTCGGCGGAGATCGAGACGCTGCTGGCCGGCTTCGTCGACCGCCGCAAGGCCGAGCGCGAAGAGAAGATGCGAAGTCTGCGGCAAGCCGCGCTCATGGCGAAGGAATACGACGAGAAGTACGGCTCCCTCTCCGACGAGTTTTCGACACTCTGATGGCGCAGTTCGACGTCCACCGGAACCCCGGCAGCAACCATCGTTCGACCCCCTACGTGGTCGTCGTGCAGTCAGCCATCTTCGACGAGCGTCCGCGGCGTGTCGTGGTCCCGCTGATGAAAGTCTCGGCCGTGAGCGTGGCGGTGCGTTCGCCGGCAACGCCATTTTTCACGATCGATGGCCACGAACTCGCGCTGCTGCCGTTTGACATCGCGACGGTGCCAACCCGGAGCCTCGGAAAACCTGTCGCTTCGCTCGCGCGTGAGGGAGACCGAATCGTCGCGGCAATCGACCAACTCGTCACGCGCGCCTACGGCTGATCACCCGCCCGCCGACGTGTAGCGCGAGATGGAGTTGAGCCACACCAGCCGCGCCACGCCCGCGAAGACCACTGCGCCGAGGAGGCTGTAGCCGAGCGTCTGCCACTCCAGGCGGCCCAGCAGCGCCTCGGCGGGGAAGGTGGTCATCACCGCGATGGGGATGACGAAGGTGAAGACGAACTTGAGCGCGCCGCGGAAGACGCTCGACGGCCAGCGCGCGGCGTCGAAGATCGAGGTGAAGAGGTAGGTCAGGTTGTCGACCTTCACCACGATGAACGCCAACGAGATGATGAGGATCCACAGCGAGTAGAGCAGCGCGGTGGAGATGACGAGCAGCACCAGCGCGGTCGCGACGCCCGCGAGGCTCGGCAGCCGGCCGATTTCACGGAACGCGATGACGAACACCAGGCTCGCGTGCAGCAACCCCGCCGCGCGCCACAGCTGAAAGCGCGTGGTGGAAACGAGGAACTGCGCGTCGGCGGGCTTGAGCAACACGAAGTCCAACGTGCCGTTGCGGATGTGGTCGACCACCGCGCCGAGGCTCGGGTTGATGGCGCCGTCGAGCACCGCCTGCAGCGAGATGAAGCAGCCGACGACCACCAGCGTCTCGCCGAAGCTCCACCCGGGCACGCCGGCCTTGTTCGCGCCGCCGTACACCACGAAGAGCGGCATGATCGCCGTCGCGGTCCAGAACAGGCCGGTGCCCGCGTCGAGGAAGAAGTCGAGCCGGTACTGCGCGCTCAACAAGATCGAGGTGCGCAGCTGGAGCCAGAGGAGTTTCAGGTAGCGCAGCATTCAGCCTCCGAAAGACTGAAAGCGCTTCACACCGGAGCGCCACAAGAGGAGGGAGGTCAACGCGAGGCCCGCGGCCCACGCGTACTGGCGCGCGAGCAACGGCGCGACGTCGCCGAGCGCGATCTTCCCCAGCATCAGCTCGACGGGGAACGACACGAGGAAGCGGAACGGCAGCCAATCGGTGATGGCGCGCAGCCACGGCGGGAAGAGATCGAGCGGGAACATGTAGCCCGAGAAGACGAAGAACGCGGCGAGGTACACGTCCATCACCTTGAGCGAGCTGTCGACGAAGAAGGTCAGCGAGCCGACGGTGACGTTGACGAAGAACGCGATGAGCCACGCGCCCAGAATCGAGAGCAGCCACACCAGCCAGATCAGCGCGTCGTGCGAGACGTGCCCCGCGTACGCGCCGAGCAACACCGCGATGACCGGCGTCGTCACCAGCACCCGCTGCGGCATGTAGGCGACGTTCGACATCGCGTACCAGATGACCGGGTGGAGCGGCCGCAGCAGCCGCATCGCCAGCGTGCCGCCGCGGATCTCGAAGGTGATCTCCCACGCGGCCCACGCCGAGACGAGCTGGCGCACCACGAAGACCGAGAGGAAGTACGCGATGAAGGTGTCGCTGCCCCACTGCTCGCCGCCCTGCCCCACCACCGGCGCGGTGCGGGCGACCGTCGTCCACAACACCATCATCACGAAGGGCATCGTGGTGGCGAGCACCCAGATGAGCATCTCCGCGCGGTACGCCACGGCCTCCGCGAAGCCCACGCGCAGCAGCGTCGGCAGCACTTTGATCGAGCGCATCACGCCGCGGCCGACCGTTCTGCGCGGCTCCGCGCAAAGAGCTCGCTCATCACCTCTTCGAGCGGCGGGTCTTCGACGTTCAGGTCGCGCACCGGAAGTTCTGCGAGCGCGCGCGCGACGACCGTGTTCACCGCGTCATGGGGGATCTGCAGCACCGCTTCGGCGGCCTCGTGCTTCACCACGTTGCCGAGCTCCTTCACGCGCTCGGTCGGCACCTCCGTCGAGAAGCGCAGCACCACCCGCTTCTCGGGGCGCACGCGCTGCACCAGCTGCTCGAGCTTGCCGTCGTACGAGAGCACGCCCTTGTCGATGACGATGACCCGCGGGCAGAGCGCGGCGACGTCGTCCATGTAGTGCGAGGTGAGGATCAGCGTCGCCCCGTGCTCCGCGTTGTACCGGCGGATGAAGTCGCGCATCGCGACCTGCATCGAGACATCGAGGCCGATGGTGGGCTCGTCGAGGAACAGCACCTTCGGCCCGTGAATGAGCGCGCCCGCCAGCTCGCACTTCATGCGCTCGCCGAGCGAGAGCTGCCGCGTCGGCTTGCCGAGGAGGTCACCGAGTTCCAGCAGCTCCGTGAGCTCCTTGAGGCGCTTGTTGAAGACGTCGCGCGGCACTTCGTAGACCGCGCGGTTCAGCTCGTACGTCTCCGCGGGCGGGAGGTCCCACATGAGCTGCTGCTTCTGGCCCATGACGAGCATGATCTTCTTGAGGAAGTCGACCTCGCGCTTCTGCGGCACGTGCCCGTCGACGGTGACTTCTCCTTCGGTGGGGTGCAGCAGCCCCGACGCCATCTTGAGCGTCGTCGTCTTGCCGGCGCCGTTCGGCCCGAGGAAGCCGACGCACTCCCCGGGCGCGATGTCGAACTCGATGCCGTCGACCGCCTTCACCAGCTGGTAGTCGCGCTTGAAGAGCGACTTGAACGCCGCCTTCATGCCCGGCGGGCGCTTGTGCACGCGGTAGTGCTTCTTGAGGCCTCGCACGCGAATCATGG
>CAMLFP010000333.1 GCA_946479335.1 uncultured Archangium sp.
GTTCGAGCGCACCGGCCGGCTGCCTCCCGACTGGAAGCCCGACGCGAAGCCCAACTCGGTGAAGAACGTGGCGTTGCCCCGTGGCCGGGCGGGCGCGAAGGCCATCGCCGCCGCGCGCCGCCGGTAGCGCTACTCGGGCTTCCACCCGCTGGCGCCGGCAATCTGCCGCGTCGCCACGTTGAGACGGTTCCACACATTGATGCCGGCGATGGTCAGCACCAGCGCCGCCAGGGCCTTCTCGTCGTAGTGCCGGGTGCACTCCAACCACACCTCGTCGGGCACCGGGTCGCGCGCGTCGGCGATGCGCGTGAGGCACTCGGTCAGCTCGAGCGCGGCGCGCTCCGCCTCGGTGAAGTACGGCGTGTCACGCCACGCGGCGACGGCCAGCAGCCGCTCATCGGTCTCTCCGGCGCGCTTCATCAGCCGCGGGTGCATGTCGACGCACACGCCGCAGCCGTTCACCTGGCTCGCCCGGAGGTGCACCAGCTCGGCCGTCGTGCGGCTCAGGTGTGGTTCGGTGGTCGCGGCCAGCGCCTGCAGCGCCTTCATCGACTCGGGGATGACGAAAACAGGGCTCTTCATGCGTGCGGTCTTCATTCTTCGGCTCCGATGCAGCGGGTGGATGTTGCGCCCCGATGACGAAGGCCGCGATGGTGATGTGACAGCCGGAAATACCTGTCACATCGCCCTTCACTGCTTCGTCTTCACCTCGACATGGACACCCTCGCCTCGCAATTCGAAGACCACCGCGCGCATCTGCGCTCCGTCGCGTACCGCATGCTCGGCTCGCGCGCCGACGCCGACGACGCGGTGCAGGAGGCGTGGGTGCGCCTGAGCCAGGCCGATTCGTCGGCGGTCGAGAACCTCCGCGGGTTCCTCACCACCGTCGTGGCGCGCGTCTGTCTTGATCAGCTCCGCGTCCGCGCGGCGCGCCCGGTTCCACCGCCCGATGACGCCGTCGCCGAGCCCGCCGACACGAACGCGATGCTGGCTGATTCGCTCGGCCCCGCGCTGCTGGTGGTGCTCGATGCGCTCGCGCCCGTCGAGCGCCTGGCGTTCGTGCTGCACGACCTCTTCGCCGTGTCGTTCGAGGAGATCGCCGTGGTGATCAACAAGACGCCAGCCGCGGCGCGGCAGATCGCCAGCCGGGCGCGGCGCCGGGTGCAGCAGAAGGAGGCGCCCCCGTCAGCCGACACCGCGCGGCGCACGGAGCTCGTCGCGGCGTTTCTCGCGGCCTCACGCGGCGGCCACTTCGATGCGCTGCTCTCGGTGCTCGACCCGAAGGCCGAGTTCCTCGCTGACGCCGTCGCCGAGGGGTTCGGCGCTCCGGGCACGCTCAACGGCGCCCCCGCCGTGGCGACCTTCTTCACCACCATCGCGCGCGGCGCGCATGCGTACCTCGTCGATGGCGTGCCGCAGGCGGCGTGGGCTCCCGGCGGCAACGTGCGCATCGCGTTCTTCATGACCATCGACGCGCACGGGAAGATCTCACGCGTCGAGCTGGTGGCTGATCAATCGCGCCTCTCCCAGATGGACCTCGAGCCCACCGAGGCCTGACGCGCGAAGACTGCGCGTCGCGCCATGCGAAACCCGAGCCTCCCTCGCGGCCGCACCGCTTTCTTTTTGTGCGGCGCTCGGTGAGAACCGCCGCATGAATCAGCGCGAGCTCGAAAAAGGCATTCACGTCGACCTCTCGAGACAGGAGACCTACGCGGGCTACCTGCAGTTGGAGCGGCTGCTCTCGGCGCAGGTGCCGCGCAGCACGCAGCCCGACGAGCTGCTCTTCATCATCCAGCACCAGACCAGCGAGCTGTGGATGAAGCTCATGCTGCACGAGCTCGACCGCGCGCTGGCCGCCGTAAAGGCCGACGAGCTCGAGGAGTCCTTCAAGGTCTTCGCCCGTGTCGCGCACATCCAACGCATGCTCTTCGAGCAGTGGGCGGTGCTGGAGACCATGACGCCCTCGGAGTACCTCACCTTCCGCGACGCGCTGGGCAAGAGCTCCGGCTTCCAGAGCCACCAGTACCGCGCGCTGGAGTTCATGCTGGGGAACAAGGACGCGAACCTCCTGCTCCCGCACCGCGCGACGCCGGAGATTCACGCCTTCCTCGAGGCGAGACTGAAGCAGCCCAGCCTCTACGACGAGTTCCTCCGCTACCTCGCGCGCCACGGCTACGCGGTGCCGGCCGAGCGCACCGAACGCGATTGGACGAGGCCCTACGAGAAGAGCGAGGGTGTGATGCGCGTCTTCCAGACCGTCTACGAAGAACCCGCGAAGCACTGGCTCGCGTACGACATGGCCGAGAAGCTGGTCGACGTCGAAGAGCGCTTTCAGCTCTGGCGCTTCCGCCACATGAAGACCGTGCACCGCATCATCGGCATGAAGACCGGCACCGGCGGCAGCTCCGGCGTGCCGTTTCTGCAGCGCGCGCTGGGCATCAGCTTCTTCCCCGAGTTGTGGGACGTGCGCACCGAGCTCAAGGCCCCGCCCGCGCCCTGACGCGCGCTCTTCTCAGAGGAACACATGAAACGCTTTGTATTGATCTGCGCGCTGCTGGCCGCGGCCTGCGCGCCCGACGACTCCGTCACGCTGTACGTCACCTCGGCCGATGAAGCGCTACTGCGCGACGGCGTGGGCTTCATCAACGACCCGCGCCTCAAGCTGGTCGTCGTCGCCAACCCGATGGCGAAGCTGGGCACCAGCCGCAGCGCGATGGAGATTGCGCTCACCTCCGACGCACGCTGCGCGGAGTGCTACCGCCTCGACGGGCGCGGCCGGCAACTGTGGGTGACGGGCGGCGGCGCGCTGGGCCGGCAGTACGGCGTGTGGCACGCGCTGGAGCTGCTCGGCTACCGCTTCACGCACCCGTATTACACGCACCTCCCGGAGACGATTTCGCCCGTCGCCACGCAGGGCCACGACTACGCGCCGCAGATTGAAAAGCGCCGCGGGCTGCACCTCCACACGCTGCACCCCACCGAGCAGTACCAGGACTTCTGGGAGCCCTCGGACGTGCACCTCGATGGCGCCAAGCGCACCGTGGACTTCCTGGTGAAGAACCGCGGCAACTACCTGCAGTGGTTCGCGCTCGACAACATCGACACCGACCCCTCGCAATTGCCGGGCTGGCAGCAGCACACGCGCGCCATCACCAGCTACGCGCACGCGCACGGCGTGCAGACCGGCATCGGCTTTCAGTTGTTCGGCGCCAGCAACCTGCAGCTCGCCTTCGACCTCATCGACGACGACACCGGCGACGTGGTGCCGGAGATGGAGCGCCGGCTCCACGTGCTGCTCGACGGCAACGGCTTCGACGTCTTGAACATCAGCTTCGGCGAGTTCTTCGGCGCGGGGCCCGACGCCTTCGTGGCGCGCGTGAATGACGCGTACGACGCCATGCAGCGCGTGCAGCCGAACTCGGAGGTGACGGCCACCATCCACGTCGGCAACTACGAGAACCTGCAGGTCACCTTCATGGGCGAGACGCTGCAGTATTACTTCCTGGTGAAGTTCGCGAACGCGGCCATCGTGCCGTGGGTCCACACCACGATGTATTACGACCTCTACGAAGACGCGGGCGGCGCCTACGGGTACGACGGGCCGTTCGACACGCACCGCCTCTACCTCGAGCAGAAGTTGGCCGCGGGCGCGCCCGCCGGGTACTTCCCCGAGTCGGCGTATTGGGTGGCCTTCGACATCAACGTGCCGACGATGAACCCGCTCTACATCCGCAGCCGGCACCTCGACCTGCAGCGGCTCAACGGGCTGCAAGACCACGTGCTCTTCTCGTCGGGCTGGGAGTGGGGCTACTGGCTCAACGACGCGGCGACGCTGCGCATGACGTACAGCCGCTCCGACGCGTGGGACGACGTGGTGAAGGACATCTACGGCGGCTGGGGGGAGAAGGGCGCGAAGGCGGCCTCCCTCATCTCGCGCATGGGTGAGTCGCAGCACCGCGCGCTGATTCTCGAGCGCCTCGCCGCGTACCTCGCCGGCCGCGACGCCATCATCGACGCCGGCGACGTGATGGGCATCTTCAGCCAGCCTGACCGCCCGGAGTTCTCGGAGATTGTGGTGATGACTCCGGAGGCGCGCGCCGACTTCAAGGCCCGCGTGGTGGAGAAGCTCAAGGTCTACGCCGACGAGCTCACCGCGCTGTCGGCCGAGGCGCAGGCGCTCGACGCCGCCGGTGACCCGGTGCTGGTCGAGCTGCAGGAGTCGCTCGCCGTCACCGCCTCGCGCGCGCGCTTCGCGTACGACGTGTTCGGCGCGGCGGTCGCGTTCGCCGATGGTGAAGATGCGACGTCGCTGCTGACCGCGGCGTCCGCGGAGTTCGATGCGTCGCTCGCCATCACCCAGGGCCACCGCCGCAAGTACTGGCACCCGTCGCCGCTCTCGCTGGTCGCCACCACGCAGAACAACGCGACCTTCTACGACTACGGCTACCTCCGCGAGGCCGACACGCTGTGCTTCTGGAAGCGCGAGCTCTACCAGGCGCGCAACGTCATCAAGGGCGAGGGGAACCTGATCCCCAGCTGCGTGCTCTGACGCCCTCTCCCCCGGGGAGAGGGTCCGCGCAGCGGGGGTGAGGGGCGCCAGGCTCACTACGCGACCTCCTCGCTCGTCACGCCCCGGCTCCCCAGCTTCAACCGAGCTGATCCACACCGGGGAGCCTCCGCCGCCCGCCTCCCAACTGAGCGCTGACGCCTTCGACGCGCGTCGAGGTTGAAACACCTCCGCCATCAAGCCCCCAGAGGCGTGTCGCGGCGCGTGGACGGACGTAGAGCGTTCAACGATGCGTCCACGGGCCGCACTGAGGATGAAGCGGCGCTCACGTGCGTGGCGTTTCGAGCTCGATCTTCAACGAAGGCGTCAGCGCTGAGTTGGGCGGAGGGCGGCGTGCGGGAGCTCAAAAATTGAAAATCGGAGTCTCCCCAGCGTGCGCCATCTGCGCCCGGAGCCGTGAGGCTCGCTCGCGACACGCACGGCGCTCATCACCCGCGACCCACGTCACCCCAAAGCGGGCGCTTGCAAACCGGAGCGCTCCGACCAATACTGAACTTAATGGTTCAGTATCAATCAGCCCGCCTCGACGCGTCCTTCTTCGCGCTCTCCGACGTCACCCGCCGCGGGGTGCTGGCGCAGCTCGGCCGCGCCGACGCCTCCATCAGCGACCTCGCGCAGAAGTTCCGCATGACGCTGACGGGCATGAAGAAGCACATCGGCGTGCTGGAGCAGGCCGGCCTCGTCGCCACCGAGAAGGTCGGCCGCGTGCGCACCTGCACGCTGGGCCCGCGCGGGCTGGAGCAGGAGCTCGCGTGGCTCGAGGCCCACCGCCAACTCTGGGCCTCCCGCTTCGATGCCCTCGACGCCGTCGTTGAAGACCTCAAACAACAGGAGAAGCCCCATGGCCGCAGCAAAAAGAAATGAGACGAAGTCTGAACGCGCCTCCGACACGGAGCTCGTCATCACCCGCACCTTCGACGCCCCGGCGCGCCTCGTCTTCGAGGCGTGGACCAGGCCGGAGCTCCTGATGAAGTGGTGGGCCCCGAAGTCGGTCGGCCTCACCTTCGTGTCGTGCGAGGCCGACGTGCGCGTCGGCGGCACCTACCGCTTCGTCTTCTCGCACCCGTCGGCGCCGCAGCCGATGGCCTTCTTCGGCCGCTACCTCGAGGTCGTCGCTCCGACGCGCCTGGTGTGGACCAACGAAGAAGCCGGCGAAGGCGGCCAGGTCACCACCGTCACCTTCGAGGAGCGCGACGGCCAGACCTTCCTCACCCTGCGCGAGCGCTACCCGTCGAAGGCCGTGCTCGACGCCGCCATCGCCTCCGGCAACACCGCGGGCGACATGCGCGAGACCTTCAGCCAGCTCGACGCCTTCCTCGCCTCGTGAGTGGCACGCATGCACGCAACCGCCTGAAACCATGCCCTGTTCGTTGTCTTGCAATGCAATTTGCAAGAAGTCGTAGTTGCAGAGACGCGTGCAACTTCTCTTGCAAGTACAAGCGAAGGTGCGGGCGTCGCGGCGTGGTGATGGTCACCTTGCGCGCATGACCAACACACCAACCGAGGTAAAGATGACGTTCTCTGAGTTGCTGCGAGGCGCTCTGCCTGAAGGTACTCAAAAGGCGCTGGCGATGGATTGGCTCAGTCGAACGAAGGGCCCTTGGACTGATACGTACGTCGAGACCCGTTTCTCTCGTTGCCTTCGGGGCGACATCGAGGCCGTGAAGTTCTTTTTCCACGACCCTTCGCGCGCATCCACGCTGATGG
>CAMLFP010000334.1 GCA_946479335.1 uncultured Archangium sp.
CTGACACTCCGCGGCGAGGCGTTCGCAAGCGATGCATCTTCGAGAGGCGCGGCGCATCGTCTCGCGAACGCTGCCGGCTCTTGAGCGCCTCCGCCCGGGGCTCGGCTACGCCGCCCTGGGTCACGGAGCGCTACAGCGTCCACTCCGGCACCGCCGAATCGTCGCTGGCTCGACGTTGGAAGCACGAGCGAGACGGCGCGCAGTCCACCGTGCGCGCTGCGCGCTCGGCGCGTGGTCGCGAACAAGGAACAGATTCCTCGCTGCGACGCGCAGACGCGACGAGGCCCGCGGGCGTGATGCGCACCCGCGGGCCGAGTTGTCGCGACCTCGCTTTAGTGAATCGAGATGCTCGCGGCGGCGGGCGCGGCCCCGGCCTTGGCGTCGACCGCGGCCTCCTCGGCCTTGAAGCCGTCCTTCTTCACGCGCACCTTGTACTTGCCGGAGTCGAGGCTCTTGAAGCGGTACTGCCCGTCGGCGTTGCTGCGCGTGCGCTGCACCACGTTGCCGAGATCATCGACCAGCTCGACCTCCGCGTTCGCCGCGCCCGCGCCATCTCGCGCGAGGTCGAGCCGCCCCTGCACCTCGGCGTAGCGCGCCTGCTGCGCCTCCAGCGAGTCGTGCACGAAGACCAGCGGCTCGGTCTGCAGCGCCTCGCCCTTCTCGTTGAGGAACGAGAGCACCGCCTTGTACCGGCCCGCGATGAACGGCTTCCCGTCAGCGCCCTTGCCACCGAACACGAAGGCCAGCGCGCCGTGCCGCGACGGGAGCTTCTGCGTGAAGACGCTCTTCCCCGCTTCGGTGCTGACCTCCAGCTTCACCGCGCCGCCCAACGCGTCGGGCGCGATGTCGCGCATCGTCACCTGCGTGCCCTCGTTGGTGAAGCGCGTGCCGAACTCGGTGAGGAAGACGTTGCCCGCGTAGACCTCTACCCGGCGGCGGCTGCTGGTGCCCTTCGCGTTCACCGCGACCGCGTCGAGCGTGTGCTTGCCCGATGACAGCCCGGAGGTGTTCCACGTGAAGTCCAGCGCGCCGCCGTCGACCTTCTTCACCACCACGTCGTCGACGCGCAGCTCCAGCGACTTCACCGCGGCGCCCGTGTTGTCCTTCGCGGTCAGGGTGATGGGCATCGACGCATTGACGCGCTCACCGTCGGTGACGCCGCTGATGGCCAGCGAGATGACGTCGACCGACACGAGGCCCAGCACCGCCCACATCGCCTCCGCGCGCTCAGCGCCGCTGGAGCTCCACCCGCCCGACGCGCTCTGGTGCTCCGAGAGCCAGCCCAGACCGCGGCGCACCACCGAGTCCTGCTCCGTGAGGCCCGCGAGCTTGAGCGTGTAGACGGTCTGCCCGGTGGCGAGCGCGTTCGACGCCGCGTCGAAGCCCCAGCCGCCGTCCTGGTGCTGCCGCTTCTGGATGATCTTGAGCAGCGCCGACACCGCGTCATCGCTCGGCGGCACGCCCGCGGCCAGCAGGCCCATCGCGGCGTAGTTGAGATCCTGCAGGTAGACGCCCTCGGAGTTCTTGGTCCACTCCTTCGCCTTCGCGGCGATGTACTTCTCGGTGCCGCGCAGCGGAGCGAGCCACGCGTCGTCAGCGGTGCGCGCGTACGCCTGCCGCCACGCCTGCGCCGCCTGGAAGGTCGACTGCATGGTGCCCGCCGTCACCGGGTAGCTCTGGTGATCGCCCTGCACCGAGCCGTCCTGCTGCTGGAAGGCGATCAGCTCGCGCGTCAGCGTCAGCAGATCGTCGGTGAGCTTCTGATCGACCAGCGCGTCGTAGCGGGCGAAGGCGCTGGCGCCGAAGATCTTCGCGGTGCGCGGGTAGCCACTGTGCGTCAGCCCGCCCGGGGTGTGCGCGCCGCCCGGCGTGTCGAGGATGCCGCGCAGCACCTCCTTCATCACGTCGGGCGCGATGGCGTACTGGTTGTGCTTGCCGACCGAGAGGCCCTCCAGCGTCACCGCCTGCACGTGGCAGCCGTAGCAGTTGTTCGACTTCTGCCAGCGCACCGTGTCGTTCCCAAGAAAGGTGAGGCCCTTCTGCGCGGAGCCACGAAAGTCATCGCCTCCGGCGGCGAAGGAGAGCGACGGCAACACCAGACTCAGACACAGCGTGCGAAGGGGGACGCGCATGACGGCTCCGGGAAAGTGGAGGCCGTGGAACGCGCGCGTCGAAAGAACGATCTATTTCTTCTCGTAGCGCCCGCTGCGCCCGCCCGACTTGAGCTCCAGCTGCACGGGGCCGATCACCATCGCGCGATCGGTCGACTTGAGCATGTCGTACACGGTCAACGCGGCGGCGCTCACCGCGGCCAGCGCCTCCATCTCCACGCCGGTGCGGTCGACGGTCTTCACCGTGGAGCGCACCTCGACGCCCGCCTTCTTGAGCGCCAGCGCCACCTCGACGCCCGACAGCGCGATGGGGTGACAGAGGGGAATCAGCTCGGGCGTGCGCTTGGCGGCCATGATGCCCGCGATGCGCGCGGCAGCCAGCACGTCACCCTTCTCGACGGTGTTGCTGCGGATCTTCTTGAGCGCGGCGGCGTTCATCGACACGAAGCCGGAGGCCACCGCGACGCGCTCGGTCTTCGGCTTCGCGCCGACGTCGATCATCTTCACGAGGGAGCGACGCTCACCACTCGTCGAGGATGTACTTGCGCACGTTCTGCGCGATGCCGTTGACGCGCACTTCGTAGTGGAGGTGCGGGCCCGTGGACCGGCCGGTGTTGCCCACGTTGCCGATCATGTCGCCGCGCTTCACCTTCTGGCCGGCCTTCACCTTGATCGCCGACAGGTGGCCGTAGCGCGTCTTCAGGTTGTAGCCGTGGTCGATGACGATCACGTTGCCGTAGCCACCCTCGAGGCCGGCGAAGACCACCGTGCCATCCGCGGGCGCGACGACTTCCTTGCCGTGCGGCGCCGCGATGTCGAGGCCGGAGTGCATCGCGTTGCCCTCGGTGAACGGGTCGACGCGCGAGCCGAAGTCGGAGGTCACCCAACCGCGGGTCGGCCAGATCGACGGCACCGACGCCAGGAGCGACTTCTGGTCCTGGAAGTACGACTCGAGCTCCTGGAGCGACTGCTCCTGCCGCGAGGCCTCCGCGGAGAGCTTGTCGAGCTTCGCGGTGAGCATCCGCGGGCCCTCGGCGTCGCGGCTGCGCACGAACTGGTTGTCAGACGACACGGTCAGCGGCGGCTGCTCCGTCGGGCCGACCGCCAGGTTGCGCTGCGGGTCGGTCAACAGGGTGATGGCGCGCAGCTTCTGATCGAAGCGCTCCACGCGCTCCAGGGTCTGGCTGACGTGCCCCAGCTGCTCGCGGATCACCGCCAGCTCGCTCTTCAGTTTCAGGTTCTCATCGCGCAGCGCCGGGTTCTCGCGGGCGTCGACCACCACCGTCGCGTAGTGCACCGTCAGCCCCACCGCGACCAGGACCACCGCGCCCAACGCCGCTGCCGCCTGCACCAGCACACGCTTCTTGAGGTGAAAGCGCTTCACCTCCGCGTTGCGGTCGGGGACGACGATCAGGGTAAAGCTCTCGTTCGCTGACACTCGTACCTCGTTGCGGTTTCAAGTCCGTGACGGACCCGGCGCGTTTCGCGGCGCACCCTCCCCGATCATGTCGAGGGGGTGCAACCGAAATCTTGATTTTCTTTAGAGCCGTTACGCCTCGATGACCGTCACCACGATGACGGTGATGTTGTCGTCTCCGCCGCGTTCGTTGGCGAGCTCGATCAACTTCTTCGGCGCCTCCTTCAGCGGGTTCGACGAAACGATCTGCTGGATCTCCTTGTCGTCGACGAGGTTCGCGAGGCCGTCGGAGCAGAGGATGAAGAAGTCGCCGGGCCGCGTGATGAGGCCCATCACGTCGACCTGCACCTCTTCTTCGAAGCCGACCGAGCGGGTGATGATGTTCTTGTACCGGGAGTGCTTCGCCTCTTCGGGCGTGATCATCCCCGCCTTGATCTGCTCGTTGACCAGCGAGTGATCTTCGCTGACCTGCTGGATCAGGTCGCCGCGCACCAGGTACGCGCGCGAGTCGCCGACGTGGGCGAAGAGCGCGTTCTCGCCCTTCACGCACAGCGCGATGGCGGTGGTGCCCATGCCAGCCAGGCGCGGGTCTTCCTGCGCGGCCTTGAAGATGTTGGCGCACGCCTTCTCCACCGCGCCGCGGAGGAACTCCGGCAACGGCGAGTCTTGCAGCGGCGTCTCACCGGAGAACGGATCGTCGGAGCGCTTCTTCGCGCCGCGCAGCTCCGCGTCGATGGTCTCCACGGCGATGCGCGACGCGGTGCCACCACCCGCGTGGCCACCCATGCCATCGGCCACGACGTAGAGCTGCAGATCTTCGTCGATCAGGTAGCTGTCTTCGTTGTGGTTGCGCTTCCGTCCGACGTCGGTGAGTCCAGCGGACAGGGCCTTGAGTCGCAAACCAGGATTCTTCGACACGGCGGCGCAGGTTAGGCGCACGCGTTCGACCCGGCAACAAACCTCTTTGGCGTCTCGCTTCCCGTCACTCTCCTGCCGCGATGCGGCGTTCGCGCGCTGCAACAGGCCTGATGCGCCGCTGCGCGGAGCGGGTCAACGCCTCCGCGGCGGCGAGCGCCTCGCGCGTCACCTCGATGCCGGAGAGCATCCGCGCCAGCTCCCGCGTGCGCGCCGGCCCCGGCTCGAGCACCTGCACCGTCGAGCGCGTGCGCCCCTTGAGCTCCCCCTTCTCGATCTTCAGGTGCGCCTGGGCGTGCGCCGCCACCTGTGGGAGGTGCGTGATGCACAGCACCTGCCGGTGCGAGGCGATGTCCTTGATCAGCCGGCCCACCACGTCGGCCACCGCGCCGCCGATGCCCGCGTCGGCCTCGTCGAACACCGAACACAGCGCCGCGTCGCTCCCGGCCAGCGCGGCCTTCATCGCCAGCATCACGCGCGACGCCTCGCCGCCCGACGCCACCTTCTCCAGCGGGCGCAGCGCCTCGCCGGGGTTGGCGCAGAACAAGAAGCGCAACGCGTCGGCCCCGGTCGCGCTCAGCGGGCCCTTCTCCAGCTCCACCGAGAAGCGCGCGTTCGCCATCGACAACCGGCCCAGCCCGCTCATCACCGCCTGCTGCAGCTTCGCGGCGGCGCGCTTGCGCTCCACGGTCAGCGCCGTCGCCGCCTGTTGGGCGCCGGTCAGCACCTTCGCGCGCTCGGCCTCCACTTCGGCGCGGCGCTCGGAGCGGTGGATGAGCGTGTCCAGCTCCTGCGCAAGGGTCGCGCGCTTCGCGATGACGCCTTCGATCGGCGCGGCGTGCTTGCGCGTCAGCCGCCGGAGCGCGTCGAGGCGATCCTCCAGCTCATCCAACCGCCGCGGGTCTGACTCGAGGCCGCTCAGGTAGCGAGACAGCGCGCGCGCTGCTTCATCCAGCTCCGCCTGCGCGCTCACCAGCGCCGCCCGCACCGGCGTCAGCGTCGCATCCAGCTTCTCGCCGTCGCTCAACAACGCCAGCGCGCGCCCCAACAGCTCCGAGGCCGACTCCTCCCTGGTCGACACCGCTTCTTCTGCCGCGCCCGCCAGCGCGCGCAGCTTCACCGCCGACGCCAGCCGCCGACGCTCGGTCTCCAGCGCGACATCCTCTCCGGCGATCGGCGCCACGCGGTCGATCTCCTCGAGCTGGAACTTGAGGTAATCGATGCGCGCCGCGACCTGCGCCTCGTCACCGCCCAGCGCGTCGAGCTTCGCGTTCACCTCGCGCAGCGCATCCCACGCGGCGCGCCAGCGCGCGAAGGCCTCACTCTCGCCCACCTCACCGAAACGATCCACGAAGGCGAGGTGCTGCGCGTCGTCGAACAGCGCCATGTGCTCGTGCTGCCCGGCGATGTCGAGCTGCCCCTTCATCAACCGCGCGAGGCCCGCCACGTTCACCAGCGCGCCGTTCACGTACGCGCGGCCACGGCCCTGCTTCCCCACGGTCCGGCGGATGAGCAGCTCCTCCCCTTCCACCGGGAGCCCCTGTTCCTCCAGCCGCTCGCGCAGCGCCGGCGGGCACTCGAAGAGCCCCTCCACCGACGCCTCCTCGGCCCCCGCGCGGATGACGTCGGCCCCCGCGCGCCCGCCCGCCAGCAACGCCAGCGCATCGATGAGGATCGACTTCCCCGCGCCGGTCTCGCCCGTCATCACCGTCAGGCCGGCGCCGAAGGTCACCTCCGCCTCTTCCACCACTGCGAAGTTCTTGAGTCTCAAGGTCTGAAGCATACTGAACACCCTATCAGTAGCCTC
>CAMLFP010000335.1 GCA_946479335.1 uncultured Archangium sp.
TGGAGTCGATGGTGAACATGTACCAGGCGCTGGGCGGCGGCTGGCAGGCGCCCGCCAGGCCGCAGGAGTAGCGGCGTAGAGTGCCCTTCGAAAGAGGGGCACTCAAGACGACGATGACTCCCGAAGCGGCGCAGGCGGAGCTCCAACGGCGCGTGCGGCGCTACTTCGTGGTGGTTGTGAGCGGGCTGGTCGCCGCCTTCGCCCTGCCCTTCGCGCTGGGCGCGGCGCTGGTGGCGGCCGGCATGGAGCAGCAGGCGGCGGGCTCCGTCGCGGGCGTGGTCGGCCTCACGGGGATGTTCAGCGTCGTCGCGCTCTCGTGGTTCCTCGTCTACCGCTGGTGGCGCTGCCCGGTGTGCGACCGCAACGTGTACTGGGTGGTGTCGACCAACATGTCCATCTTCGCGGCGACGGCCAGCAAGACGTGCCCGTCGTGCGGCACGCAGCTCATCGCGCCCGGCGCCGCGCGGCGCTTCTTCATCCGCCTCGCGCTCATCGCCGGCGTCTTCATCGCGTTGGGCGTGCTGGCCGGGCTGACCAGCGCCGGTCAACGACGCACGCCAGCGAGTCAACGCACAGCGCCACCGGGGTGAGCGGCTACCATCGCGCGCCATGCGCACTTCCCTCTTCTTCTCGTGGTGTCTGTTGGCGGCGTGTGGCTCCGAAAGCGGGAGCGACCGGGCCTTGAAGGTCACCTGGGCCTTCGAGACCGGTGACTGCACCTCCAACGCCATCACCCAGGTGAAGGTGTCGTGGGGCCCCTCGGGCGGCGCGAAGCAAGACGTCACCTTCGACTGCGCGGCCGGTGAGGGCGTGCTGGGCGAGACCGCGGCGGAGGGCGGCTCCTACGGCATCACCGCGGTGGGCCTCGACGCCGGCGGCGTGGCGCGCGTCTCGCACCTCGGCACCACGCTGAACGTCGGCGCCAGCGGTCTGCATGGCTCGGCCGTCGACCTCACGCTGCGCCCGAAGGCGGTGCACGTCACCCTCACCTGGGGCGAGAGCAGCAGCGCGTGCCCGGGCCAGGTGGTGCTGCCGTACACCCTCACCCTGTACAACCCGCCGGCGACGCAGGGCGCGACGCCTACCGACCTCGTCGACCAGACGCAGGCCAGCTGCTCCGCGGGCACCGCCACCTTCACCAACTTCGTGAAGCCGGGTGACTACGTCGTCGACCTCGACAGCCGCGCACAGTCGCCGATGGTGAAGTCGACCAAGCCCATCACCGTCGTCGCCGGCGAAGACCTGACCGTCAGCATGTTCTGAAGCCCGCGCGGCGGGGGCCGGCGCGCTAAACGGCGGCGCATGGCGCGTGATGAAGACCTGAGCCCGCAGCTGGTGCTCGACTACCTCGTCGAGCTGGGCACGGCGCTGATGTCGGCGGGCTGTCCCACGCATCGGCTGGAGCAGCTCCTCGTCACGCTGGCGCGCCACGAAGGCCACGAGGCCGACATCTTCGCGCTGCCCACCGGGTTGTTCATCAGCCTGCGCACGCCGAACGGCGAGCCGGCGCTCCTGTCGATGGTGCGCGTCACCGAGTGGAACAACGACCTCGGCCGGCTGGTGGCGCTCGATGCGCTGCTGAACGCGGTGGCCGACGACACCCTCGACCTCACCGAAGCGCGCCGCCGCATCCACGCCTTGCAGAAGGCCGCCGACGCGTGGAGCACGCCGTGGAAGCTGCTGGCCGCGGTGGCCTCCAGCGCGGGCGCGGCGGTGATTCTGGGCGGCGACCTCCTCGACGCGGGGCTGGCGGGCTTCGGCGGGCTGCTGCTGCGCGTGTTGATGCTGACGCTGGCGCGCTCGGAGCAGCTGCGCGTGCTGGAGAACCTCGCGGGCGGCGTGGTGGCTGCGCTGCTGGCCGGCGTCGCGAGCCGCGAGTGGCCGGGGCACAGCCGCGAGGTGCTGGTGCTGGCCATCATCATCCAGCTGTTGCCGGGGCTGACGTTGACGATGGGCCTCACGGAGCTGACGTACCGGAACCTCGTCGCCGGCACCGCGCGCGTGATGCACGCGGGCATCACCCTGCTCTCGCTGGTCTTCGGGCTCGCGGTGGTGGTGTCGCTCGAGAAGGCGCTGGGCACCTCGCCGCCGGTGAGCGAGGCACGGGAGGCCGCGCCCTTCGCGCTCCAGGTGCTGGCGTTGCTCTTCGCGTCGTTCGGCTTCGGCGTGATGCTCGACCTCCCGCCGCGGCGCCTCGGGGTGGCCTTCGCGTCGAGCGCGTTGGTCTTCGTGGTGTCGCTGGTGACGAGGCAGCTGCCCACCGCGCATGGCGTCTTCCTGAACGCGCTGGTGCTGGGCATCAGCGGCAACCTCTTCGCGCGCGTCACGGCGCGGCCCGCGCAGCTCCTCTTGATGCCCGGCATGCTGCTGCTGGTGCCGGGCGCGCTCTCGCTGCGCAGCCTCGACTCGTTGCTGGCCGGCGACGCGGTGCTGGGCATCAGCGGGCTGGCCGACGTGACGCTGGTGGCCGTGGCGCTGGCGATGGGCCTGCTGGTGGCCAACGTCGCGTTGCCCGCGCGCAAGGCGCTGTAGCCGCGCCTTCACTGAAACAAACGCACGTCGCCCGGACCCTCGCTGGCCCGGGCGACGCGCGCACGCCTCGAGCTCGACGTCAGATGAGGTTCTGCACGTCGACCTGCACGGAGTCGGACGACAGCACCGGCCCCCCCGCGCTGGCGCGCACGCGCACCGTGATGATGTGCGTCTCCAGCGGTGAGCCGCCCTTCCCGTAGATGCGGAGGGTGCCGGGGTTCGCGCCGGTGCCGAGGAGCTGCGTGCCGCTCGTGGGCGCGCCGGGCTGACAGTCACCGCGGTCGGTCGACCACTCGAAGACCAGCGTGCTGGGGTCGATGACCTGCCCCGAGCCGTCGAGGGCGCGCGCGCTGAACGCGATGTCGAGGTACGGGCCCACCATGTCGTAGTCGTTCGCGTATTGGTGGATGTTCGCCGCGGGCGTCAGGATCTCCGCCACCACGGTGCAGGCCTGCGCGGTCACCGTCTGGCTGTCGCTGCCGCCGAGCGCCGACACCACCACGGTGTGCGTGCCCGCCGAGAACGTGAGGCTCTGCGTCAGCGCCGTCGACGCCACCGGCGTGCCGTCGATGGTCCACGTCGCGGAGCTGCCCTCGAGCACCGTGCCCGGGTAGCGCACCGACGCGCGGAACTGCACCGGCGTGTCGCTGCACACCGTCGCGCCCGGAGGCAGCACCGGCTCCTCGATGGTGACGACGGGCGTCATCACCGCCGGCGTGGCGACGCGCAGTTGGTACGGCACATCAGCGCCCGGCGCCGCCGTCACCCGCAGCGACACCGCGTCGCCCGACGCGCGCACCAACCGGTAGGTGGCGATGGTCTCGCTCCCGACCCGCGTGCTGGTGAGGAACTGCGGCGCCGCGCCGGTGCTCGACAGCAGCGGCAGGTCGCCGCCCACCCAACGCAGCGTCAGCTCCGTCGAGAAGACGCGGCCCGCCATGGTCGGCACGGTGAAGCGGTACCAGTCTTCGTCTTGCGCGGCGGGCGCGAGGCTCAAGATGGTGCCCGGCGTCGACACGTCGAAGGTGACGGCGCGCGCGCGGGCCTCCACGTCGTCATCGCCGTCGGCCTCGGAGAAGTTCAGCGTCGTGTCGTAGCCCAGCGAGCCCAGGTCGACCTCGAAGCCCGCGGCCGCGGCCAGCACCGCGCCCAGCGGGTTCACCAGGTTGCGGCGCTCCGGCTGGTTGGCGAAGCCGCGCGCGGCCAGCGTCGCGTTGTCGAAGGCCGTGGAGAGGAGGAACCCACGCACCCGGGCCACCGCCGTGGCGCGCTCCGCGGGCGTGGCGCGCGCAGGGTCGAGCGTGGGGTTGGTGGTCTGCATCGCCGCGATGAGGCCGGTGACGAACGGCGCCGCGCCGCTGGTCGCGGTGATGGACTGCGGCAGCGACGAGTCAGGCGAGAAGTACGCGGAGCCCGACGGCGCCCACACGTCGACGCGCTCACCGATGAACTGCGTATTGGCGAGCGTCGCGCCCTCCGCCGCGCCCACCGCGATGACGCCCGGCAACGTCGCGGGGATGACGCCCCACGCCTCGGTGCGGCGCTCGGAGAGGTTGACGTAGTCGCGAACCACGTCGGGCAACGACTCACGCGTGAGCTGGTTACCTGCCGACGCCACCACCGGCACGCCCGAAGCCACCGCCGCGTTGACCGCGCTGGCCATCGTGGAGCGCACGTCTCCCAGCGCCAGCGTCGAGAGGCACGCGTTGGTGGCCATCACCGCCGCGCCGATGAGGCCGCCGCAGATGACCTGCCCCGCGATGGGGATACCCGCCGCCGGGCTGGTGCAGAAGGCCAGCGCCGCGGCGTGCGCCACCGCCGTCACCACGCCGCAGATGCCGAGGCGCCCTTCGATGCTGCAGATGTCGAAGTCAGGCCCGACGGTGGTGACGATGGTGCACGGGTAGCCCGCGGAGATGTTGATGACGTGCGCGCCCATCGACAGCGCGCGACGGATGCCGCCGCCCAGGTCGAAGGCGTACGACGCGGTGTCGTATTTGTAGAGCATCGGCACGGCCACCTGCCCGGCCACGCCCGCGGCGCCGTCGTTGCCGATGACGCCGCCCATCGCGGTCACCACGCCCGTGCCGTGCCACACGCGCGGGCCGACGAAGCTGGCGCCCACCGTCGGCGGGCCCAACGCGGCGCCCGGCGCACACCGCACCGGCCGGCTGGTGAAGTCACACTGCTCGATGCCGCCGTCTGCTTCGGTGCGGAAGTCGGAGTTCGGCGCGAAGCCCATGTCGAGCACCCCCACCTTCACCCGCTGCGTGTCGAGGTCCATCAGCGCGAGGTACGACCAGAGCGCCGGCACGGTGGTGGTGCACGGGCGGTCGACGCGGCCAGGCAGGCAGCTCAGGCTCTCCGTCGGCGTGCCGCGCAGCTGCATGGTGCGGCTGACGTTGGCGGCTTCGACGCCCACCAACTGCGGCGCCTGCTGGTACGCGAGCCGCGGGTTCACCGCGACGACGTAGCCATCGAGGCGGTACGCCAGCGCGAGGCCGTAGATGGAGAGCGCCTCCGCACGGCTCGCCAACAACTCGCCGGTGTCGCCTGCCAACGCGCGCACCAGCGCGAGGCGCTCGGCGGTGAGGCTCGCGGGGTCGACGTTCACCAGCGACGCGAAGCCGCTGTCGACGCCCTCGGTCTCGATGACGCTGCCGCCCGAGAGTTCCAGGAAGCGCGTCAGCTCATCTTGCGTCTGGTGGAACAGCACCAGCTCGTGCGTCGCCAACTGGAGCGGCAGGCCCTCACCGGGGCCGGTGCCCGAGCGGAAAATCGTGCCCACCGCGCGCGCGCCCACCGGCAGCGGGTCTTCATCGTCGGTCATCGCCAGCGTGGGCTCGACCCGTGACGTCGGCGCACCGGAGCGCACGCCCTCCATCACGCCGAGGTCGGAGAACACCGCGGCTTCGAGGTCTGCGTACCCGGGCTGCGCAGGGTCGACCGCGAAGAAGGCCACCAAGGCGCCCCCCGCCGGCACGGTGAAGACGCCGTCGAGCGGCGCGCCCGTCGCCTCCGAGCTGCGCATCACCACACCCGTCGACTCGTAGCGGCCGTCGCCGCGCGCCGAGAGCGTCAGCTTCTCCACGTCGTGCGACTCCGCCGACACCAGCACCACCTCGGCGAGCTGCGCGGGCGCGGTGCGGCCGCCGAGGTCGACCACCACCTTCGCGGTGTCGCCGTCGGCATAGAAGAAGGCATTCAGGTCGACGCGCACGTTCGCCGCGCGGGTCGGCGCCTTCGCCGCCGCGGGGATTTCGAGCTGCACCGTCACCTTCGCCTCCGTGCCGGTGGCGTCGGTGGCGCGCACCGTGAGCGCGTCGGTGCCCTTCTCCGTGGCGGCCGGCACGTCGACGCGCACGCGCAGCCCCGCGACGCTCGCGGTGAAGCGGGGAGACTCGACGGTGAGCGTCACCGGCGGCTTCGCGCCGTCGCCCACGATGACGTCGAACCAGGTGCTGGCCGCCGGCGGCGCGGTGACAACCTCGGGCGCCGACAACTTGAAGCCGTTCGCGGGCTCCTGCGGGTCGCCGCACGCCACCAGGAGAACACACGACAAGAGGGAGACGAGTCGAAGTGGTGTTTGCATGCCCGCAGGCATCGCAAGCGACGTGCCCACGCGAAGCGCGCAGACTCGTGCGGCATGGTGATGGCCCTGGGCAGCATCGTGATGACCAAGTTCGCGGTC
>CAMLFP010000336.1 GCA_946479335.1 uncultured Archangium sp.
CTGCAGCGAGCCGCCGTGGGGCAACTGCTCCACCGTCACATAGGTTCCGGCCGGGCGCGTGGAGCTGGAGGTCTCCGGCGGCATCACCGCCGAGCGGCTGCCGCGCCTGGCGAAGCTCGGCGTCGACTACGTGTCGATGGGCGCGCTGACGCACTCCGCCCGCGCGATGGACCTGAGCCTCGAGATCAACTGAGCGCCTGCTTCACGCGGCGCCGCAGCACCGGCAGCACCTCGCGGTCGAACCACGGGTTGGCCTTGAACCACGCGACGTTGCGCGGGCTGGGGTGGGGCAGCGGGAGCAGCGCGGGCAGGTGCGTCTTCCACGCGCGCACGTTGGCCGTCACGTCGTCGGAGCCGTCGAGGAAGTACGCCTGCGCGTAGCGGCCGATCAGCAGCGTCAGCTCGACCTTCTTGAGCATCGGCAGCAGGCGCGGGTGCCACGTCGCGCGGCACTCCGGCCTCGGCGGCGCGTCGCCCGAGCCCTGCTTGCCCGGGTAGCAGAAGCCCATCGGCACGATGGCCACGCGGCGCTCGTCGTAGAAGGCCGCTTCGTCGAGCTGCAGCCACTCGCGCAGCCGCTTGCCGCTCGCGTCCGCCCACGGCACGCCGCTCTCGTGCACGCGGATCCCCGGCGCCTGCCCGACGATCATCACCCGCGCGGAGGCGCTGGCGCGCAGCACCGGGCGCGGGCCCAACGGGAGTACCGCTTCACACAGCCGACACGCGCGGATCTCGCGCAACAACGAAGGCAGCGACATGGGCATGACGTATCAACTGAACGCCATCACGTCGCCATGCACGGGGTAGCTGGCGACCGTCTTCCGCCCGCCGGTGTAGTCGCGCGTCGGGAGCGTGAAGCAGCGCCACTCCGGCAACACCAACGCGGTGAGGCCACGCCCGTAGACGGCGCCCGTGTCGATGCCGACGGCCCACTCGGTCACCAGCGGCTCGCTCAGCACCGAGTGCCCGAAGATGACGCGCTCCGGCCCGCGCCAGTGGTTGGTCCAGAACGAGAAGTCGGCGGGCGCCTTCGACGGCCAGTAGCTCTTCGCGCCGGGCGGCTTGATGTGCTGCACATGCAGCAGGTGCTGCGGCTTCTGCTGCTCCATCTCGACGCCGGGGAAGGCGCCGGCGTGCGCCACCACGGCGTTGAACTCCGGGAGGCGGATGAAGTGCGGGAGCGACTCGAAGTACGCGTAGTGCTCGTCGCGCAGCTGCTCGCGCGTGAAGAGGTGCGCGGGCGACAGCTTCTCGGCCTTCGAGTGGCGCTGCTGCAGGTGCTTCTCTTCGTGGTTGCCCAACACGCACTCGTGCCGCATCGCGAGCTCCACGCACTCCCGGGGCTTGGGCCCGCGGTCGACGAGGTCGCCTGCGAAGATGACGCGGTCTGACTCGCCGACCTCCAGCGCGGAAAGCAGCGCCGTGGCCTCGTCGAAGCAGCCGTGGAGATCTCCAATGACAATGGTTCGGTTCATGCGGCGCCAGACGGAGGCGCCTCATGGTCGCTGACCGCGCAGCGTGCGCAAGCGCTCGAAACAAAACGCGAACTGCGCTGTCAGGAAATCGACGGCCGCCGCGTCAGCGCAGGTATGGTGCCGGTTTCATCGCCATGCTCACCGACGACGAGTTGTTCCAGGACATCTCCCGACGCAAAGCGGACGGGAAGGACTTCAAGCGGCAGCTTGGCGAACTCGTGTTTCGCTGGCGCGACGCCTCCACCACCGTCATCCGCCGGGTGCAGGGCGCGTTCATGAGGGGCTCCCCCGACGACGCCGACGAGATCTTCCAGGACGCCGTGACCAAGTTCATGGCGAAGGGGCTCGATCAGTTCCGCGGCGTGTCGGAGCAGGTGCCGGGGAAAGCAGCGTCACCGCGCACGTTCTTCCTGCGCATCGTCAAGCACTGCGCCATCGACCGGTACCGCCGGCAGCGCGAGGAGCTCGACCCGGGGCACGAGACGGACGAAGAGGGTGACGCGCCGGAGGTGTCGGCGCCGGAGGCCCACCGCGCCGTCGTGGAGTCGACCGCGCGCGCGCAGGCCGCCGAGGCCCACGCGGAATACTGGGAGGCCTGGGAGCGCTTGAAGACCGAGCACCCCAACGAGGCCGCCGCGTGGGACCTATACCACCACCAGGACGTCGACGATCACGAGGCGGTGGCGCAGGCGTTGGGCATCTCGGTGACCAACTCGTACAAACGTGTCAGCCGCGCGCAGGCGTGGCTCAAGCTCTACATTCTCGAGGCGCGCAGCGCTTTCGAGGCCTGAAGGAGGCTTGCTGTGCCCACCACCAAAGAGAAGTACGCCGCCCGCGTCGTCGAGATCGAATCACTCCAGCGTCAGTTGAAGGAGCGGCCCGGTGACGCCGCCGTCGTCGCCGGGTTGCTGTTGGAGGCCGCGGGCGACGTGCTCCGGAGGGCGGGCGCGCTCGGCGTGAGGGCGGCGCAGGTGGCGGGCCCGCTGGAGACCATCTCCGACGGCGCGCTGCGCGACTGGGCTGGCGGCGTCTCGGTGGAGAGCCTGGTCATCAAGCTCCAGCGCGCCGCGAGTCAGGCGGTAGAGGCCGCCATCCCCGACAATGACGAGGCCGGTGAGGCCTGCGCGCGCTTCGCGGTGCAGGATCTCCAGGCGCGAGATCGCTTCGAGTCGGCGCTCTGTGCGCTGGAGGCGATGCCCCCCGCGAAGCAGGCGGCGCGCGAGCTGGCGCGGGCGCTGCGCGAGGCGGTGCGCCAGGTCGATCGCCAGTGTCGCGGCACGGTCTTGAGCCTCACGGCGCTGAACGCGCAACGGCGTGAAGAAGCGGCGCTCCTCGACGCTGCGCACCGCGCGACGGCCTGGTGGTTCTCGGAGCGCACCGGCATCGAAGACGACGCGTTGATCCCGGTGTTGGGCGGGGCCGCGCGAGGCTCGCTGCCTGACGAGTTCAGCGGGCCGAATCGGGAGGTGACGCGCCGTCGAACGCGCAGCATCACCTCCGACGATCTGTTGAAGATGGACCTCGGGCTCGCCACCCCGGGTGAGCAGGAGACGATTCGAATCGCCGCAGAGCGCGACCCCGAGCTGAAGCTCGCGCTCGCCGCGATGGCCGCTGGAGACGAGGCCATCGAGGAGTTCATGCAGGAGCTCTCCACCAGCGTTCCCGTGAGTGCCCCGGTCGAGCGCCTGCAGCACACCCTGGAGCTCGTCGAGGAACAGCCCGAGTTCAAGGTGCTGGTCTTCCGCGCGAAGAAGCACGTCACGGTGGTGCTTCAACCCGGGCACGTCGATCGCTTCGCCGCCGCGGCCGTCTACCGGGGCGCTCACCCCGTGCCCTCGGCGCCCGGTGAGTTCGGCCTCCACTTCAACGTGGGCGAGGTGACCGCCGCGGCGCCGGTGCGCGTGGTGGTGAAGCTGCCTGACGGGCGCGCGCAGACCGTCGAGCTCGCGTTGTGATCTCGGTGGTGCTGATGACCGCGCCCGACGAGGCGGTCGCAGAGAAGATCGTGCACGCGCTGCTCGATGAACGGCTCATCGCCTGCGCCAACCTGCTGCCGGGCGTGCGCAGCCTCTACACGTGGGAAGGCAAGCGCTGCGACGAGCGCGAGGTGCTGGTGGTGATGAAGACCGCCGCCGACTTCGAGGCGCTCCGCGCGAGGGTCTGCGCGCTGCACCCGTACGCCGTGCCGGAGCTGCTCAAGCTCTCCGTTCCCGAGGGGCACCGACCGTACGTCGACTGGGTTCTCTCCTCGACACGCGGCTGAGCCCCGCGTCACAATGCGGCGCATGAACCTGGGGGGGCCCGGTTTCGCCAGAGAAGTCTGGAGCGTCGACGCGCGCCGTCGGCAGCGCACCGCGATGGTGCTGAGCCTGCTCATGGCCGGCGCGTCTGCGGTGCTGGCCGTCGGCGCCATGCTGCTGCCCGACGCGTCGGTGCGGTGGCCGCTGGTGATCCTCTCGCTCGTGATCGCCGGGCTGTGCCTGGGCGCCGCGGCGCTGGCGCGCTTCGGGTATGGCACCGCGGCGGCGCTCTCGCTCATCGGGCTGGCGAGCGCGGGCGCGTGGGCGACGGTGTTGGGTCTGCACCGCGTCGGCGCCGCGCCGTTCTACATCGCGCTCGGGTTGGTGGTGGCGCTGGTGACGCTCTCGGGCCGCGTGCTCCGGTGGACGCTGCTCGCCGGCGTGGCGTGCGAGCTGGCGTTGGTGGTGGTGGGCGGTCGGGTCGAGCTCCAGGCGTCGACGCCGGGGCTGGTGCTGTTCAACGCCGCGGTGTTCACCGTGCTGGTGGCGGTGATCGTCTGGGTGCACGCGCGGCTCTTCGCGGGGCTGCTCGAGGAGGTCGCGAGCCAGCGCGCGAAGACCGCCGACGCCCAGTCGGAGCTGGAGCACCTGCGGAAGATGGAGGCGCTGGGGCGGTTTGCGGGGAGCATCGCGCACGACTTCAACAACCTGCTCACGGTGATGCGCAACTGCGCCTCCAACCTCGACGCCGGCGCGCCGAAGACCGGGCCGCTGCGTGAGGAGGTCGTCGACCTGCGGGAGGCCATCGGTCAGGCGTCGGGGCTCACCGCGCAGCTCCTGGCCTTCGCGCGCCGCGACACCGTCGCCCCGACGCGCCTGGAGACGGCGCCGTTGCTCAAGCGCGTGGGGGAACTCTCGCGGCGCGTGCTGGGCGACGCGGTGAAGGTCGAGGTGAACACCGAGCCCGGGGTCTGGCCGCTGTGGAGCGCGCCGTCGCAGGTCGAGCAGCTGATCATGAACCTCGCCGCGAACGCGCGCGACGCGATGCCGAAGGGCGGCACCTTCACCATCTCCGCCAGCAACGCGCCGAAGTCGCCGACGGGCGACGCGGTGCTGCTCCGGGTCACCGACACGGGCGTGGGCATGGCGCCGGAGACGCTGGCGCGCGCCTTCGAGCCGTTCTTCACCACCAAGCCGCCGGGCATCGGCACCGGGCTGGGCCTCGCGACGGTCTTCGGCGTGGTGAAGGCGCTCGGCGGCGAGCTGACGGTGGAGAGCGCGCCGGGGAAGGGCACGTCGATGTCGATGTGGCTCCCCCGCGCGCCGGAGTAGCGCTCAGGCGTCGAGCACCGCGCGCAGCAGATCGGGCCGGTCGGTCATGATGCCGCCGACGCCGTCGGCGATCGCGCGGCGCATGTCGTCGGGCGCGTCCACCGTCCACACGTTGATCCACTTGTCGTGCGCCGCGGCCACGCGCGCGAGGTCGGCGTCGAAGAGCTGCACGCCCTCGTAGAAATACGGCATGTCGAGCACCGTGTAGCGCTCGTCGTTCTGTGGCGGCTCGCCGCCTCTGGTGGGCAGCACGAACGCCGCCAGTGCGTTGGCGGGGAAGAAGAAGCACCCGCCGGGGAGCGTCTCGACGAGCTGCTCCGCGACGGCGTCGTGCTCGCTGCCGATGCACAGGCGGTGCAGCACGTTCTCGCGCTTCACCAGCTCGGCGAAGGGCGCCACGGCGCTCGCGGTCTTCACCTCGACGTTGAGGTGCAGGGTGGGGAAGGCGCGCAGCACCTCGATGAAGCGGGGCAGGCCGATGCCCTGACCGCGGAGCGGGGTGTGGAAGGCCGCGTCGAGCGTCGCGAGCTGGCTCCAGGTCAATGCAGAGAGTTCTCCGCTGCCGTCGGTGCAGCGCTCAAGCGTCGCGTCGTGCGCCACCACGACCTCTCCGTCGGCCGACGCGTGCACGTCGAGCTCGAGCAGGTCGGTGCGGTGCAGCTCCACGGCCTTGCGGAACGCGTAGAGCGTGTTCTCCGGGTAGAGCCCGGCGCCGCCCCGGTGCGCGCTGTGGAGGGGCTTTTTGAGCCCTGAGAAAAAGGGATGGGAGAGGCTCACGTGACGACTCCGTGGCTTGCTTCGGTTGGGAACCCTCGTGTAACAGCGGCCACGGTTCGCCGGGCCGAATTACTGACTGGAGTCGCACGCACATGAAGCTTCGTTTTCTGATCTCTGGAGTCGCCGTTCTGCTCGCCGTTGGCTGTGACGTGCGCAACAAGCCCGACTCCGGGAGCGGCGGAGGCACGGGCTTCACCGGTGGTGGCGTCGGGACGACCGGCGGCGGCAGCACCACCACGGGCGGCGGCGCGGGCGGTGGCTCCGGCAACGTCGGTGGTGGCTCCGGCAACGTTGGCGGCGGCTCCGGCAACGTCGGTGGTGGCTCCGGCAACGTGGGCGGCGGCACCGGCAACTTCGGGTGGGACGGTGGCACCAGCGTCGAGG
>CAMLFP010000337.1 GCA_946479335.1 uncultured Archangium sp.
TTGCGGGCCCTGCGCTCCGGTCGCGCCCGCGGGCCCCTGCGGACCCACTTCACCCGGGGGCCCCTGTTCGCCCTGCGGCCCGGGCTTCGAGGTACAGGCGACGGCGAACATCAACACGGCAGCGACGGCGGCGGCTCTCATCGGCGTTCTCACTGGCAGCAGGCGAGCGGGTGGGTGGTGTTGCACAGCTGGTACGTCGTGTAGCCGTACTGGTTCAGCGTCAGCGCGTCGTCACCATTCGACGACTCGGTCCACGTGCCGGTGGTGCTGTTGGTGCACGCGCCCGAGACACGCCCGCCCGACGGCGCGCGCGTGTAATCGATCCACGCGCCGGCCGCGCCGGGAGACGCGCCGCTCTCGGCCTTCGAGTAGTCGTCGTAGGTGCACAGGAAGCTGCCGGCGAACTCGGCGTTGCACTTCGCGTTGGCGCCGATGATGCCGCCGAGGTTGCCGGTGTACGTCGCGGCGGTGAAGCCGCGGAAGACGCCCTTCGTCGCGCGGCAGCAGGCGAGCGGGTGGGTGGTGTTGCACAGCTGGTACGTCGTGTAGCCGTACTGGTTCAGCGTCAGCGCGTCGTCACCATTCGACGACTCGGTCCACGTGCCGGTGGTGCTGTTGGTGCACGCGCCCGAGACACGCCCGCCCGACGGCGCGCGCGTGTAGTCGACCCACGCGCCGGCCGCTCCGGGAGACGTGCCGGTCTCGGCCTTCGAAAAGTCGTCGTAGGTGCACAGGAAGCTGCCGGGGAACTCGGTGCTGCACTTCGCGTTGGCGCCGGTGATGCCGCCGAGGTTGCCGTTGAAGAGGGCGCTGGTGAAGCCCGCGAACTGTACGCGCCCCGGGGCGACGAACGGCGAGCCGCCGTCGAGGTACAGCACCGCGCCGGGAGGCCCGGGCGGGCCTTGAATCCCCTGCGGCCCCGTCGAGCCCGCGGGCCCCTGCGCGCCGGTCAAGCCCTGCTCCCCGGGAGGGCCCTGGATGCCCTGGAGACCTTGCGGGCCCTGCGCTCCTTGCGGCCCCTGCGCGCCGTTGCACACCGCGGAGGTGCCGCCGTCGGCGAAGGTGAGCAGCACGCCGCCCGTCACGCACTGCACGCTCATCGCGGGCAACAGCGACGCCGTCACGCCGGGCGCTCCCTGCGGGCCCTGTGCCCCCTGAGGCCCGGCGACGCCCTGCGGCCCCTGCGCGCCGACGGCGCCATTGCACACGTTGGTGATGCCGCCATCGGAGAGCTGGGTGACGCGCACGCCGCCGGTGGCGCACGCGGCGTCGCCTGCGGTGAGTGACGTGACGACGACCGACGCGCCGGGAGGGCCGATGACGACGCCGCCGTCGACCACCAGCACCGCGCCGGGAGCCCCCTGCACGCCTTGCGGCCCCTCCGCGCCGGTGGCGCCAGTCGGACCCTGCGCACCCGCCGGGCCTGGTTCACCTTGCGGGCCCTGCGCTCCGGTCGCGCCCGCGGGCCCCTGCGGACCCACTTCACCCTGGGGCCCCTGTTCGCCCTGCGGCCCGGGCTTCGAGGTGCAGGCCGCCAACACGAGGAGAATGGACAGGCTGAGACGTCGCATGAGGCCCCTGACCCGGGAGGCGAGCGCCGAGTGCAAGGTTATTGTCTGCGCATGCGCGCGCTGCAGCGGCTCCTTGAGAACAAACGCGTGTGCGTGCTGACCGGCGCCGGCATCAGCACGGAATCCGGCATCCCCGACTACCGGGGGCCCACCGCGCCGCCGCGCAAGCGGCCGCCCATTCAGCACCGCGAGTTCGTGAACGACGCGCACACCCGCGCGCGGTACTGGGCGCGCTCACTGCTGGGCTGGCCGCGCTTCCGCGACTTTCAACCCAACGCCGCGCACCACGCGCTCGCGCGCTGGAGCGCCGTCACCGGCGTCATCACGCAGAACGTCGACCGCCTCCATCACAAAGCAACACAACGCGATGTATTGGAGTTGCACGGCGCGCTGGCCGATGTGTTGTGTATGAACTGTGGAGCGCGACAGGCGCGCGACGAACTGCAGCGCGCGCTCGAGGCCGCCAACCCGCGGGTGCTGGAGTCGCGACACACGCTGCTGCCCGACGGCGACGCCGACCTGCCCGATGCGCTCGTCGATGGGTTCCACGTGCCGGCGTGCGGGTGCGGGGGCGTGCTGAAGCCCGACGTGGTCTTCTTCGGCGACTCCGTGCCGCGCCCGCGCGTGGAGGCCGCGTACGCGCTGCTCGACGCGGCCGAGGTGCTCTTCGTGGTGGGCAGCTCGTTGACGGTCTTCTCCGGCTACCGCTTCGTGTTGCGCGCGAAGGAGCGCGGGATGCCGGTGGCGCTGATGAACGTGGGCCCGACGCGCGCCGACGCGGACGCCACGGTGAAGCTCGACGCGTGGGCGGCCCAAGCGCTCCCGGAGCTCATCGCCTCGCTGTGAGCCTCGAGCGCGCCGGGTTCGTTATTGCAACCAAGTGGCGTCTTCGACTACGAGGTGGGCCTGTGCTGATCCGCCGCTCCACCGTCGCGCTGTTGCTGCTCGCGCAAGGGCTGGGGTTGCTGCACCTCGCGCTGGAGTCGCACACCGATGGCGCCACGGGCGAACAGCTCGACGTGGCGCTGCTGCGCGCCGACGAGCACCACTCGCAAGCGCCGCACGTCTGCGCGCCCGAGGGTGATGCGACGCTGGCCTCGCGGCCGCTGGAGTGCGCGGTGTTCGCCGCTTTCCACGCGCCGGTGGTGCTCAGCGCCCTCAACGTCACCTCGTGCGCGGCGCCGCAGTTGCCGGTGGTGCGCGCCTTCGCCACCTTCGAGACGCCGCCGCAAGACGTGTTGGCGCGCGCGCCGAAGAGCTCCCCGCCAGCGGTCTGATCACCGCGCGCCACCGGCGCCGTCGCTGATCACCGCTGTCTCCCCTCGTCGCGTCGCGACGAACCTCAACCTCTGGAGTTCCCCATGCGAGTGCTGTTCGCCGCCGCGACGCTGTGCGCGTTCGCCGCGAGTGCCCAGGATGATGTGGTGCCGCCACGCGTGCTCACGCGGGTCGACGCGACCGTGCCGGTCAACGCGGCGCCGCCCGAGCACGACCACGTGCTGCTGGAGTTCATCGTCGGCACCGACGGCAAGGCCGCCGACATCCACGTCATCGAGTCGGCCGGCGCCGCGTGGGACCAGGCGACCGTCGACGCGCTCAAGCAGTGGGTCTTCGCGCCCGCCACGCACGAAGGCGTGCCCACGCCGTCGCGCACCCGCCTCTCGTTCAACATGCCCGCGCTGCCGGTGGAGCCTCCGGACGCCGGCGACGCCGAAACACCGCCCCCACCGGCCGCCGACCCCGGCATCACCGCCGACGACGCCGACGCCGGGCACCCCGCGCACGAGATGCACACCACCGTCACCGGGCGCACGCAGCCCAGGTCGCGCGGCGTGGCCGACTTCAACATCGAGGTGGGGCAGCTCTCGGCGGTGCCGCGCAAGAGCGCCTCGGAGCTGCTCAAGCTGGCGCCCGGCATCCTCCTCACCAACGAGGGCGGCGAGGGCCACCCCGACCGCATCTTCCTGCGCGGCTTCGACGCGCGCGAAGGGCAAGACCTGGAGCTGACCGTCGACGGCGTGCCCATCAACGACTCCGGCAACCTGCACGGCAACGGCTTCGCCGACCTGGGCTTCATCATCCCCGAGCTGGTGTCGAACCTGCGGGTGCTGGAAGGCCCGCTCGACCCGCGGCAGGGCAACTACGCGGTGGCCGGCAGCGCCGACTACCAACTGGGCCTCAACGAGCGCGGCATCATCATCCGCGGCGGGTACGGCAGCTTCAATTCGGCGCGGCTGCTGGCGCTGTGGGGGCCGCACGGGCAGTCGTCGCGCACCTTCGGCGGCGTGCAGCTCTTCACCACCGACGGCTTCGGGCAGAACCGCAGCGCGAAGAACTTCAAGGTGATGGGCCAGTACGAGGGCGCCCTCAACGCCGACACCAGCTTCCGCGTGGGCGCGTTCGCCTACGGCACCACGTACAAGTCAGCGGGCGTGCTGCGCGACGACGACGTCGCCAACGGCACGGTGCGCTTCTACGACACCTACGACAACCGCCAGGGCGGCGACTCGCTGCGGGCCCAGGTGCACTTCGATTTGCACGGGCACTCCGGCAACTTCACGCACGACCAGACCGTCTACTTCCTCTACCACTCGACGCGCATCCTCGAGAACTTCACCGGCTTCTTGAATGACCCGCAGCTCGCGCAGCAGTCACCGCACGAGCAGCGCGGCGACCTGTTGGACCGCGACACCACCAACTTCACCGTGGGCGCGAAGGGCTCGGCGCGGTGGCACACCATGCTCTTCGGCCGCCGGCAGGAGCTGGAGGTCGGCTACTCCGCGCGCTTCGACGCGGTCGACGGCGTGCAGACGCGCATCCTCGCGGCGAGCAACACGCCGTACCTGCGCGACTACGACCTCGACTCGAAGCTCTTCGACGGAGGCCTGTACGCCGACCTGAACCTCTCGCCGGTGTGGTGGCTCACGCTGCGCGGCGGCCTGCGCGGCGAGTTCCTCACCTACAACGTGCTCAACCGCTGCGCGGTGCAGACGGTGCGGCGGCCCTCGGCGTCGAACCCGCCGGGCGACGCGAGCTGCCTCGACCAGCGCGACCTCGGGCTGTACCGCGACCCCACGGAGCGCAACTCCACGTCGGGAGCGGCGCTGATGCCGCGCGGTACGCTGCTGGTGGGCCCCTTCGAGGGCGTCACCTTCTCGGGCGCGGTGGGCACCGGCATCCGCTCCATCGACCCGCAGTTCATCGCGCAGAACCTCGCCACGCCCTTCGCGCGCATCTTCTCGTGGGAGGGCGGCGCGGCCTTCGCGCGGCGCTTCGGCGCCTTCGACACCTCGCTGCGCGCCACGGTGTTCGGCACCCGCGTCGACAAGGACCTGGTGTTCAACGCGCAGGAGGGCCGCGGCGTCATCGGCGGCGCGACGACGCGGCTGGGCGCGCTGGCGGCGGGGCGCGTGCGGCACGGCTGGTTCGACGTCTCGGGGAACGTGACGTGGGTGCGCTCCACGTACGACGACACGAAGCTGCTGGTGCCGTACGTGCCTGACTTCGTGGCGCGCCTCGACGCCGCGGTGTTCCACGACCTGCCGTGGCTGATTCTGGAGAGCCCCCTCAAGGCGCGCGCGGGCTTCGGCCTCACCTACGTCGGGCGGCGCGCGTTGCCGTACGGCCAGCGCAGCGACGTCATCTTCGTGATGGACGCGTCGGCCGAGCTCTCGTGGAAGGTCGTGTCACTCGGCTTCAGCGTCACCAACCTCGCGGGCGCGAAGTACAAACAGGTGCAGCTCAACTACGCGAGCGACTTCCACACCACGGGCTCGCTGCCGTCGCTGGTGCCCGCGCACATGTTCGCTGCCGGCGCGCCGCGCGCGTTCATGGTGACGCTGGGCCTGCACTTCGGAGGTGAAGAATGAACCGCTCCATTTTCGCGCTGCTCTTCTTCTCCTCGTGCATCGAGAGCACCGGCGGCAACCTGGTCAGCTTCACGGCGCAGGCGCGCGGTGTCCCCGAGGCGTCGCAGCCGTTCACCACGCCGGCGGGCTACGAGGTGACGCTCTCGCGCGCGCGGGTGCACGTGGGCGCGCTGTACTTCAACCAGCAGAACCCGCAGAGCTACACGCTGGAGCAGGCGTGCGTCGAAGACGGCATCTACTCGGGCGAGGTGCGCGGCGGGCTCGACGTCGACGCGCTCGACTCCGCGGCGCAGGCGTTCCCCGTGAAGGGCAACGGCACCGACGCGCTCACGCGCACCGGCACGCTGTGGCTGACCGGCGGTGACGTGTTCGCCGACGACGACGCCACGGTGATTCTCGACGTCGCGGGCACCGCCACCTCCAGTGCCGACGCGGGCGTCTTCCCCTTCGAGGGGCAGCTCACCATCGGCGCGAACCGCAAGCTGCCGCCGCGCAACCCGGCGCTGCCCGGGAGCAACCCGCTGTGCGCGCAGCGCATCGTGGGCCCGGTGGCGATGAATGACCGCTTCAGCGAGGGCGCCACGGTGACGCTGGTGACCGACGCGCGGGCGTTCTTCGCGGCCGTCGACTTCTCGACGCTGGCGGTGGACGGCGGCGTCTCCGTCTTCACCGACTCCCAGGCGTCCACCGCGCAGGCCGACCTCACGTTGTTCAGCGCCCTGCGCAGCGCGGGCGCGCCGTACCGGTTCGAAGT
>CAMLFP010000338.1 GCA_946479335.1 uncultured Archangium sp.
GTGTCGAGCGCGCCCGTCGCGTCGAGCTGCACGAAGGCGAGGTCGTTGCTGGTGCCCACCGAGGTGCCGGCGAGGAGCACGCCCGTGCCCGACATCACGATGCGATGCGGGGCCGGCAGGTCGGTGCTGCCGGTGAAGTCGACGTCGGCGGTGCCGAACGTGCCGAACGACGACACCATCGCGCCCGTGGCGTCGTTGCGCGCCACCTTCACCAGCCCGTCGACCGTGTAGACCGCGAGGTTGTCGCCGCTCGTCGCGTCGATGGTCACCGCGACGCCGCGATCGTCACCGCCGGAGTCGATGCTCAGGTACCCGGAGTTGGCGAAGGTGACGTCGAGCGTGCCGTTGGCGTTGAGGCGCGTCATCAACAGGTCGTTGGTGCTGCCCGCCACGGTGCCGATGAGGAGGATGCGCCCCATGGAGTCGACGGCCGCGTCTTCGTACGTCTCCGCGCCGCCGAAGTCGTACGTGGAGATGCCGTTGGTGCCGAAGGTGGTGTCGAGCGCGCCGGTGGCGGTGACGCGTGCGATGCCCACGTCGAGGTCGGTGGCGCCGGCCAGCGTGCCAACCACGAGGTAGCCGGTGCCGTCGGCGAAGATGCCGCGCGGCGTCTGCGCGCCCGCGCCGGTGGAGATGACGAGGTGGCCGTTGGTGCCGAAGGTGGTGTCGAGCGCGCCGGTGCTCAGCACCTTGCTCACCACCCACTGCTGGTCGCTGCCGCTGGTCACCTGGCCTGCGAAGACCATCGAGCCGTCGCTGTTCACCACGCCGCGCCGCCACGAGCTCGCGCCCGTGCCCTGCGCCGATGACAGCCAGCCCGTGGAGTTGAAGCCGGTGTCGAACCCGCCGGCCACCGTGCTGGTGCAGGTGATGACCACGTCGGTGACCTCCGCGGTCGGGGTGCCGGTGCCGCCGCTGGTGACGACGCAGTTCGCGCTCGCCGGCTGCGCGATGACGCTCACCGAGTACGCGCTGCTGACGCGCTGGCCGAAGGTAAAGGCGCCGTTGGCGTTGACCACCAGATCATCGATGCCGTTCTCCAGCGTCACCGTCTCCCCGGCGGGCAGCCCGGAGACCGTGCCGCCGATGCTCCACAGCGGGAGACAGTTGACCGCGACGGTGACGTCGGCGGTCGCGGTGCCCGTGCCCGCGGTGACGAAGCAGTCGGCGAGCGCCGGCTGGGTGTGCACGCTGACGAAGTACGCGCCGGTGGTGCGCGTGGGGAAGCCGAAGGTGCCGTCACCCGACACCGTGAGGTCATCGGCGCCGTTGTTCTGCAGCACCACCGGGTCGAGCGGGGTGAGGCCGCTCACCGTGACCGACACCGCGTAGGTGGTGGTGCACACGTTGCCCGCGCACGCCGCCGTGCCTGCGCAATCGGCGTTCTGCGTGCAGGCCTGGCCGACGTTGCACTGGGCGCAGCTCCCGCCGCAGTCGATGGCGCTCTCGTCGCCGCTCTGCACGCCGTCTTCACACGAGGTCGCGACGCACAGACCGGCGACACTGCAGAAGCCCGACAGGCAGTCGGCCCCGGTGGCGCACATCTGCGAGACGCTGCACTTGTTGGTGCACACCGCGCCGCAGTCGACGTCGGTCTCCATGCCCGACTTGATGCCGTCTTCGCAGGCGTTGGTGACGGTGGAGGTGACGCCGTTGTTGGTGACGGTGCCGGTGAGGCTGCCGCCCGCCATCCAACTGCTGGTGTCGGCGCTCACGCCGCCGTCGCCCTCGGAGGTGAAGGTGAGCTGCCCGGTCGTCTCGCCGCCGTCGGCGTCGGTGCGGGTGACGACCATGGTGATCTTCGCGCCCGCCGAGTTGCCCGCGGCGATGTTCACCTGGCCCGAGGTCTTGTCGAGGCCAGCGGTGACGTCGCTCGAGCCGCCGCCGATGACCGCGGTCACGCCCAGCGAGGTGCCGTTGCCGAGGTCGACCCGCGTGTTGAGGCCCATCGGGGTGCGGCTCGCGTTCGCGTAGGTGACGCCCGCGCCGTTGCCGGTGACGCCGAGCTGGTCATTCGCGGTGATCAGCAGATCGAAGGCCGACGCGATGAATCCGTGGCCCTGCACGTCGACGGTCTGGGTCGCGAACGGGTAGTCGGAGTCAATGGGGTGCGTGACGTCGACGGTGAGGTCGCCGGTGGGCGCAGTGACGATGAACGACGCGGGCTTGTCGTCGAGCTCCGCGGAGAAGGCCGGCGTCGTCCCCGCGGCGAGCACGCCGTCCTTCACGCCGATGCTGAAGCCCGCGATGGAGATCTGCGCGCCGCCCGACGAGGTGACGGTGTTCTCGCTCGAGTCGTCGCAGAACGGGCAGGGCAGCTGGCCGAGGCGGTCGAAGACGGGCGCGAGGTACAGCGGGTTGTCGTTGGAGTCGTCGCCGTAATACAGGCGCGACCTCTGCTCCGGGTTCTCGGCGGCCTCGAACTCCCAGCGGTTGTTCTTGGTGTCGATCTTGATCTGCCGCTCGGCGTCGGGGTTGTTGTTGTCGTAGACGCGCAGCCAGTAGAGGCCCTCGACCTTCGGGTCGAGCGAGTACGAGATGGGCGTCAGCGCGTGCCCACCGGAGATGGTCTTGCCCTTCTTGCGCACCATGCCGATGCGCACGCGCTCGGTGGCCTTGGGGTCCAGCACCTCCGCCAGCACCGGCATGATGTCCTTCGCCATGTACGCCTTGGTCTTCTTGGTGGAGACCGCCGGCACCAGCTGCGTGGAGAACCAGTAGGCGATCTCCCGCTGCAGGGGCTCGTTACCGACGATGTCGAGGTCTCGCGCCGTCGCGCCGCCGAAGTCGACCGGGTGGACCTTGTCGGCCTCGAACAGCTGCGAGATGACCGCGAAGCCTTCGCAGCGGCCGCTCGCCATCGACTTGTTGGCCTTGGCCACGAAGGCGCGCGCGCCCGGCGTCAGCTCACACGGCGAGCTCCCCGGCTGACAGGCGACGTCGCCGAACATCCGCTGCATGAGCTCGGTGTCCATCGTCGAGTCGTCGAAGCCGGTCGCGAAGTTCGCGAAGGCCAGCGAGTCCTTCGACATGTCGAAGCCCGAGGCGAGCTGCTTGGGCACCTCCGGTGCACACCCTGCGACCAGCCCCAACGTCACGAACAGGAACGAACTGCGGTTGCGCATCAGCCTGTGCTCCGGAGAAACGAGTCGGTTCGACGTCGGCCTCCGGCGATGTTACAGGCCAACTGAACTCGGTCAAGAGATTTCAATTACTTACGTGTGGTGATTGTCGCTACAGTGTAATTGCCGCGGTCGGTCACCAGGGCCCAAGCCGGGAGGCATGCTAGGGCGCTCGCCATGTCAGGTCCTCCGCCGAACGTCTTCTCGCCCGCGGGGCTCGGCCCCGTGACGCTGCGAAACCGGGTCATCAAGTCGGCGACCTTCGAAGGGCGCACGCCCGACGCGCTGGTGACCGACGACCTCATCGAGTTCCACGCCGAGCTCGGCCGCGGCGGCGTCGGCATGACCACGGTCGCGTACCTCGCGGTCTCGCCGGAGGGCCGCACGCACCGCGAGCAGCTCTATTGGCGCGAAGAGGCGCTGCCGGGGTTGCGGCGGTTGACCGATGCGGTGCACGCCACGGGCGCGCGGGTCTCGGCGCAGATCGGCCACGCGGGCCCGGTGGCGAACGCGGCGTCGAACGGCGCGCCCTCGCTCTCGCCGACCACGCGCTTCAACCCGTTGAGCCTGTCGTTCGACCGCAAGGCGTCACCGGAGACGCTGACGCGCATCGTGGGCGACTTCGCGCGCGCGGCGGCGTGGGCGCGCGACGTGGGCTTCGACGCGGTGGAGGTGCACCTGGGCCACATGTACCTGCCCGGCGCGTTCCTGAGCCCGGCCATCAACAAGCGGCGCGACGCGTTCGGCGGCTCGCTGGAGCACCGCGCGGAGTTCGCGCGGCGCATCCTCGAGGCGGTGCGGCGCAGCGTGGGCTCCAGCGTGGCGGTGCTGGCGAAGTTGAACATGCACGACGGCGTGCCCAACGGGCTGCTGCCCGCGGAGTCGCTGGAGGCGGCGAAGCTCTTCGAGCGCGACGGGCACCTCGACGCGCTGGAGCTGACCGGCGGCTCGTCGTTGCTCAACCCGATGTACCTGTTCCGCGGCGACGCGCCGAAGAAGGAGTTCGCCGACGCGATGCCGCTCCACGTGAAGCTGGGCATCCGCGCGGTGGGCGGCTTCTTCTTGAAGGCGTACCCGTTCGAGCCGCTCTACTTCCTCGAGTACGCGCGCGCGTTTCGCGCGGCGCTCAAGCTGCCATTGGTGCTGCTGGGTGGCGTCACCGGGAAACCTGAAATGGATACGGCGATGCGCGAGGGCTTCGAGTTCGTGGCGATGGCGCGCGCGCTGCTGCGGGAGCCGGATTTGTTGCTGCGCCTGCAAGACGGCTCCGCGCAGGAGTCGAAGTGCAGTCATTGCAATAAGTGCATGCCGAGCATCTACTCACGCACCCGCTGCACCGAGCGCTGATTGAAGCGTGTTGGAATTTGGAGTGCCGTGATGCGACTCGTCTTGTGGGTTGGCGTTTTGTGGCTGGTTGGTTGTGAGTCGAGCTGTGCGAAGACGCCCACTCGCACCAGCTCTACCAAGAACGTCAGAAGGGCGGATGCGCTCCGGTTTCTCGACTATCAGGATGGCGGGTTCTCTGTGGTCTCTGAGTCCGTGTTTCTTTTTGGTGAATGCAAATTCGATATCGCACCTACGGTGGATGGGTGCGAGTTTCGCTATTACATAGATGCGCGAGATGGAGGCGTCGAGCTGGCGCGGCGTTCAGTGGCGTGTGACTCGCGGGCGTGGGTCTGCAGTCGGCCGTACGTTTGTCCGTGCCCCTACGAGTTTGAAAAAGTTGATCTCGGCCCCGACGGGCAGCGTTGGTACGAGCGGTTGATCGACTCTGTCGTCCCAGACTACCGTTAATTGAGAATGGAGGATCGGTGAGTGAGAGAGGAGAGTTCGTGCGACATGTGACGACGCTGAGTGGTGAGGCTTGGATTCGGTATACAAGTCTGTCGTCACGCACTCCGGTGGGGACTCGACCATCGATTATTATTACGACGCGAGAAATCGACTCTGGCTGCGTGTGCTGCCCGCGGGTCATGAAGAAAAGCGTTTCTATGATCTCTGGGACAACGTCTTGACGGTGGCCTCTCCGTTGTCGGCCAATACCGCAGTGTTGGCGTACGACGATTTCGTCTGGCTCGACGGGAAGCTTGTCGCGACGCTTCGAAATGGGTTTACTCCTGCGTCACCGTTTTCTTCGGGAGGTCTTCATTTTGATGAGACCAGTAATGGTGATTGTGGGCGAGTCGGCGCCACTGGAGCGTGTGGGTTGACGCACATTGTGAATGACATCTTGCCGAAGCCGATTCTGGCGATTCACTCCAATAGCGGGCTCATCAGTGGCGTTGGCATGTATGACGAATTCGGAGCCGTCAACCAGGTGCCGGTAATTTCGGGAACGAACCACCCGTACAACACGATGGGCCCGGACGGAGGAGTGGTCGGCGTTGGCCGGCTGCCGGGCTTCGCGCAGGCGGATGCGAGGGTGCTGTACAACTACGTGGACCTGCCACCGGGAGTGTGGGCGACGGTGAACAACGACGCCGGTGTGACGGGTACGCACAAAGGGCATGTGTGGAGCGACTGGGCGCCGCGGGATAACTACCGGGCGACGGTGCGGGTGGGCGCTCCGTCGGGCACGACGCAGGGCGTGCAGGTGGACCTGGTGGAGTTCCGCAGCTACGCGACGGGAGCGATTCCGTACTTCCCGACATTGCGCTTCCCCGGGCAGTACGCCGACGCGGAGACGGAGAAGTACATCAACTGGAATCGCTTCTACGACCCGTCCACAGGCCGCTACCTCCAGCCCGATCCGATCGCGATGTCTCCCCATGCCGCATTAGCGGTGTCTCGTAGAGGCAATAGTATACTTCTGTATTCGTACGCAGGAAACAGTCCATTAAGAGCTACGGATAGGAATGGGCTTGATTTTTGGGTAGAGGACGCTTCGGGTGATGAGCCTCAGCTTCATCAGTCGATTTGCGTGGCGGGGGAGTGTTATAGTTTTTCGTACGAGAATTTCGGCACAGTATATCGCGATACTGATTCCGGTGGAAAATTTGCACGGTATGCGCATAGCACCGCAGAGCAGGACCGGATTGCGCTGGAGTATATTCGCGATGGAATTC
>CAMLFP010000339.1 GCA_946479335.1 uncultured Archangium sp.
CGTCTCAGGCCTCGGGCGGCGAGTTGATGGCGGCGGCGATCTGCCGGAGCACCTTGCGCGGCGCCAGCCGCGTGGAGAACGCGGTGATGGCGTTCAAGAACCCGTGGATGGCCAGCACCTCGCCCTGCTGCATCGCCTCGTACGCGTCGGCGGCGACCTCTTCCGCGGTGGCGACGGTGGGCGACTTGAAGAGCCGCGTACCGCCGATGCCCGCGGTGGCCGCGAAGCTGGTGTGCGTCGCGCCCGGGCAGTGACAGGTCACCGTGACGCCGGAGTTCCGCAGCTCGTGCGCGAGGCCCTCGCTGAACGAGAGCACGAAGGCCTTGGTCGCGTAGTACGTCGACATGTACGGCCCGGGCTGGAAACCGGCGGTCGACGCGATGTTGAGGATCTTCCCCTCCTTCCGCTCCCGCATCTCGCGGCCGAAGAGGTGACACAGCTCGAGCAGCGCGGTGCAGTTGAGGTTCACCATCTCCGCTTCTTTTTCCAGCGGCGAGTCGAGGAAGTCGCCGGAGGTGCCGTAGCCCGCGTTGTTGACCAGCACGTTGACGGTGAGGTTGCGCTCCTTCACCGCGGCGTACAGGCGGTGCGCGGCGCCCGGCTTCGAGAGGTCTTCGGAGATGAGGTACGTCTTCGCCTGGTGGATGCGCAGGCGTTCCGCCACCGCCTCCAGCTTCGCGGTGTTGCGCGCGGTGAGGATGACGTCGAAGCCGTCGCGGGCGAAGAGCGTGGCGAACTGCTCCCCGAGGCCCGCGGAGGCGCCGGTGATGAGAGCGACAGGTCGTTGAGCCATGCGCCGCTCTCTAGCAGTGCTATGCCCGGCGACCATGTCCTCCCTTCCTGAAGTGCTCACCGACGCGGGGAAAAAGCCCTCTGTCGTGGCCGACTGCCTGACGCTCATCGACGCCGAGGTCTCCGACAAAGGCGGCTTCTCCGGGCTGGCCATCAAGGCCGGCTACGCGGCGGTGAAGGGCGTGAAGCCCGGCTTCATCAAAGACGCCGTGGAGTCGCTGCTGCCCGAGTTCGCGCGCGCGCTCGACCCGATGTTCCAGGAGGCGAAGACGAAGGGCGCTCCGGTGTCAGCGCACTTCAGCGCCAACGCGAGCCGCGTGGCCGACGCGCTGCTGGCCATCACCGACGCCAAGGCGCAGAAGTCGCCGCACGGCGTGGTGAAGGGCGCGTACGAGAAGCTGCGCGGCACCGCGAAGAAGAACGTGGAGGCCGCCGTGCCCCGCCTCGGCCGCCTCATCGAGAAGCACGCGGGCTGAAGCGGCTACTTCTTCTCGAAGAGCTGGTTCTTCTCGTTCTGGTTGGCGACGCGGATGCCGAGGACCTCGGCGTTGATGAGGCGGCCCGCGCCCCAGTCTTCCGCGCCGCCGCCGAAGCTCAACGTCTCGCCCGCGGCCTTCTCGGAGACCTTCGCCACGCGCTTGGTCTTCACGTCGACGGCCGTCTTGCCCAGCTTGAAGCCCACGCGCGCCGAGAGCCCCAGCTTGCTGGTCTTCTCGAACTCCTTGGCGTCCTTCATCGAGGTCATCGGCAGGTCGAAGGTGAGGGGCTTCGCCGTCCACACGTTCTGCGTCAGCTCCGAGCCCTCGTGCACCGCCGAGGCGCCGGGGTCGATGGCCTTCGCCTCGCTCCACGCCAGCGCGATGCGGCCGATGGAGTCTTCACAGTCGATGGTGCCCGGCATCTCGATGGTGAACTTGCCGGCCACCTCGTCGTAGGGCGACAGCTTCAGCCCGCGCAGCTTGATGAGGTACTGCTTGCCGCGCGCGGCCTCCGCGACCTCCTTGCGCTTCGCCGCGTTGGCCTTCTGTTCGGCCGCGGTGTCGCCGGGCGCCTTGCCGCCGAAGAGCGCCCACAGGCCTTCAGGGCACGGCCCGTCGGAGACGATGACCGTCGCCTGCGTGTCGTCGTACGGCACCGGCAGCGTCGCCGCGGCGACCTTCGGGTTCTTCTTCGCGTCGTCGGCGGCTTCCTTCTCCTTCGCCTCGACGGCCTGCTTCTTCTTGAGCTCCTCCAATTGCTGCTGCGCTTTGGAGCCGCTCTGGTTGCACGCGAGCATCGCCATCAAGAACAAGCCACCGAGGAGCCGTCGCATGGCGGCGCACTCTGACGCACAACGTGCGTGGTGCAAAGAAGGTGAATCGCGCGCGGCAGCGGTGCTTTGGTCCCCATATGTCTGTACGCAGCTTGTGGTGGCTCGCGGTGCTGGGTTCGTGCGCGGCGCAACAATCGGCGACGCGCGCCGACGGCCCCCGCGACGAGCCGAAGCGCGCCGCGGCGAGCGACTCGGAGGTCGACGTCGCCCGCGCGTGGGAAGACACCCCCGAGGAGAAGGCCGCGCCGCAGCGCCCGCCTCCCGAGCCGCTGCCGCCCGACCGCTTCAAGAACTTCAAGGACGCGTTGAACGCGGGCGCAGACGCGCTCAAGCGCAACCGCGCCGACGAGGCGAAGACGCAGGCGCAACGCGCGGTGCAGGAGGCGGCGACCCTCGACGGCGACGCGCGCGCGCAGGCGGGGCAACTGCTCTTCAAGGTGACGCTGGCCGCGGGTGACGTCAGCGCCACGCAGGCGGCCATCGAGGCGTGGCGCAGCGCGTGCGGCCCGGAGCGCACCGAGAGCTGCCGCAGCCAGGCCAACGCCGCGCTGACGCAGCTCGCGAAGAAAGACCCGAAGAACAAGGCGCTGGCGCGCGACGCCGCCGAGGCCGTCGATGACGAGGTGTGCGCGGCGAAGGCCGACAAGGCGCCGAAGCCGCAGCCCTGTGAAGCCACCGCGTTGAGCCGCGCGCGCAAGTCAGGCGACGGGTGGCTGACGGCGAAGCTGCTGCTGGCCCAGGCGCTGCGCGACGACGACAACGACAAGAAGCTGCTCAACGCCGAGAAGGCGTGCACCGCGCCGCAGTGCGCGAGCCTGCGCAAGAAGGCGCTGCAGAAGCTGGTGGCCCGCGCGAAGGCCGACAACAAGCCCGACGAGGCGCTGCAGTACGCGCTGCGCGAGGTGGTGGTGGGCAACGAGAACCTCTCGCCGCAGGAGCGCCGCTTCACCCGCACCGCCACCCTGGAGGCCGCGTGCGTGGCGTACGACAAGGCGCACAAGCCCGGCGAGTGCCGCGCGGTCGAGAAGAAGACCCTGGGCTACTGGACCTTCCGCGACTGGAGCCGCGACAAGCCGTCGCCCTCCCTCACGCCGGAGCAGGTGAAGCAGGTCAACGAGCACTTCGCGCCGCTGCTGCAGGAGTGCCTCGCGGAGCAGGCCAAACGCATGACGCCGCCCGACGCGCAGAAGTTCGACGTGCGCTGGGTGGTGTTCAGTGACGGCCGCGTCGGCGAAGCGCACCTGCGCAAGGACCTCGACGGCTGGCCGCTGGCCGACTGTCTGCGCGCGCAGTTCGTCACCTGGCGCTACCCGCGCTTCGAGGGCGACTTCCAGAACGTCGAGCAGTCGTTCACCGTGCGCGCGAACGAGTTCCGCGTCTACGGCGCGCCGCGCTGAGGCCGGTGAAGTGCGCCGCGCGCGCACCTCCGTCGCCGCTGTCGGGGTGGCAAAGAACTTTCGCTGTACGGGCAGTTCGTAAGACAGTGCGGTCTGATGCACGCGGAGATCGAGACCGAAGACGACCTGGTGCCTCGGCTGCGGAGCGACCTGGTCATCACTCCGTCTCCGCAGTCGCGCGGCACGCGTGACGTCAGCGACCCGTTGGCCAACAAGACCTTCGCGCTCTACGACTTCGAGGTGACCATCGCGCGGATGCTCGACGGCAAGCGCACCGCCGGCGAGGTCATCGGCGCGGCGAACCGGCTCGGCATCCCCGTGACTTTGCCGACGCTGCGCACCTTCCTCTCACAGCTGCGCGCGTACCAGTTCATCGACACCTCGGCGCCCGCGCCTGAAGAGAGCACCACCTGGTCGCCGCGCCGCAAGTGGACCGCCGAGGCCCGCGAGCTGTACCAGAGCGCGCTCCGGCTGCTGCGCGCGGGGAAGTTCGACGACGCGCGCGGCTACGTCGACGCGCTGCTGGCCGCCGACCCCGACAACGAAGAAATCGCTCCGCTGCGCGCGCGCATCGACGCCGCGGCCGCCGGCAACCCGCAGGGTGACTTCGACGAGGCGCAGACGCCGGCGTCGCCGGTGCCCTTCTCGCTCGACGAGCTGCCGAAGCAGGAGCCGGTGGCGCCGCCTCCCCGGACGCTGCCGGTGCCCTCGCTGGGCGGCGTCGACGTCACCGAGCCGATGGTGGCCACCACCGCGCCGCCTCGCACCTCGTCGCTGCAAAGCCTCGCCATCGAGACCATCGCGCCGCTGATGCCACTGCCCAGCGCGCGGCCCTCCGCCCCGGAGCCCGACGCGCCGCCGATGTCGTCATCGCTCTCGAACGTGTCGGTCGACGTCGACGCGCCGCCGATGTCGTCGTCGCTCTCGAACGTACCGGTCGACGTCGACGCGCCGCCCATCTCTTCGTCGCTCTCGAGCGTGCCCATCGAGGTGACGGCGCCGCAGGCCGAAGCGCTGCCAGCGCCAGAACCCGAGGTCACCGCGCCCGACGCGGAGCCGTTGCCGACGACGGAGCTCCCCGCGACGCGCGCGCCCACGAAGAAGAAGTCGAAGCTGCCGTTGGTGGTGGCCGCCGTCGCGCTGCTGGCCATCGCCGGGGTGCTGCTGCGGCCCGTCGACGCGCGGCCCACGGTGAGCTGTACGCTCGCCTCGGTGCCCGTCGCCACCCTCGTCATGCCGCGCGCCGGCACGGTGAAGGAGGCGCAGGTGCAGTCGGGTGAGTTCGTCAGCAAGGGCACCGTCATCGCGCGCCTCGAGGTTTCGCTCGACGACACCCCGGGCGCGTTCTCCGCGAAGCAGGACGCGCTGGAGAATCAGCTCGCCGAGCTCCGCCGCGCGGCGCCGCCCGCGAAGGTGAAGAAGGCGAAGGCCGCGGTGAAGAAGGCCGAGAGCGCGCTCAAGGCCGCGCAGAAGGCGCTCGCGAAGGCGAAGGGCAAGAAGGTCGCCGCCGCGCAGAAGGCCGTGAACAGCAAGGAGGCCGCGCTGACCAGGGCGACGGCCGCGCTCGAGGCGCTGACGCACGACGCGGAGCGCGCGGAGCTCAAGAACTCGCTGCAGCAGCTCTCCGACGAGCAGGCGGCGGCAGCGGAGCGCCTGTCGCACTCCACCATCGAGGCGCCCGCCGACGGCGTGGTGCTGCTGCCGGAGCTCCCCGCGACGCTGGAGGCGAACGCGACGTTCGCGCAGCTGGTCGACCCGAAGATGCTGGTGCAGCCTGACGGCGCGCTCCCCGAGGGCGCGACGAAGGCCACCCTCAAGCTGGGGACCAGCGAGCGCCCGGTGAACCTCCAGAACGGGAAGGCCACGGTGACCATCGACCCGGCGCTGGTGAACGCGAAGGGCGAGCTCATCTTCCCCGGCAAGAAGCAGCCGTGGGTGCTGACCCTGCTGCGCCGCTGAAGGAGCCGCATGCGCAACGTGCTGGTCGCCCTGGCGTTGATGCTGGTGCTCGCGGGCGTCGCCCGGCTGCTGCGGCGCCGGCGCGTGGCGCTGCTGACCGCGGCCCGCGCGCAGCGGCTGCCGCCCTGCACCTGTACCCTCCGCCGAACGCTGTCGTGGGCTCGCTTCACGCGCGTTGACGCGTACCTGCTCGACGGCGTGCTGGTGGTGCTGACATTCAACGGCGCGCTGCGCATCTTCCGCGACGGCGCGCGCACCGAGCCGATGCCCGGCTGGCCCTTCCGCTTCGCCGACGTGGTCGCCCGCGAGGTGACGCGCGAGAACGACGAAGTGAAGGTGACGTACGAAGGCTTCGCCGGGGGCACGCTGACGATGCGCGGGCTGCCGCACGAAGCGCAACAGCAGGTGCTGCGCGCGCTGAAGGCGTGATGCGCGCAGCGTATCCACCAGAACGACGCAGAGTTCCTACCGACGGTAGTGACGCACGTGAGGCGTCAGCGCGGTGAGCGGCGTCACAGCTGACGGCGTGACACACGCAACGCGTCCACCAGAGTGACGCGGAGTTCCCACCGACGGTGCGGTGCACATCAGGCGCAGCGGTGCGCGCGCGGGCTACAGCGTCAGCGCGCCAAGCCCAGCAGCAGGTGCGGCGTGCGCTGACGGCGTGACGCGCGCAGCACTTCTCACCAGAACGACGCGGAATTCCCACCGACGGTGCGGTGCGC
>CAMLFP010000340.1 GCA_946479335.1 uncultured Archangium sp.
GCTGCGGTTCGAGCGCCGACTGCCCCGCGCCGATGACCTGCGAGAGCGGCGTCACTGGCCAGAAGGTGTGCGTCGCGCCGAACTACACCGTGCCCTTCGTGGGCGTCACCTCGCAGCCGAAGGCAGGCTGCTCGACGGGCCTCGGGTTGTTGCCTTTGCTGGCGACGCTGATGTTCCGCCGGCGCCGCGCGGCGAAGGCGTGATCCGACACGCGCGTGCAGCACTCGCTCCGCGCCGCTCAGTGCGGGCGCACGCGTGACGCCGCTCAGGCTGGCCCTTCGCGGCGCGATGACGGCGACGCTTCTGCTCTCGGCGGCGTACGCACTCACGCTCGCGAAGAACATCGCGCTGATGCTGTGGAAGTTCGGCGCCGATGATCCACCCGCGACGTACATCTTCGCGAGCAACATCGGCCTCTTCTTCCTGTTCGGTGCGCTGGCGATGACCGCGTGTATCGCGGCGTTCTTGAAGAACGACGATCGCTGGCATCTCTGGCTGTCCGTCGGGCACGGCGTCGTGCTGTCGCTCTACGCCGCCGCGCTGGCCGCGCGCTGGATTCAGCCGATTCTTGAGCCGTGAAGACGCTGATCAGCGCCGCACAATTGGCACCTCTACAAACTCTATACAAACCCTAGACAGGAATCACAGAACCGGGCCATAGTGACTGCGGGAAAAGACCCTGCTCGAACGGCGCACCGATTGAGGTGCGCCGCCTCGACCCTGGGGCCAAAGTAGGCGCGACGTGGCCACGAGAGAACACCAGTGGGGAGCGGTGGCGCTGGTCGTCAGCGTGCTGGTGCACGTGGTGGTGGGCGTGTGGCTGTACCAGAGCCCTGCCCGAAAGACCGAGAAGCGCACGGTCACCGCGGAGTTCATCTTCGTCGACCCGGCCCCTCCGCCGAAGGTGGAGCCTGCGCCGGAGCCGGAGCCCGAGAAGAAGCCGGAGCCCGCGAAGCCGCTGCCGCCTGCGCCGAAGCCGGTGGTGAAGGCGCCGCCGAAGGTCGAGCCGCCGCCTGCGCCGGTGGCCGCCGTCGAGCCTCCGCCGAAGAGCGACCTCCCGACCAACGACGCGCCGGTGAATGACGCGCCGGTGAAGCCGGTGCTCGACGTGCCGCGCGCCGCGCCGTCGGCCGCGCTGTTGCCCGACTCGATGGTCGTGACCGCGCGCTTCGACGCGGGCGTGGAGCCGGAGATCATCGTCAACTCCGGCCTGCGCGGGCTGGAGGCGCCGAAGAACCTCGTGGGCGACCTCGCGCGCGAGACGCTCGGCCGTGGGCGCGTGGAGCGCGGCCTCGTGCACCCGTATTACACGCAGCTCGGCAAGGCCCTGGTGAAGAACTGGGACGCCGACCGCGTGGCGAAGAGCGGCCTCAAGGGGCTCATCGAACAGACCGGCGAGAACATCAAACAGTACAACGACATCTGGTCGAAGCAGGCCTCGCAGTACGGCGCCGGTGGCAGCCCCATCGAGAACCTCCCGCGGCCCGGTGGTCGCGCGGCGCCGGTGAACGACCGCATCGGCGGCGGGCTGGGCGTCGACCTCGACCAGAAGAAGGAGCTCCAGCGCGCGATGGCGCAGGCCTTCAAGGCGACCCGCCGCGCCATCGTGCGCATCGTGCAGGACACGCAGGGTCGCGTGACGAAGGTCGAGCTGGTGCAGCCGTCGAACGACTCCAACGTCGACAAAGAAGCGCTGGTCGACGTGAAGAACGCCGCGGCGACGTTGCCCGCGCCGCCCGCCGAGGCGCTCGACGGCAAGGAGCAGCTCAGCTCGCTGTGGAGCTTCGAGCTCACCGTCTCCATCTCGCCGCCGGTGCCGACCTTCACCTTCGAGTTCGACGAGGCGCTGGGCTTCATCGACGCGCGGCTCCCGCTCGACCGGCGCATCTACAAGAAGGTGCGTCTGGTAAGCGTCGAGTAGTCATGGCCGACAAGCGACGCTTCGACCTCTTCGCTGAATTGCTGCGCGCGCGGTTCCCGTCTGCGACGCGCGTGTTCGACGTCGCTGGCGGCCAGGGGAAGTTGAACGACGCGCTCACGCGGCGCGGCTGCGAGGTGGTCACCTTCGACCGGCGGCACAAGCACCTCCCGGTCACCTTCGCGGAGCGCGACTTCACGCTCGACGAGCCGTGCGCGGCCGACCTCGTGGTGGGCATGCACCCCGACGGCGCGACGCGCGTCATCATCGAGTACGCGGCGAAGCACGGGCTGGGGTTCGCGGTGGTGCCGTGCTGCTCCGACAACTCGATGCCCTACAAACCGTGGATGCGGCACTTGAAGGAGCTCGCGGAGTCGCTCGGCTTGCGCGCGGAGGAGGTCGAGCTGCCGATGGAAGGCCGGGCGCGCGTGATTCTCGGCTTCCCGCCGTCACCTTTGGCTACTCGCGCTGAAGGGTGAGTCCCTCGCGGGCACGCGTACCGCGACGTTCGAGTCAGGTGGACGACTGGTGGCGTGTCAGGGGGCCAGCGCGCGACGAGCAGAGCGCGCGGTAGCGAAACGCCGTGCGCTCCCGGAGACTGCGGCGCATGAGCTGCTTCCACGGGTACGACTTCACGCACGGCCATGAAGACGCGTTCAGCGTCGAGGCCTCGCAGGTGTGCTTCGGGCCGGGCGTCTTGAAGGAAGCGGGCGCGCACCTCGCGGCGGCAGGCATCCACCGCGTGGCGCTCTTCACCGACGTGCAGGTGCGCGCGGCGGGCCACACGCGGGCGGTCGAGCAGTCGCTGCGCGCGGCGGGCGTCGACTTCGTGCTGTACGACTCCGTGCACGTCGAGCCGACCAACGTGTCATTCGAAGACGCGGCGCGGTTTGCGCGCGAAGCGAAGGTCGACGGCTACGTGTCGGTCGGCGGCGGGTCGGTGATGGACACGTGCAAAGCCGCGCTGCTCTACGCGACGTACCCGGCGGAGCTGCTCGCGTACGTGAACGCGCCGCTGGGTGAAGGCCGCGCGGTGCCGGGCGCGTTGCCGATGCACCTCGCCTGCCCCACCACCTGCGGCACCGGCAGCGAGTGCACCGGCATCGCGGTGTTCGACCACCTGCAGCTCCAGGTGAAGACGGGCATCGCCAGCCGGCGGCTCCGGCCGACGCTCGCGCTGGTCGACCCGACGTGTACGCGCACCCTGCCCGCCGGCGTGGTCGCGGCGAGCGGCTTCGATGTGCTGTGCCACGCGCTTGAGAGCTACACCGCGCGGCCGTTCACGAAGCGCGCGCCTCCCGGCACGCCGCAGCTGCGCCCGATGAGCCAGGGCCGCAACCCGTGGAGCGACCTCGGCAGCCTCGAGGCGCTGCGCGTCGGCGGCGCGAACCTCGTCGCCGCGGTGCAGGGCGACGTCGAAGCGCGCGAACGGCTGTCGTGGGCGGCGACGCTGGCCGGCATCGCCTTCGGGAACGCGGGCGTGCACCTGCCGCACGCGATGAGCTACTCGGTGGCCGGGCGCGTGCGTGACTACCGGCACCCCGGCTACGCGACGCACGAGGCGCTGGTGCCGCACGGGGTCTCGGTGGTGGTGGGCGCGCCGAGCGTGTTCCGCGCGACGGCGGCGACCTCCCCGGAGCGTCACCTCGACGCCGCGCGCGCGCTCGGGGTCACCACCGCCGCGTCGCCCGCTGACGCCGGAGAGCTGGTCGCGACGAAGCTCATCTCGCTGATGCGCGCCACCGGCGTGCCCAACGGCGTGGGCGGCGTGGGCTACACGAGCGCCGACCTCGACGCGCTGGCGCAGGGCGCCTTCGTGCAGAAGCGGCTGGTCGACAACGCGCCGCTGGCGATGACCGAAGCGTCGATGCGCGGGCTGTTCGAGGCCGCGCTCGCCTACTGGTGAGACGGTGGAGATTGGGGGTGGACCCGACGCGCGCGCCGAAGGTATGCGCCTTCGATGGCCGAACGACCGCCCCGGCACGGGCGTGACGAGTACCGCTGGGCGACGCCCATCACCACGCGTTGGGCCGACAACGACGTCTACGGCCACGTGAACAACGTCGTGTACTACGCGTGGTTCGACACGGTGGTGAACCGCTACCTCATCGAGAAGGGGCAGCTCGACCTGCAGGCCTCGCCCGTCATCGGGTTGTGCGTGGAGTCGTCGTGCAGCTACGCGGCGCCGCTGGCGTACCCCGACGGCGTCAGCGGGCATCTGCGCGTGGCGCACCTCGGCACCTCCAGCGTTCAGTACGAGCTGGCCATCTTCAAGGACGGCGACGCGCTGGCGGCGGCGCAGGGCCGCTTCACGCACGTCTTCGTCGACCGCGCGACCCGTCGCCCGGTATCGATTCCTTCTCACCTTCGTGCGGCGCTGGAGGTCCTCCGCACGCGATGAAGGCTGAAGTCACCCGCGTCTTGCAAACCCTGGGGTTGCTGCTGCTGGCGTTGCTGACGTTCAGCTTCGCGGTGGAGAGCCTCTTCCGCCCACCGGAGGCCTCGGTGTGGCTGTGGCTGTTGAACTTCCCCCACGCGGTGGTGGTGAACGGCCTGCTGGTGGGGTTGCTGGGCGCGTCGGTGTTGGCGCTGACCGGGCGCGTGGTGTTCTCGGGGGTGCTGGCGGGCGCGTTCATCACGCTGCTGGCGCTCACCCACGCCTCGACGCTCTCGACGCTGGGGCGACCGCTCTTCCCCTGGGAGCTGGTGCTGGTGCGCCAGGCGGTGAACATCTGGCCGTACGCGACGGCGAAGTTCGGGGTGGTGCCGATGCTGCTGGGCGGCGTGGTGCTGGCCGCGGGGCTGGTCTTCTCGCTGCGGGTCGGCCCGCGCTTCGCGTGGCGCTCGCGCGCGGTGCTGGCCGGCGCGGTGGTGGCCATCTGCCTGTGGTTGGCGCCGCGGCCCGGAGACAGCCTCAACGCGCTGGGCATCACCCACAAGCAGTGGGTGCAGCTCGAGAACTACCGCGAGAACGGCTTGCCGCTCGCGTTCCTGATGAACCTCCCGGCGGCGAACGTGCGCGCGCCGAGCGGCTATTCGTAAGAGCGCGTGGAGGCGTTGCTCCAGCGCTACCCGCCGCGCGCGGGCACCGGCGAGACGCCCGACGTGGTGGTGGTGATGAGCGAGTCGTTCTTCGACGTGACGCGGCTCCCCGGGGTCTCGTTCGAGGCCGACCCGCTGCCCACGCTGCACCGGCTCCAGCGCGAGGCCGCGTCGGGCACGCTCTACCCGCCGTCCTTCGGGGGCGGCACCGCCAACACCGAGTTCGAGGTGTTGACCGGCAACTCCGTGCGCTGGCTGCCCATCGGCGCGGTGCCGTACCAGCAGTACGTGCACCGCGCGCTGCCCGCGCTGCCGCGTCAGTTCGCCGAGCGCGGGTACCGCACCAGCGCCGTGCACATCTTCCGCCGCTGGTTCTGGGACCGCGACCGCGTGTACCCGCTGCTCGGCTTCCAGCACTTCGTGAGTGAAGACGACCTGCAGGTCGAGGGCGGCTTGTTCTACCCGGCCGACATCAACCTCACGCGCGCAGTGGAGCAGGAGCTCGACGCGTCGGAGCAGCCGCTCTTCCTCTTCGCCATCAGCGTCGAGGCCCACGGGCCCTTCGAAGCGCACCGCTACCCTGGTGACTCGCTGCGCGTGCAGGGCCCGCTCGACGACGACGCGCGCGGCGAGCTGGGCACCTACGCGGAGGCCGCCAGCCACGCGGACCACGAGCTCGGCGAGCTGCTCACCTTCCTCGAGAAGCGGGCGCGCCCGACGGTGGTGGTGTTCTTCGGCGACCACCTCCCCAGCCTCGCGAAGACGCTGAAGCAGACCGGCGTGCTGGCCTCGCCGGATCAACTCTCGACGCTCGACGCCACGCGCCGCGCGTTCCTCTACGAGGTGCCGCTGGTGCTGTGGAGCAACCAGGGCAACACGCCGCGCGCGCTGGGCGCCTTCAGCACCAACTACCTGGGGCCCCTCGTGCTGCGGGAGGCCGGCGCGCCTGCGACGTCGTACAGCACCTTCCTCGAGGCCACGCGCGCGCGCTTCCCCGTGGTGACGCCGCAGCTGCTCGCGAACGCGCAGGGCGAATGGCTCGAGGCCGAGCCGCCGGAGTTCCAGCAGGTGCGCGATGACTGGTACCTGCTCGAGTACGACGCCATGTTCGGCGAGCAGTTCATGCCCGCGGGCAACTCCGTCGCGGAGTGAGCGCGACGTGCGGTCTCGAAGGACGCGCGCACGCTCGC
>CAMLFP010000341.1 GCA_946479335.1 uncultured Archangium sp.
AACTCACACAGCCGTACGCGGAGGTGCTCAGCGACCCCTACGCCGATGCGGGCACGTGGCCCGCGGTGCCGAGCGACGCGGTGTGCGGCGTGATCTCCGAAGGCGGCGGCAAGTACCACCTCGAGAACTTCGACACCGTCGAGGCGGCGTTCAAGGCGGGCGCGGAGCCGACGCACTCCGGGCGCTGCGGTGTCTGTTCGACGCTCACGGATCTCGCCGTCTACGCCGGCAAGCCCGACCTCACCGCGCCGGTACGCGACTGCGGGCTCAACTACCTCGGCGCGCCGATGGAGCAGCACGTGCAGTGCCTGTTGGATCTCGGCTTCACGCGGCCCTGCGCGCAGATCTGGTACTGGAACACGCTGCACACGCGCGATGCGTGCTCGTCGCTGTGCTTCGCGGCCATCGACGACCCGTACAACGAGCCCGACGGCGGGCTGAATGCGTGCCTGCAGTGCGACGAAGACAACAGCGGCGTGGTCTTCAAGGCCGTCGCGGGGCGCACGCGGCGCAACACGGGCGTGCCGTCATCGATGTGCCGACCGTGCAGCGAGACGCGGCCCTTCACGCACGAGTACCAATGAGTGAATGCCCCCCTCTCCCGTTCACGGGAGAGGGTCGGGGTGAGGGCCTCAACCCTTCAAATACGCGGCGTACTCATCGAGGCCCTGGGCCACCGAATGCGTGGGCGCGTAGCCGAGCTTCTTCTGCGCCAGCGAGATGTCAGCCTGTGAGTCCTTGATGTCGCCAGCGCGGAACGGCTTGAACACCGGCGCGCGCTTCACACCGAGCCGCGCGGAGATCATCTCGTACAGCTCCAGCAGGCTGGTCTTGCCGCCGTAGGCGACGTTGTAGACCTCGTTGCTCGCGCCGGGCGCGGTCGCGGCCTTCACGTTCGCCTGCACCACGTTCTTCACGAAGCAGAAGTCGCGACTGGTGCTGCCGTCGCCGTTGATGACGCAGTCTTCGCCCTTCTGCAGCGCGGCGAACCAGCGCGGCATCACCGCGGCGTACGCGCCGTTCGGGTCTTGCCGCGGGCCGAAGACGTTGAAGTACCGCAGCCCGGCGGTCTCCAACCCGTAGGTGCGCTCGAACACGCGCGCGTAGGTCTCGTTGATCTGCTTCGTGGCGGCGTACGGCGACAACACGCGGCCGGTGCGCGACTCGAGCTTCGGCAGCCCAGGGTCATCTCCGTACACGCTCGACGACGACGCGTAGACGAAGCGCTTCACCTTCGCGTCGCGCGCAGCGACCAGCATATTGATGAAGCCATCGACGTTCGCGCGGTGCGTGTCCAACGGGCGCTCGATGCTGCGCGGCACGCTGCCCAGCGCGGCCTGATGCAGCACGTAGTCGACGCCCGCGCACGCCTGCGCGCACGCCGCGAGATCGGTGATGTCGCCGTTGATGAAGCGGAAGCGCTCGGCGTTGCCGCCCCGCTTCACCGCGTCGTCGAGGTTGCGCTGGTGCCCGGTGGCGAAGTTGTCGAAGCCGACGACGGTCTCTCCGTCGCGCAGCAGTGTCTCCACGAGGTGCGAGCCGATGAAGCCCGCGGCGCCGGTGACGAGCCAGGTCGCCATCACAGGCACCAGTACGTGACGCGCCCGGAGGGAAAGTCCGCGGCGTTGAGCACGCTCTTCACGTCCACCAGCACGCCGCCCGGCTTCACGCGCGCCAGCAGCTCCGTCGCCGAGAGGTACTCACGGTGCGACACCGCGAGGATGAGCGCGTCGAGATCCTTCAGCTCCGAGAGCGCCGACAACGTCAGCCCGTACTCGTGCTTCGCCTCCTCCGGCGTCGCGTAGACGTCGGTGATGAGCGCGTCGATGCCGAACTCGCGCAGCTCCTTCACGATGTCGGGCACCTTGGAGTTGCGGATGTCGGCGACGTTCTCCTTGAACGTGAGGCCCAGCACGCCGACGCGCGCGCCCTTCACCGGCCTGCCCTCGTTCACCAGCAGCTTCACCGTGCGCTGCGCGACGAACGCGCCCATCGAGTTGTTGATGCGACGCCCGGCGAGGATCACCTCGGGCTGGTACCCGAGCTCCTCGGCCTTGGTCGTCAGGTAGTACGGGTCGACGCCGATGCAGTGCCCGCCCACGAGCCCCGGCGAGAACTTGAGGAAGTTCCACTTCGTGCCCGCCGCCGCCAACACGTCGCGCGTGCGGATGCCCATGCGGTCGAAGATGATCGCCAGCTCGTTCATCAACGCGATGTTGAGGTCGCGCTGGGTGTTCTCGATGACCTTGGCGGCCTCAGCGACCTTGATGCTCGCCGCCTTGAACACGCCGGCTTCGATGATCGCGCCGTAGGTGTTCGCCACGCGCTCGAGCGTCGCCGCGTCTTCACCGGAGACGACCTTGGTGATGCGCTCCAGCGTGTGCTGCTTGTCGCCGGGGTTGATGCGCTCCGGCGAGTAGCCGAGGAAGAAGTCGCTGCGCTTCAAGCCCGACACGCGCGCGAGAATCGGCCCGCAGATGTCTTCGGTGACGCCCGGGTACACCGTCGATTCGTAGACCACCACGTCGCCCTTCTTCAGCGCGCGGCCGACGGTCTCGCTGGCCTTCACCACCGGCGTGAGGTCGGGCTTGTTCATCGAGTCGACCGGCGTAGGCACCGCGACGACGAAGAACGTGGCGCGCTTGAGCACCTCCGGGTCGTACGTCATCTCGAGGCCCGCGGAATTCAGCTCGTCGGCGGAGATCTCTCCGGTGCGGTCCACGCCGCGGCGCAGCTCGTCGACCTTCTGCGCGTTGATGTCGAAGCCGATGGTGCCGGGGAACTTGCGCGCGAACGCCAGCGCGACCGGCAAGCCCACGTAGCCCAGGCCGATGACAGCGACTTTCTCAGACATGCGGGTGTTTCCTCCGGGGCGTGCGGTGGAGCCGCCCCTCAAGCAATGCGCGCGTCACCGTCGAGAGCGCCTCGAGCCGGCGCACGCCGCGGCCCACGCCGTCAGGAAGCGGGTGCCCGAGCTTCGCGGCGAGTTCCTCGACGCTGCCGGGTGACGCTTCGGTCTGCCGCGCGACGGTGGCGCGGAGGTTGATGAACTCCGCGGGTGCGAGGCCTTCACGCGCGAGCAGGTCGCGGCAGTACGCGCCCCAGCCGAGGAAGAGATCGCCCTCGCGCGTGAAGCGCTTCCACTCCGCGAACACCTCGTCGCGCGGCGTCGCGCTCTCGATGACGCTGGCGTCGACGTCGAGGTGACCGGGCACCCGCGGGCCCAGCCGACGCGCGGGCTTGAGCAACCGCACGAAGCGCTCACCGGTCGAGATGCGCTCCGCGACCAACTGAATCAGCTCCGGGTCATCGGGCAGCGGCCGCGAGTCGTCGCACAGCGGCCACGCGTTCGCCTCGCCGAAGAGCACCACCAGCTCGCGGTTGCGCAGCGGCTCCACGGCGTCGACGCGCACCGTGTTGCGCTGCCGCCTGAACTTGTGGCGTGAACCGTCGTTGCTCCCGCCGATGAAGCCGAGCTGCTTCTCCACCATCGAGTCGAACGCGGAGAGGATGGGCGTGAAGCGGTCCGGCGCGCGCTCCAGCTTCTCGAGCACGAACGCCGTGGCCTCGATGGTCGCCAGACAGTGCGCCTCCGGCTCCTTGCGGATGCGGTAGTTCCCCGGCTTGTCGGGGAAGAACTTGAGGCGCGGCAGCTTCGACAACAGCGGGCACTTCTCGACGACCTTCTTCGCGTTGCTCCACGTGCCGTCGACGACCACCAGCTTCTTCGGCGGAGTGCTCAACTCCTCGACGTCGACCGCCGACTCGCTGGGGAACAACACCGCCACGCCCTCTTCACGGCACAGCGCCTCGAGCGACGCATTGCCCACTGCCGACAGGCCCACGTGCAGCTCCGAGTTCGGCAGCGAGAGGTGCGCCATGCGGCAGGTGGAGATCGGCACCTTCGCCTCGCGCGGGTGCTGGATGAAGACCACGCGCGTCTGGCTCGGCACCGGCGTGACGGCCGCGCACCAGCACACCGACTTCGGGCGCCGGCAACGCAGACAGACTTCTCGAAATTCAGGCGCGGCACCGTCCATGAGGCTTGAGCCGCTTAGCACGGTGTTTCAGTGACTTCGCACCAGCCAAACGTTCACGCCCGGAGCCACTTCCGCACCACCTTCACCACCTCCGCGTCGAACTTCACGCTGAAGAGCTCCACGATGGTGCGGCGAAACGGCACCGCGCACGCCAGCACCGCGAACGTGGTGAACAGCCCGATGACGGCGTTCTGCCAGCTCGCGAGGTTCCACTGGCCCTGCCAGTACGTCTCCACGCGTGAGAATGGCCACAGGTAATACAGCGGCCACCCCGGCCCGCTCCCCGCGAGGTCGCACAGCAGGTGCAGGTGGAACGTCGCCAGTAACAGCACGAACACCGGCAGCTTCCGTCGCGCGAAGAAGGTCAGCGCGCCGCACAGCAGCACCGCCGACAGCGCGCCGTGCGTCAGCACATGGTGCCAGCGGCCATACGCGTCGACGCCGCCGAGCAACGACAGCCCGTCGAGATCGGGGATGACGCCGGCGAGGGTGACCAGCGCGCGATCGCGCCGGTCTTGAAGCTTCTGCGCGGCGAGCCACGAGAGCTCACCGTGCACCAGCGGGTTCACTCGGCGGAAGGTGCCGAATCGGCGGCCGGCGCATCGCCGCCCGGCGCTGCGTCATCGGCGCCGCCACCGCCACGACGACGGCGACGACGGCGACGGCGCGGGCCCGGCGCATCAGCGGTCGGCTGCGGCGCGGCGCCGGTCTTCCACTTCTCGAGCGCCTCCTGGTGTTCACCCGTCGCGGCGACCCACACCTCGAACACCTTGAGCGACTCGTGGAACAGCGGGTGCCCACGGAAGCCCATCAGGCCACCCCGGCGGCGGCGCATGCCGGCCAGCGTGCGCTGCGCCATCAGAATCATGCGGCAGCGCTCGGCGATGCGACGCGGCAACCGCGCCTTCTGCACCAGCTCCGAGAGCAGCTGCTCGATGGCCTGCGCCACCGTCGGCGGCTTGCCGGTCTCGTCATCGGCGCCCGGGGCCTCGGGCTCATCCAACGAGATGGGCAGGAGGATGCACGCCAGCAACATCGAGTCGTCGAACGCGACCTCGGAGCGCACCGCGTTGTCCATCGCCTCGACGAAGCGCCAGTACTCGGCGATGCCTTCGGCGTCTTGACCCTGGAGGTACTCGCCGACCGGCGGCAGCAGCGTGCCCAGCGCGCCCAGCGCGTCGACCAGCCGCAGCGCCGGCGTGGCGTGCCCACCGCGCAACAGGCGGAAGGTCTCCTCCAGCAGGCGCGGCGGCGAACAGCGCGGGAGGTCCTCCACCGCGCCCTCCATCGCCGCGTAGGTGCGCGCCTCGAGGTCGAGCCCGAGTTTTCCAGCGAAGCGCACCGCGCGGAGGATGCGCACCGGGTCTTCACGCAGCCGCACCTCCGGGTCGCCGATGGTGCGGATCTCGCGGCGCGCGAGGTCGCGCAGGCCGTGGACGTAGTCGATGACCTTGCCGACGGCCGGGTCGTAGAAGAGCCCGTTCACCGTGAAGTCGCGGCGCCGCGCGTCCTCCACCGCGGTGCCGAAGGTGTTGTCTTCGGTGATGAGGAGGTCCTTCGCCTCTTCGTCCTGCACGTCTTCGACGGGTGCGGTCGGCACCTCGATGTCGTTCTCGACGGCCACCGCGCCCTCGGCGTCAGCGGTGGCGATGTGCTCGCTGCCTTCGGAGCGCACTTCACCTTCCTGCGCCTCCGACGGCTGCGGCTCCTCGACCATCGTGGGCATCGCGCGGAAGGTGGAGACCTCGAGGATCTTCCCGCCCTTGAAGTACACGTGCGCGAGGCGGAAGCGCCTGCCGATGAGCCGGCAGTTGCGGAACAACCCCTTCACCTGGTTCGGCGTGGCGCTGGTGGCGATGTCGAAGTCCTTCGGCTCGCGGCCGATGAGGAGATCTCGCACGCACCCGCCCACCAGGTACGCCTGATGGCCGGCCTGACGCAGCCGCAGCAGCACGCGCACGGCGTCGGCGTCGAGGCGCTCGGGTTCGATGTCGGGTTGGAAACGGGCTTCGGGGGCTTCGCTGTCAGCGGCGACCGTGGCGGCTGCTTCGGCAGGCTCGGGCAACGGCTCGCTGGCGGTGGTTTCGTTACTCATTGCTG
>CAMLFP010000342.1 GCA_946479335.1 uncultured Archangium sp.
GCCCGAACGTTGGCGAAGCGCGCGCACTGAGTTCGCTACCGCGCGAGCAGCGCGCGGATCTCGTCGAGCCCCGGGTCTGGCGAGGCGTACGCATTCAGCGCGTTCACCAGCCCGGTCTTGTCTGCGCCGTAGGTGCTCGCGAAGCGCCCGTAGTCGTCGACCAGCCGCGTGCGCTGGTACAGCGCGCCCGGCGCGCCGACAAAGTCTTCGACGGTTACGCCATCTTCGAGGTGGGTGACGGGCTCGCCGAGGCCCAGCGGCCGGGCCTTCAGCGACAGTTTGAGCTGCTGGTCGAGGGAGCTCTCCGTCATCGTGAACCGCGCGAGAATGGTGATGTCGTCACCGCTCGCGAGGATGACCGACGGCACGCGCGCGTTGGGGTCGGTCGACGTCTCTTCGCCGGAGAAGTCGACGAGCTTCATGCTCTCCGGGAGCGTGAGCTCGATGTCGACCTCGTCGGCCGCGACCTCGATGAGCTTGTAGAAGTCGCGACCGAACATCGTCTCCACCTCGTCGGCGTTCGGCAGGAAGATGCTCGCGCCCTTGCCCGCGTCAGCGAGCCGGTTCATGCGGTCCCAGTCGAAGCCGTAACCGACGCCGACCGACGAGAGGTAGATGCCCTCTTGATTCCCGTTGCGCGTGAGCGACGCGAAGTGCGCGACGTCGGTGTCGCCGACGTTCGCGTCACCGTCACCGAACAACACCACGCGGCTCAAGAACTCCGCGCTCTGGTGCTGCTGCGCGAGGGCGTACGCGTCGTTGAGGCCGGCGATCATGTTGGTGCTGTTGGTGGCGGCGAGCGCGTCGATGGCCGCGTCGATGCGCGCGGAGGGGAACGCTTCGAAGTCGAGCACCTTCGCCGACTCGTCGCTGAAGGTGACCAGCGACACGTGGTCGCCTGCCTTCAGGTGTTGCAGCGAGCGCTTGAGCGCCTGCCGGGTGAACTCCATCTTCTCGCCTTCCATCGAGCCGGAGATGTCGACGCAGTACACGAGGTGCCACGGTCGCCGCGTCTCGGGCGCGACCGGCGCCGCGCGCAGCTGCAGCAACAGGTCGGCCGTCATCCCCGCGTCGGCGGTCGCCTCGTGCACCACGAGCTTCGCGCCGAAGTCGATGCCCGCGGAGACGGTGCCCGACACCGGCCAGCCTTCTTCGCCGAACAGGTTCGAGGGCGGGTCGTAATAGTTGAGGAACTCGTGGCGCAGCAGCAGCGCGCCGTACTGCTCGCTGCCGCCCTTGGCGATCTGCGCCGACGCCATGCTCGTCGAGTCATCTGACGAGAGCTGCAACCAGTACGACGCCTCCTGGCCATCAGGCCGAATCGACGGAGGCCCCTCGGCGGCCGGCGCTGCGCCGCTGCTCCCGTAGCCGCCGCTCGAGTTCATCTTCGAAGAAAGCCCACAGCTCACCAGCGCCAGACTCAACCCGAGGACGATGCGGTTCATGCGCGCGGCCCTTTGCGAAGCGCGGGCCAGCTTCGCGACCCGGCAATTCAGCGAGTTAGCGCGCGTGGAGAATGGCGCGCGCGTCACACCGGGGCAGCGACGTCAGCGCTCCACCCCGACGTCGCGCTTCGCAAGATCCGGCACGTCGGCCATCGCGCGGCGAGCGTAGAAGAGGCGCCATGAACCTCGGAAACTTCATGGTGAGCCTCGCAGTGAAGAACCTCGACGCCTCGCGCGCCTTCTACGAGAAGCTGGGCTTCAAGCCCGGCAACGGCGACGGCAAGACGTGGCTGGTGATGCAGAACGGCACGACGAAGGTGGGGCTGTTCCAGGGCATGTTCGAGCGCAACATGCTCACCTTCAACCCCGGGTGGGACGCGTTCGGTCAGAAGGTCGAGTCGTTCACCGACGTGCGCGAGCTGCAGAAGCAGTTGAAGCAGCAGGGCGTCACGCTCGACCGCGCGGCCGACGAGGGCACGCAAGGCCCGGAGTACCTGATGCTCACCGACCCCGATGGCAACCCGATTCTGGTCGACCAGCACGTCTGACGACCCGCCCGTCGCTTTCGGTGCCCCGCGGGACTGCAGGCGATATGACGCGCGTTCGTCAGCGATGAGCAAGAGCCGTCCACAGCGCAGCAGTCTCCGGGCGGCCCTCGCCATGCCGGCCAACGCCTTCGCGCTCGTCGCGGGAGGTGCGGCCTCGGTCGTCATCGGCGACTGGGTGCCGCTGGCCGCGGCGGCGGCGGGCTCGCTGACGTACTCGGTGTTCCTCTCGCTGGTGCCGTCGTTCCGCCGGGCGGTGCGCGCGAACCTCGAGGCGCAGGTGCACTCCGACATCGCCTCGCCTGAGGAGACGCAGGCGCTGCTGGCCGAGCTCGCGCCCTCGCAGCGCCAGCACTACGAGGTGCTGCACGAGCTCAAGGACCGCATCCTCGCGAGCTACGAGCGCATGCCGGGCGGGCGGGTGCTGGCGGCGAGCAGCGAGCTGCGCCTCGCCGCGTTGCTGACCAGCTTCCTGCGCCTGGTCTCGACGTTGAACAGCTACCGCAAGTTCCTCAGCGCCACCGACCGCCGCGCGATTGAAGACGAGCTCAAGCTCATCGAAGCCGAGCTCCCCGACGAGAAGAACGACCGGCTGCGCGAGGTGAAGGCGCGGCGCGTGGAGATCCTGAAGAAGCGCGTGGCCCGCTTCGTACAGGCCGAAGAGAGCCGCGAAGTCGTGAGTCACCAACTGGCCAGCATCGAAGACGTGTTGCGGCTCACGCACGAGCAATCCATCGCCATTCGAGACCCGGAGGTCGTCAGCCGCCAGCTGGAGGCGCTCACCGCCGAGGTCACCGCCACCGAAGAGACCGTGAAAGAAATGGAGCAGTTCATGCAGGTCACCGAAGAGTTCTCGCAGGGCCTCACCACCCGCAGCGGCGAGCGCGTGCGATGAAGCGCGCGTGGCCGCTGGTGGCGGTGCTCGTGCTGGCGGCGGCGGGCGTGGCGGTGTGGAAGCTCCGCGCGGGTGGCTCCGGGTCGACGACCGCGCGCCCGGCGGTGGTGGAGCGCGTGGTGCCGCACGGCGCGGTGGCCGTCGCGTTGACGCGCAACCTCGGGAAGACCGGCGAGAAGCTCAAACTGGTGCAGGCGCTCAAGGTGGTGGGCTTCGCCGCGCAGCTGCAGGGCTTCGACACCGCGGCGGCCTTCGGCGACGCGCTCGTGGCGCAGGTGGGCGTCGACATCCGCAGCGCTGAGGCGTTGAGCGCGGCGGGCCTCGATGGCTCGCGCGGCGCGGCGGTGATGCTGCTGTTCTCAGAGAACCCGGTCGTCGCGCTCCCGGTGGCCGACGAGCAGAAGTTCCGCGCGACGATGACCAAGCTGGCGCAGCAGCGGCTCGGCGCGCCGGTGGTGATGGACAAGAAGGCCGGCCCCATCACGGTGACGGGCTTCTTGCGGAAAGAAGGAGAGAAGCCGCGCCTCGCCTACGTGCTGTCGCAGGGCTACGCGCTCATCGTCGACGAGCAGGGGCTGGGCGACGTCGCCGCGCTCGCCACGCTGCCCGAGAGCGACTCGCTGCAGGAAGATCGCGACTACCTCGCGCCGCTCGGCGAGGCGAAGAAGCGCGAGAACGACCTCATCGTGTGGCTGCCGTCGGGGTCTCCCGCGCTCGCGCTCTCGCCCATCGTGAACCTCTTCATGACCGCGACGCTGACGCCGGCGGGGCTGGAGATCGACGCCGTCGGGAAATGGAAGGACGACGGCGAGCGCTTCGCGGCCTTCGTGCCGGAGCCGGCCGACGACGACCTCGGCTACCTGCCGCGCGACGCGTTCCTCATCGGGCGCTTCAAGGGCGACCCCTCGAAGCTCGGCCCGTGGACGCGCGAGATGCTCGGCGCGAAGTTCACGCGCACGCTCTTCGACTGGGGCTTCGACCTGCAGACGCTGGTGTACGACCAGCTCAAGCCGGGCAGCGTGTTCTCGCTGTCGCTGAGCGAGGCACCGCCGCTGGGCGCGGGCATGCCCAACCTCGACATCCGCCGCACGAACCCGTTCGCGTACGCGCAGCTCGCGGGCGTGGCGCGCGTGAAGTCGGCCGACGCGGTGCAGCCGGCGCTCGACAAGCTCGTCACCGTCGCTCCGAAGTTCGGCGCGCAGATGGAGTGGCGCACCCGCGACGACGGCCAGAAGGCGCTGCTCACCACGTGGTCGCAAGGCGAGGGCGTGCACTTCGCGCCGCGCGGAGAGCTGGTGTTCTTCGGCTCCCCCGTGGCGCGGCTGCAGGAGCTCGTGAAGAGTGACGGCAAGGCCGGCGCGCCCATCGACGGGTTGCCCGACGAGCCGTTCTCGCTGGTGCTCGACCTCACGAAGCTCGCCGGGTCGCTGCGCGCGTTGCCCGACAGCACGTGGGGCCTCGGCGGGTTCGCGATGAAGACCGCGGCGGTGCGTTGGCTCGACGCGACCGATGACTTGAAGCAGGTCACCTTCTCCATGGGCGTGAAGGACAAGCGCATGCGATTCCACGCGTCGCTGAAGCTGGGCGCTTCGAAGGCGCCGTGATCTCCACCCGGCAGCTCCAGCGCGCGTACCGCGACGGCGCGCGCGGCGAGGTGCGGGTGCTCGATGGCGTCAGCCTCGACATCGCGCCCGGAGAATTCGTGGCGGTGGTCGGCCGCAGCGGCGCCGGCAAGTCGACGTTGCTGCAGGTGCTGGGCGGGCTCGACGGCGACTTCGCGGGCGAGGTGACCGTCGCGGGCCACGCGCTGCAGCGTCTCTCGGAGCCGGAGTTGGCGCGCTTCCGCAACTCGACGGTGGGCTTCGTCTTCCAGTTCTTCCACCTCGTCGCGGGGCTGTCGGCGCTGGAGAACGTGCTGCTGCCCTCGGCGTTCGGCGGCGTGCGTGACGAAGCGCGCGCGCGCGAGGCGCTGACCCGGGTGGGGCTCGGTGAAAAACTCGAGCGCCTGCCGAGCCAGCTCTCGGGCGGCGAACGGCAGCGCGTGGCCATCGCGCGCGCGCTGTTCAACAAGCCGAAGGTGCTGCTGTGCGACGAGCCGACCGGCAACCTCGACGCGCAGACCGCCGAGGAGATCATCGCGCTCTTCAAGTCGCTCAACGCCGAGGGGCTCACCATCGTCGCGGTCACGCATGAAGACCGGCTGCGCAACGCCGCGTCGCGCGTCATCGACTTCCCTCTCCCGCCTGCGGGAGAGGGTCCGCGGAGCGGGGGTGAGGGCCGGTTGAATTCGCCCCTCACCCCAACCCTCTCCCGTGAACGGGAGAGGGGGTTCTCGTTCGCGTCACTGCGCAAGCTCGTCGGCCTGCAGCTCAAGCGCGACGTGCGCGGTGCGATCTCGTCGAGCTTCGGCATCGCGATGGGCATCGGCGCGCTGGTGTTCTTCGTCGCGCTCGGCCTCGGGGTGGCGAAGGTGGTGCGCGAGCGCATCTTCCCGCTCGAGGCGAACCTGGTGGAGGTCATCCCCTCGCAGATCTCGCTCGGCCTCTTCGGCGGGAAGCTCGACCAGGCCGCGGTGGATCGGCTCGCGCAGCTCCCCGGGGTGACGCACGCGTACCGCAAGCAGCTGGTGAAGGTGCCGGCGGTCAGCTTCTACGACGGCGACTTCTTCGGCCGGCACGTGCGCATGGGCTTCGAGGTGCTGGCGGTGGGCGTCGACGCGGAGTTGGTGAAGCCCGACGTGCAGCTCGGTGACTTCGTCGACCCCGGGCCCGACAAGCCGTTGCCGGTTGTCGCCGCGACGCGGCTCATCGAGATCTACAACAAGACCTTCGCCCCGGCGCGCAGCCTGCCGCAGCTCTCGCACGCGATGCTCACGGGCTTCCGCTTCCCCGTCGATTGGAACCGCAGCTTCATCGCGCCGGGGAAGGGCGGGCACGTCACCGGCAGCGCAGAGGTGGTCGGCGTCTCGGAGCGCGGGTTGCTCGCGGGCGTCACCATTCCGCTCGCCGCTGCGCAGCGCCTCAACCAGCAGTTCGGCGAAGACGCAGACGCGTTCTCCGCGGTGACGCTGGAGGCGCGCTCCCCGGGCGACGTGCCGTCGCTCATCACCGCGGTGAAAGACATGGGGCTGCGCGTCGACGACCGCGAGCGCAAGCTGGCAGAGAGCGCCGGCGCGGCGGTGACGCTCACCACCTCGGCGATGGCGCTGCTCTCGGTGCTCATCTGCCTGCTCGCG
>CAMLFP010000343.1 GCA_946479335.1 uncultured Archangium sp.
GCGAGCCCTCGTCGTCGCCGCGCAGCTTCTTCACGCCGCGCGACACGACGTCGGACGACAGCTTCGCCGACATCGACGCCAGCTTCGCCAGGCGGGAGAAGCGACCTTTGGAGAAGTTGGAGCCGTCGTCAGCCACGTCGGGGGAGTGCGTAACGTCCCCCGGGCGGTGGCGCAATCGCTCACGCGCCCCGAGGCTGTTCAGGCGGCGAGTGACGCGACGCCCCGGCGGAGCAGCTCCTTCACCACCGTCGCCACCTCGAGCGGCGTGACGCGGAGCTGCGCGATGACCTGCGCGGGCGTCAGCTTGTCTTCACACAGCAGCTTCACCATCGGCTGCCACGCCGGCGGCCCGACGGTCTGGAACAGGCGGTAGAGCTCCATGTTCACCGTCAACGCGCGCGCCCGGGCGAGCTGCCCTTCGGCTGCGCGCTTCTGTTCGTCGTTGAGCCACGGCACCAGCCGCGCCAGCACCTGCGCGGTGGTCTGCCCGCCGAAGCCCTCGTCAGGCGCGGAGATGCCGCGGTTCAACCCGCCCTCCGCGTGACGCGAGGTGAGGAAGCTGCCGAGCGCCTGGTCACTCGAGAGCAGCGTCGGCCCCATGCGCGCGGTGCACTGCACCAGCCGGCCCTTCTCGAACCAGATGGTCCAGTTCGCCCACTCGTCGCGCGCGTCGAGCTGCCCGGTGAAGCCGTTGATGGTGAGCGCCTTCAACGTCCACTGCGGGCCCAGCTTGCCGAAGTCGAACTCGATGCCGCCCTCGGTCTCGATGAGGCGGATGAAGCGCCGGCGCGGCTCGCACAGCTCCTTGATCTGCACCTCGAGCGCGGCCATGCGCATCGTCTTCGGGAAGTACGCCTGTGCGCCCGCCTGGGTGAGCCGCAGCTGGTCGCGGTAGCCGTCGTGCGCCGAGAACAGCGCCACCGGCGTCTCGTGCGTGCGGAGGTCTTCGCGCACCAGCCGCAAGAAACCCCAGCCGTCCATCCGCGGCATGTTGAGGTCGGCGATGACGATCTCGAAGGGCCGGCTCGCCATCTGCGTCATCGCCTCCACGCCGTCGTTGGCGGTGGCCACCGGGTAGCCCTTCTTCATGAAGTAGCTCGAGAGCAGCTGCACCACCGCCGCGTCGTCATCGACGAAGAGAATGGGCGTCTTCGCGGCGTCGGGGTCACTCGCGGGCGACGTGGCGGGCGGCGGCGCGGAGGTCACCGCCGGCAGCGAGGTGGCCGACTGCGCGGTGCGCGGGGGCGCCGCGTGCACGTTCGACATCAGCGGCGAGTGCGCCTGCACGCGGCCGCCGGGCTGCTGCGCCGCGGGCGCGTCGGTCAACCCGGCGAGCTCGTCAGCGGTGGGCTCCTTGCCCTCGGTGAAGACCCACGTGGTGTCTTCCCGCACCATCGCGGCGAGCGCCGCCTGGCCGGTGAACTCGCGCATGTGCGCACCGCGCAGCACCCCGCGCGTGAAGTACGCCACCGCGTCGTCACCGACCTCCAGCGCGCCGGTGCGCCGCGTGCGCATGAAGTGCGTCAGCGCCTCGTTCAGCTCGCGCACGCCGCGGCCCAGCAGCTCGCCGGTGCGCGACGAGAGCTCGTCGGGGAGCGCCCGCAGCTTCGCGAGGTGCGCGCGGCCGCTGAAGGGCTCGGGCAACAGCTCCACCACGCCGGAGCGCCACGCCTTCGTGAAGCGCTGCTCGCTCAGGTCTTTGCACAGCAGCACCACCGGCAGCGGCTTGCCTTCGACGCGCACCAACAGCGCGGCCAGCTGCGGCGACGACACCTCGGAGCGCACCAGCAGCAGCGACGGGTTGAAGTCGCGGACCGCATCAACAACTTCAGTCGGAGCGAAACTGCACCACGTGACGGAGAAGCCGGCGCTGTCGAGCGCGAGGCCGAGCTTCTGGGCGGCGGCCGTATCCGGGTCGATGATCAACACGCGTACTTCACTGCTCATGCGCCACTCCGTGAGGAGCTCCACGCCCTTGCCGCCCGCTTTGCGTTGCGCCTCGAAGGCCGTGTGCTAAGCGCGCCGCCTTCCCGAAGAAAGCAAAATCACTGCGGGTTTTTCCAACATGGAATTCAATTCGATTCAGTCTCAGTTCTGGGCCTACGCCCCCGTCGTCATCGGCGCGGTCGGCCTCCTCGTTTCTGCCGTCTTCTACTTCCGGGTGAAGGGCCTGCCTGGCGGCGATGAGACCATGAACCGCATCGCGGGCTACATCCGCGAGGGCGCGATGGCCTTCTTGACGCGCCAGTACAAGGTGCTGGCGGTGTTCATCGCGGTGGTCTTCGCGCTGGTGGGCTTCAGCCTCGGCTGGGTCCCCGCGGGGTGCTTCGTGCTGGGCGCCTTCCTCTCGCTGCTGGCGGGCTTCATCGGCATGAAGGCGGCGACCTTCGCCAACGTGCGCACCTCGCAGGCCGCGAAGACGGGCAACAAGGCCAACGCCTTCCTGGTGGCGCTCGACGGCGGCGCGGTGATGGGCCTCGCGGTCGCGGGCCTCGGCATCATCGGCATCGGCGTGCTGTACGCGGTCTTCAAGGAAGACGCGCACTTCTCCAACATCATCCACGCGTTCGCGGTGGGTGCGTCGTCCATCGCGCTGTTCGCGCGCATCGGCGGCGGCATCTACACCAAGGCCGCTGACGTCGGCTCCGACATCGCGGGCAAGGTCATCGAGAACATCCCCGAAGACGACCCGCGCAACCCGGGCGTCATCGCCGACAACGTGGGCGACAACGTGGGCGACGTGGCCGGCATGGGCGCCGACATCTACGAGTCGATGATCGCCGCCATCGTCTCGGCCATGGCCATCGCGCTGACCGCGCCGCTGACCGGCGTGCCGCAGCTGCTCACCGGTGGCGCCGCGACGGCGAACCGCGCCGCGGGCGTGGTGGTGCCGGTGGTGCTCTCGGCGCTGGGCATCGTGGTCTCGCTCATCACCATCTTCGTGTCGCGCGCGCTCAAGTCGATGCCGCCGGCCACCGTGCTGCGCCTGGGCCTCATCGTGCCGCCGGTCATCCTCACCATCGTCTCGGCGGTGCTGATGCCCATCTTCGGCATCACGCAGGGCGTGACCATCTCGTTGGCGGCGGGCGCGTTCGGCGGCGCCATCATCGGCCTGGTCACCGACTACTACACGTCGTCGACGCCGGTGGCGCGCATCGCGGAAGCGTCCATCACGGGCGCGGGCACCAACCTCATCCGCGGCCTCGCCGTCGGCATGGAGTCGGTCGCCATCCCCATGCTGGTGGTGGCGGGCGTGGCGTTCATCTCCGACGTGCAGCTGGGCCTGTACGGCATCGCGCTGGCGGCGGTGGGCATGCTGGGCGGCACCGCGGTGGTGATGACGGTCGACGCGTACGGCCCCATCTCCGACAACGCGGGCGGCATCTCCGAGATGTCGGGCCTGGGCCCCGAGGTGCGTGAAATCACCGACGAGCTCGACGCGGTCGGCAACACCACGGCGGCCATCGGCAAGGGCTTCGCCATCGGCTCGGCGACGCTGACGGTCATCGCGCTGTTCGCGGCCTTCAACATGGAAGTGAACCACGCGCGTGAGGTCGCGGGCGTGCCGGCGATTCAGCTGCTCATCACCGACGGGCGGGTGCTCATCGGCCTGCTGCTGGGCTCGATGCTGCCCTTCATCGTCGGCGCGTCGACCATGCTCGCCGTCGGCAAGGCCGCGGGCGCCATCGTCGAGGAGATCCGCCGGCAGTTCAAAGAGATCCCCGGGTTGATGGAGCTCAAGGCGGAGCCGCAGCCCAAGAAGATCGTCGACATCGCGACCCAGGCCGCGCTGCGCGAGATGATCCTCCCCAGCCTGGTGGCGGTGGTGGTGCCTCCGGTGGTCGGCTTCCTGCTCGGGCCCGCGGCGCTCGCTGGTCTGCTCGCGGGCGCGCTCGCGGTCGGCGCGACGATGTCGCTCTACATGGCGAACGCCGGCGGCGCCTGGGACAACGCCAAGAAGTACATCGAGAAGGGCAAGCTGGCTGGCTACAAGAAGGGCTCCGACGTGCACAAGAACGCGGTGGTCGGCGACATGGTCGGCGACCCGTTCAAGGACACCTCTGGCCCGGGCATCGCCATCCTCATCAAGGTGATGTCGGTCGTCTCGCTGCTGGTCGCGGGCCTCATCGCCCTGCGCTGAAGCGGGTCGCAGACTGATGGTGACGGGCTGGCCTCCAAAGGGCCGGCCCGTTTCATTTTCTAGAAGTGGAACGCGACGCCGTCGAAGGTGACCGGAGGCGGCTTCTTCTTCGCCTCACCGACGCGCACGGCGTTGATGATGCCGAGGACACCGGTGGAGATGGCCACCACCGCGTGAATCGCGACCGCGGAGATGAAGAGCCCGAGCTGGAAGTTGAACCCGAAGAGGCACGGATCCTTCGTGACCGCGGGGCAGCGGCGCAGCGAGTCGACCCCGATGAGCGTCAACACCGCGAGCGTCTGGGTCGCGCCACCCACGGCCGCCGGCGCCCATACCGGGAGCAACTTCACCGGCTGCGGTGGCGGCATCAACGCGGGGTCCGCCGTCATCAACTGCACCGACAACACCAACGCCGAGACCATGGCCCGACCCTAGGCCTGCGCTCGCCGCCGCCTCAACCGCGAGACGAGGTCGGAGACGGCGCCGGCCATCAGCAGCCAGAGGAAGGCTTCGATGACGAAGCGGTACCGCGCGTGCTCGCCCACCGTCGCCGCAGACATCAACGCGCCGACCCACAGCACCTGTGCAAGCACGAAGCACCACCAGCCGCCGAGCGCGCGCTGCGCGTCATCGTCAGCAGCCAGGAGCCGCCGCGCGCGCCACGCCGCCCACAGCAACCCCACGGGCAGCAACGCATAGAGCCCGACAGGCGCGAAGAATGACTCGTGGACGAAGCGGTTCCACAGGTCCTCCCACGCGCCCAGCACCTGGCGATGTTCGAAGTGCGGGCTGGCGGCCGTGCCGGTGCGCGGGTGCCAGCGGGTGCTGGGCGAGAGCGACGCGCGGAGGCCAAGGTTCCACGCGCGCTCCAGGAAGGCGCCGGGGTACTCGCGCAGGTACGCGAGCACATCGCGCCGACGTTCTGCGTTCACCCGCAGGAACACCCAGTGGTTGAAGTTGGGGCTCCCGAAGCTGGGCCGCTCGAGGTCGGTGAGCGTGGGGTGCGACCACTGCGGCTCGTCAGAGAAAGAGGGAAGGAACGTGCGCGGCCCGGCGAAGGGCCTCTTGCCGAAGTGCGAGAGCTTCCCCTCCGCCTCCCACGCGCGGTGCACGTCGTCGGGCAACTGGTCAGCGGTGGCCATCAGCAGGTTGCCGTCTTGCGTGTGCGCGCCGAACACGCCGAACACCACGAGGTTCTTCAGCGAGAGGCCCAGCAACGCGACCAGCGGCAGCAACGCGCCGAGCAACACCTGCTTCCGCGCGCGGCGCGCGAGGAGCACCGCCAACCCGGCCACCAGCAGGAACCAGGAGAGCGGCATCATGCTCCGGAAGAAGCCCAGCGCCGCGCACACCGCAAAGAAGCCGGCCCACGCCCGCGCCGACTGCGCGCGCAACGCGCGGTGGAACAGCACCGCCGACCACGTCAGCAGCGCGGTGACGATGAACTCGTAGTGGTAGAGGTTCTCGAAGTAGAGCGCCGGCGGCGTCAGCGAGAAGCCCAGCGCCAGCGCCATCGCCCCACCGCGCGAGAGGCCGATGAGGCGCGCGAGCGAGAACAGCGAGAGCGTCAACAGGAGGCCCAGCCCGATGAAGACCGCCTGGGCGAGCACCGCGGTGTGCTCCGGCGACAGCTTCAACAACACGCCGGTGAGCGCGGCCCACCCGGGAGGGAACGAGTGGAAGTTCCACAGCGTGCGCACCAGGTCGTCACGCAGGTACACCGGGTCGGGCAACACGAACCAGTCGAGGCCGAAGTTGAAGTGAAGCCCGCACGCGAGCAGCACCGCGCGCGAGGCGAGGAACGCCAGCGCCAGCCATGCCGCATCAGGCACCTTGCGCATCATGCGGAGAGGCTCCGCGCGTCGAGCACCAACGCCGCGCGAGCGAGGATCCGGGCGGCGAATGTCTGGAGCACCCAGCAACACACCGGCCCGTTCATTCGCGCGCGCACAACGCCTCCAGTTCGCGCGCG